>JBAZYB010000001.1:0-98994 GCA_041659545.1 Hyphomicrobium sp.
CGAGCCGCTGCCGATGATCCGCGACCCGCGCGTGGCCTTCGACATGCTGTTCGGCACCGGCGGCACGCCGGCGGACCGCGACGCCCGCCGCAAGTCGCGCCGCAGCATCCTCGACTGGATCCAGGGGGAAGTCGCCAGCGTCCGCAAGGAACTCGGCACCGGCGACAAGACCCGCCTCGATCGTTACCTGAACAACGTCCGTGAGATCGAGCGCCGCATCCAGGCAATCGAGGCCCGCAACACCAGCGGTGAAGCCCGCGCCCTGCCCGAAGCGCCCGCTGGAGTGCCCGACTCGTTCTCGGAGCACATGAAGCTGATGTTCGACCTGCAGGTGCTCGCGCTCGAGACCGACATGACGCGCATCATCTCGTTCAAGACCGGCCGCGACTCGCAGAACCGCGTGTTCCCCGAGAGCGGATCGCTCCAGCCGTTCCACCCCGCCTCGCACCACGGCGATCGCGAAGACCGGATCCTGGAGTTCAACAAGATCTGCAAGTACCGCGTCGGCCAGCTGCCGTACCTCCTCGATCGCCTGAAGGACTCGATGGACGGCGACCAGAACCTCCTGGAAAAGACGTTGATCGTGTGGGGCTCGCCGATGGCCGACCCGAACGTCCACAATCACCGCCGCTGCCCGCTGGTCCTCCTCGGCCACGCCAACGGCGCGCTCAAGGGCAACCTCCACATCAAGGCCGCGGCTGATACGCCGATGGCCAACGCGTTCCTGACCATGGGCCACGCCCTCGGCCTGGACGACCTCAAGACGTTCGGCGACAGTACTGGTGAGCTCTCGCTCACGCAGGCGATGCCGACGACCGCAGCGGTTTAGTAAGTAACAACCGGGACCCGGGCCCCGGGGCCCGGGATCTTCGCGCCAGAAGGGCGGCACTTCAGTGCCGCCCCGTTTGCATCAGGAGAGCCGGATGAAGCGTCACGTTTCGATCAACCTCGTAATCGCGCTCGTGCTCACCGCAGCGCTGGGCGCGCAGCAGCAGGTCTCGCCGGTCGCTGACGCCGCCATGCGCGGCGACAAGGCCGCCGTCCGTGACCTGCTCAAGCAGGGCGCCGACGTCAACGGCGCGCAGGGCGACGGCATGAGCGCGTTGCACTGGGCCGCCGAACGCGGCGACGGCGAACTGGCCGACATGCTGATCTTCGCGGGCGCCAACATCGCCGCGGTGACGCGCATCGGGCAGTACACGCCGCTGCACCTCGCCGGCAAGTCGGCCAGCGCGCCGGTCGCCAGGGCCCTACTCAAGGCCGGCGCCGACGTCAACGCCCGGACCACCACCAGTGGCGTCACCGCGCTGCACATGGCCGCCTCGGCCGGCAGCGCCGACCTGATCAACATCCTCGCCGACGCCAAGGCCGACGTGAACGCCAAGGAGGCCGAAGCCGGCCAGACCCCGCTGATTTTTGCCGCCGGCCTCAACCGCGTGGAAGCGATCAAGGCGCTGATCAAGCGCGGCGCCGACGCCGGCATCACCACCAAGGTGATCGACATCCCCAAGTTCAACGCCCTCGACCGCGCCGCCGCGGATCGCCAGCGCAAGGTGATTGAAGGCTTCGTCGGCAAGGACTCCGAAGGCAAGGCCTCCCCCAGCCAGGTGCAGGCCGCCATCCAGGCCGGCCGCGAGATCGTGCGCTCGGGTAAGATTCCGGCGCGCGACCCGAACGCGCCGGTCGATCCCAACCAGCGCAACTTCAATCCCGACGAGATCAACCCGCCGGTGGCCACCAAGGGCGGCATGACGGCGCTCCTGCACGCCGCGCGCCAGGGTTACATCGACGCCGCCGAAGCGCTGCTCGACGGCGGCGCCAACATCGACCAGCAGAACGCCGGCGACGGCACCACGCCGCTGCTCACCTCGATCATCAACGGCCAGTTCGACATCGCGATGATGTTGATTACGCGCGGCGCCAACGCCAACATCGCCGCCAAGAACAACGGCGTGTCGCCGCTGTGGGCCGCCGTCAACACGCCCTGGCAGCCGCGCACGCGCTTCCCGCAGCCGCAGGAAATGGAGCTGCAGAAGCACACCTACCTCGAGGTGATGCAGTCGCTGCTCGAGAAGGGCGCCAACCCCAATCACCGCATCGTCTCGCATCCGTGGTACCTCGTCTACACCGGCTGCGGCAACCGCAACTGCGGCCTCGCCGACACGTCGGGCTCGACGGCGTTCTGGCGCGCGGCCTACGGCACCGACCTGCTGGCCATGAAGCTGCTGGCCGCGTACGGCGCCGACCCGAACATCCCGACCATGGCGCCCGCGCAGCAGATCCGGCGCGGCGGCGGTGGACCTCCGGGCGCCCCCGGTGGCCAGCCGCAGGGCGCCGGCGGCGCGATCATGCCGACGGCCGAAGCCAGCATGGAGAAGTACGACGCCCCGGTGATCCCGGCCGGCGGCCCGGGCGCATTCGCGATTCACGCCGCGGCCGGTGTTGAATACGGCGAAGGCTTCGCCGGTAACGCCCATCGTCACGCGCCGGAGGCGTGGATGGCGGTGATCAAGTACCTTGTCGAAGAGCTCGGCGCCGACGTCAACCACCGCGACAACGACGGCTACACGCCGCTCCATCACGCCGCGGCGCGCGGCGACAACGAGATGATCCTGTACCTGGTGAGCAAGGGCGCCGACGTGAAGGCCGTGGCGCGCAGCGGCCAGACCACCGCCGACATGGCCAACGGTCCGGTGCAGCGCCTGTCGGCGATTCCGGAAACCATCGCGTTGTTGATGAAGCTGGGCAGCAAGAACAACAACCGTTGCGTGACGTGCTAGGCCGCCTAAAGGCGGACGCCACATTGAATGTAGTGTCCGGCTTTAGCCGGACCAGAGGGCCTATGAGCGAGATGAACCGTCGTGACGTGATGAAGACCGGGTTGGCCATGGCGGCGCTCGGGGCGGCGGCCAACTTCGATTGGGTGCTCCTCGCGCTGGCGCAGGGCGAAACCGTGGTGCCCTTCACCGAATTTCCGCCGACCTTCAACCCGTCGCCGGCGGTCGATCGCCGATTGTTCGACACGCGCACGCTGAGCGGCGCGTTCACGCCGAAGGATCAGTTCTTCACCACGCAGCACTACGGCCACCCCGAGGTCGATGCCGCCGCCTATCGCCTGAAAGTCGGCGGGCTGGTGAACACCCCGAAGTCGCTGACCATCGACGAGCTGCGCAAGATGGGCAGCACCGAGCTGATCGCCGGCTTCGAATGTTCGGGCAACCGCCGCCCGGTGCAGGGCCTGGTCGGCAACGGCCGCTGGACCGGCGTGCCGCTCAAGACGGTGCTCGAGAGCGCCGGCCTCAAGGCTGATGCGCGCGAGATCGTGTTCTTCGGCGCCGACCGCGGCAAGGAAACCGTCAACTTCCGCGGCACCAACTTCGACGTCGAGCAGCAGTACGGCCGCAGCATCCAGCGCGACCGCGCGCTGTCGCCCGAGCCGTTCCTGGCGTTTGCGCTCAACGGCGAGCCGCTCACCAAGCACCAGGGCGCGCCGCTGCGCCTGATCGTACCGGGCTGGTACGGCGCCCCGAACGTCAAGTGGCTGTCGGAGATCGTCGCGCAGTCGGATCCCTACCTCGGCAAGTTCCAGGCGAACTGGTACCGCACGCTCAAGGGCGAGATGATCAACGGCGAGCTGAAGTGGGTCGAGAGCGCGATTACCCACCAGCAGCTCAAGTCGTTCGTCGCCCGCGTCACCAGGAACGGCAACGCCCACAAGGTCACCACCATCGTGCTGAACGACGGCACGCCCATCAAGTCGGTGGAAGTGAAGGTGGACGAGGGCCCGTGGCAGGCGGCGACCGCCGACCCGTCAACGACGGCGAAGTACGGGTGGAAACTCTACAACTACACATGGAACGGGGCCACCGCCGGCGAGCACACCGTGATGTCGCGCGTCACGGATGCGACCGGCACGGTGCAGCCGACGGAAGCGGAACTCGTGAACAAGAAGACGTTTCTCGAGGACAACTCGCAGCATCCGCGGAAGGTGATGATTAGCTAAGCTCCCGGGAGTCGAAAGGGATCGGCCGCCGTGATGCTCGAACTGATCTCTCGCCCCTGGCCCTGGTACGTGGCGGGCACGTGCGTCGGCCTCACCGTGCCGGCGCTGTTGCTGCTCGGCAACAAGTCGTTCGGCATCTCGTCCAGCCTCCGGCACATCTGCGCGGCGTGCCTGCCCGCGAACATCCCGTTCTTCAAGTACAACTGGCGCAAGGAGGCTTGGAACCTGTTCTTCGTGGCCGGCGTGTTGCTGGGCAGCCTCATCGCCACGAACTTCCTGTCGAACCCTGAGCCGATCCGGATCGCGGCGTCCACCCGCGCCGATCTGGAAGCCATGGGCGTGCATGAATTCAGCGGGCTCATGCCGGCCGACCTCTTCGGCGCCGGCGGTGTGTTCACGCCACGGGGGCTGGTGTTCTTCGTGATCGGCGGCCTGCTGGTCGGCTTCGGGACGCGCTGGGCCGGCGGCTGCACGAGCGGTCACACCATCATGGGCCTGTCGAACCTGCAATGGCCGTCACTGGTGGCGACCCTGGCCTTCATGGTCGGGGGCTTCGCCGGCACCTGGGTAATTCTGCCCATGGTGCTCCGGCTGTTGTAGTCGCGGTCACATTCATGAAAGAAACAGTTCCAATGCTTGACGCCCTGGGCCGGCCGTTCGTCTGCGAGGCCCCGAACGAACAGGTGGCCGGCGAAGGCGTGCTCGAGAACCTGAAATACCTCGCCGTCGGAACCGTGTTCGGCATCGTGTTCGTGAAGGCCGAAATTGTCTCGTGGTTCCGCATCCAGGAGATGTTCCGGCTCTCGTCGTTCCATATGTACGGCGTGATTGGCACCGCCGTGATGGTTGGCATGTGCGCCGTGTTCCTGATCAAGACCTTCAAGATCAAGACGCTGGCCGGCGAAGAAGTGGTGGTGCGGGACAAGACCTTCAACCAGGGGCAGATCTATGGCGGGCTGGTCTTCGGTCTTGGCTGGGCGCTGACGGGCGCCTGCCCAGGCCCGCTGTTCGCGCAGATCGGCGCCGGCTACGGCGCCGTCGCGATCACGCTCGTGAGTGCGGTCACCGGCACGTGGTTGTACGGGTACTTCCGGGAACGCCTGCCGCACTGACGCGTCCGAAGTCAGAACGCCGCCGGCTACTCCGAGCGAAGCGCGGCGATGGGATCGACCAGGGTCGCGCGGCGGGCGGGGAGCCAGCACGCCACCAGCGCGATGCTCAGCAGCAGCGCCGGCACGCCGAGCAGGATCGGCAGGTCGCCGGCGCCGCCCGCGAACAGGTGGAGGTCCACCATGACCGCGAGCACGAGGGCGAGCGTGGTGCCCACGGCGATCACCGCCATGGTCTCTTTCACGATCTGCTTCACGACGCGGCCGGCCGTCGCGCCCAGCGCGACCCGCACGCCGATTTCCGCCGTGCGGTGCGCCACCGAGTAGGCCACCACCGCGTAGATGCCGATCGACACCAGCGCGAGCAGGAGCGGCGCAATCACCAGGAACATCCGCGCCGGAATCTTGCGCAGCCACAGGTTCCGGTCGATGTGCTCGGTCATCGTCCGCACGTTGTAGACGGGGAGCCCCGCATCCAGCTCGCGGACCGCGCGCTGAATCTCCGCCGCGAACGTGACCTCCATTCCAGGTTTCGCCCGCAAGTGGATCTCGGCCAGCACCGAGGGACGATCGCGGAAGGCGAAGTACATCGCCGGCGTCGGCGGTTCGCCGAATGCCTCGTAGGTAGAGTCGCGGACGACGCCCGCGATGGTGAACGACCGGTTTCGGTATTCGAGCCGCCGCCCAACCACTTCGCCGGTGACGAACCTGCGCGCGAACTCCTGGTTCACCATCACCTGCGGTCCCGTGGTGGTGTCGTTCATGGCGGCAAAGTCACTTCCGGCCACGATCGGCACGCCCATCGCCCTGAAGTAGTCGTTACTGACCGTGTTGCTGAGCGCCCGATCGGGCGCTTCCTGGGTCTGCGCCCGTCCCTCGAGTGTGAAGGTTCGCAGGGGCAACCCGTGGATGTCGAGCGGTATCGAGGACGCGAGTGCCACCGCTTCGATGCCGGGCACGTTCCGCAACCGCTCGAGCAGGCGGGTCGCAAACTGGCTCAGGCAGTTGCCGCAGCCGTCGGCCGCCGCAGGGCGCCCGCTCAGGTCGTAGGCGGCCAGCAGCAGGCCTTCCGCCTTGAATCCCGGATCGGTTTCGCGCGTTTCGACGAAGCCCTGGAAGAACAGCCCGGCGACGATCAGCACGAGCAGGGCGAGGCCCACCTGCAGGGCCATCAGGCCGTCGCGCATGGCGCTCCGCCCAGCCGATTTGGAACCCGATCGAAGCGCCTGCTGGGGATCGAGACGGGCGAGTTGGATGGCCGGCGCGGCGCCGAACAGCAATCCGGACCCGAGACCCAGCGCGATGGCAAAGAGCAGTCCCATGCCGTCAACGCTGGTTTGAAACTTCACCGGCAGGGCGCCGTAGGCCGGCATCGCCCGCAGCGCTTCAGTGCCCCACCAGGCGATGACAATGCCGAGCGCCGATCCCAGGACGCCCAGCAGCAGGTTCTCCGCCAACAGCAGGCGCATCACGCCGCCCGGGCCGGCGCCGAGCGCGAGCCGGACGCCCACTTCGCGCTGGCGGGAGGTCGCGCGCGCTAGCACGAGGTTGGCGGTGTTGCCGCACACCGCCAACAGCACCAGCAGCATCACGGCCTGCAGGATGCCGAGGGCGGCCGTGATCATCTGCTGTGGCCCTCGCGGCGATCGCCAGTAGGGCCGGATCTCGACCGACAGGTTGGCGTTGGTCTGCGGGTAGGCCACGGCCAGATCGCGCATCGTCGCCGCCGCCGCGGTCTGCGCCTGCGCTTCACCGGCGCCGGCGCGCAGGCGGCCCATCACTGTGTAACCGCGCTGCCCGCGATCCTCGAGCTCGCGGGATCCCGCCATCAGCGACGGCGCCATGGTCGCGGGTATCCAGAGATCGAATTGAAGGCCCATGATCGTGCCCTGGAAGCCCTCGGGCGCCACGCCCACAATCGTGAGCTCGTGCTCGTTGACGCGCAGGCGCTGGCCGACCACGCCTGGATCTCCACTGAAATGGGTTTGCCAGTAGTCGTGGGAAAGCACGACCACGGGATCGCCGCCGGCGCGCACGGCCTCGCGCGGCTCGACGAAGCGGCCGGCCGCCGGGCGAAGGCCGAGGACCTGAAAATAGTTGCCGGAGATGAGGAGGGCGTAGGTCCGTTCGGTCCGGCTCGACTCGCCGACACTCATCGGCGCCATGCGGAAAGCCAGCAGGTCCTCGAAGGCTTCCAGGCGCTCGTCGAGATCCCGGTATTCGAGCCACGAGATGCCGGGGAAGGTGCCCGTGTCGGCCTTTGGCTCCACTGTGTAGAAGCTGGAGCCGCCGCTGACGCCCGGCAGCGGCCGCAGGGTCACCGCCTGAAGCCACGAAAACACCGCGGTGTTGACGCCGATGCCGACGCCGATCGAAACGATCACCACCGCCGCCAGCCCGGGCGAATGCCGGATCGCGCGGAAGGCGTGCCGGATTACTCCCACGCGAACGTGTCCTCGCTGTCGCCGAAGCTCCTGAGGTCGTCCAAGCCGAGCGAGTGTAGCAAGCTGAGCATCACGTTCGACAGCGGCGTCCCGTTCTTTGCCTTGAGGTGCACGCCGCTCTTGAGCGCGCCGCCGGCATGGCCGGCAATCAGGAACGGCACCCGCTTGTGGTTGTGCTGATTGGGATTGCCCATCGGCGAGCCGTAGATCAGCGCCGTGTTGTCGAGCATCGTGCGGCCGTCGGCGTCCGGCGTGTCCTGCAACGCCTTCAGGAAGTACGGCAGCATGCTCACGTGATAAGTGTTGACCTTCGCGAAATCGCGGATGCGCGCCGGGTTCTCGCTGTGGTGCGACATGATGTGGAAGGCGCCGTTGGCACCGCTCTCCGGGAATGCCCGGTTCGAGCCATCGCGTCCCAGCTTGAACGAGAATACGCGCGTGATGTCTGACTGGAAGGCCAGCAACTGCAGGTCGAACATCAGCTTCACGTGATCGGCAAACGAATCCGGAATCCCGTCTGGCGCGCCGGGCAGTTCGCGCGGTTCGCCGCTGCCGTTGCGGGCCTCCACCGCCTCGACCCGGCGCTCGACTTCGCGGACGTTCTCCAGGTAGTCCGACAGCCGCGCGCGATCCGCCGCGCCGAGATACTGTCCGAGGCGCCTGGTGGACCGCTGCACGAAGTCCAGAATGCTGCGGTCTTCATTGCGCCGCTCGCGCCGTTCCTCCGCCGTGCTGCCAGTGCCGAACACGCCGTACATCTGATCGAACACCACTCGCGGGTTGCGAATCATCGGCAGCGGCTTGTTCGGCGCCGCCCAACTGATGGCGTCGGTATACACGCACGAGTAGCCGTAGCCGCATCCGCCTGACTGATCCACGCTTTCGATGCAGAGTTGCATCGAGGGGATCGGCGTGTCCTGACCGAAGCGCTGCGCGTACAACTGATCCAGCGAAATACCGGCCTTGACGTCGGCGCCCTCGGTCCGCTTGGGGTACGACTGCGTGAGGTAGGTGGCGCTCGACCGGAAGTGATCGCCGCCAATCTCACGCGCCTCGGTCGGGTCGGCGCTCGGCACGTTGGTGTTGCTGATGATGGTGAGGTGCTGGCGGAACGGCTCGAGGGGCCGCAGGCTGGTCGGCGACAGGTCGAAGTCTCTGCCAGCTGCCGCCGGCGCCCACAGATTCTGCGTGATGCCCCACGGAGAGCTGCCCGCCGCGCCATGCACCATCTCGATGCAGACGAGCCTTGAAGGCTGGCGAGTCTGTCGCGCCGAAGCGCCGAAGGCGCGAAGGCGGACGCTGGGCACCATGGCCTCGAGAAAGGGAAGGGCGACCGTCGCGCCCATCCCCTTCAAGACCGCCCGCCGCGACAGGTGCTTCTTCGTGAGGAACATGGCGGCCGTCGTTACTGGGGCTTCTTCTTCGTCTCCAGCTTCTCGCCCGTCCACTTGACGGGACCCTGGTTGGTCATCATTTCGCCGGTGAGCGTCCCGTCATCCTGGAGCGTGGCGGTGATCGGCTTGGCGGCCTGTTGAGCGGCGGCATCGGCGAGGCTCGGACCCGCGGAGAGTGTCGCGGCCCCAGATGTTCCTTCGGAGTTGACGCCGACCAGCGTCAGCGTGCGATCGGCGAGCTCGCCCTTCAGTGGCAGGTCGCGGCCCATCATCATCATGGTTGCCGTTACCTTGTTGCCTTCGGCCGGCTCAACGACCAGCGCCACCTGGTGGCTCATCATCTCGATGTTCCAGGTGCCGGCGAAGTCGGCGACCGTGACCGGCTTCTTGTCCTGGGCGGCAACGCCCGTCGAGAGTGCGACGACGGCAAGAAGAAACGTGACCTTTTTCAACATGACCTACTAACCTCCGTGAATGGTGCGCCCGATCGAGGGCCCGTACAGATGGATGGCGAGGGCCAGCGCGACCACCACGACGATGGCGATGACCAGGAGCGTTCGGGATCCAGTGCGCATTGGACGGCCAGCGTAGCGGGTCTGGCCTGAACCGTCCGTGAAGGGCGCGTTCAGGCGCCATTCAGCTACAGTGCAGGCAGAATGCAGGGGTCAGAGCCGAGCATCCAGAGAACCCGTGCGAATACTGGTAGTTGAGGACGAAGCCGCCCTGTCGGAGCAGTTGGCCAACGCGCTCAGCGGGGCCGGCTACGCCGTGGATTGCGCGGTGGATGGCGAGCGCGCGGATTTCCTGGGACGAACCGAGGGATACGACGCAGTGGTCCTCGATCTGGGTCTCCCGAAGGTTGACGGCCTGACCGTGCTGCGCCGCTGGCGCGAGTCCGGCATCGGCACGCCGGTGCTGGTGCTGACCGCGCGCGGGAGCTGGCACGAGAAGGTCCAGGGCATCGACGGCGGCGCCGACGACTACATGGCGAAGCCGTTCGAGACCGAGGAAGTGCTGGCGCGCCTGCGCGCGCTGATTCGCCGGGCCAGCGGACACGTGACCCCCGAGATCCGCATCGGCGCGCTGGTGCTCGATCCGCGGGGTGCGCGCGTCACCGTGGGCGGCGTGCCCGTCAAGCTCACCAGCCACGAGTTTCGCGTGCTCTCGTACCTCATGCATCACCGCGGCCGCATCGTCTCGCAGGGCGAGCTGACCGAGCACATCTACTCGCAGGGCTTCGACCGTGACTCGAACACGGTGGAAGTGTTCGTGGCGCGGCTCCGGCGCAAGCTGGGCGGGCCCTACATCGACACGGTCCGCGGCATGGGCTATCGCATCGAGGAGCAGTCATGAAGCGGCTGCTGTCGCTGCGCGCGCGGATTCTGCTTGGCGCGGCGCTGTGGACCGCGGGGCTGTTCACGCTGGCGGGGCTGTTCCTGACGCATC
Source organism: Hyphomicrobium sp. (assembly GCA_041659545.1). GTDB lineage: Bacteria > Pseudomonadota > Alphaproteobacteria > Rhizobiales > Hyphomicrobiaceae > Hyphomicrobium_A. The sequence goes on from JBAZYB010000001.1 coordinate 10,397, forward strand.
TCATGCTCCTGCATCCGCAGGCGCCCGGTGTGTTTCACCGCATCTTCGAGAACCTGGTGCCCGTCTCGATCGTGACCATTGTCTGCCTGGTTGCCGGGTTCGTGCAGGTGCGCCGGGGACTGTCGTCGTTCGAGGCGCTACGTGTGCGCCTGCATGGGGTGAGAGAGGGGCGAGACAGCCGGCTCGAGGGGGAGTACCCGGCGGAGATTCAGCCGCTCGTCAACGACCTCAACTCGCTGCTGAACGATCGCGAGACGCGGGTCAAGCGGGCGCTCAGCAAGGCGGGCGACCTCGCGCATGGCCTGAAGACGCCGCTGGCGGTGCTCAATCAGGAGGCCGGGCACGCCAGGGCCACCGGCCACACGGATCTGGCGGATGGGATCACGCGGCAAGTGGATCGCATGCGCCGTCAGGTGGACTACCACCTCGCCCAGGCGCGGGCCTCGGCGTCGGGCGGCAATCCCGGTGTGCGTTGCCACGTGCTGACGTCGGCCGACGGTCTGGCCCGGACCATGCTCATGCTGCACGCCGAGCGGGGCGTGAAGGTGGAGGTCAACGTCTCGCACGAGCACTTCGTGCAGGGGCAGCGCGAGGATCTCGATGAGATGGTCGGCAACCTCGTGGACAACGCCTGCAAGTGGGCGAAGGCGCGCGTCACCATCGCTTCGGAACTGGCGCCAGGCCGCGTGATCATCTCAGTGGACGATGATGGGGCGGGGCTGGACCCGTCGCTGCGCGACGCGGTGCTGCGGCGTGGCGTGAGGGCGGACGAGGCGGCGCCGGGGTCGGGCCTGGGCCTGGCGATTGTGCGCGACCTTGCCGAACTCTACGGCGGCGCGATCTCACTCCACGAGTCGCCCCTAGGCGGCGTCCGCGCCCGCCTCGAGCTGCCGAGGGCGTAGTGGGGTCAGGCCGCGAAAAACGCCCTTTCAGCGATTACCAAAGGGCGTTTTTCGCGGCCTGACCCCTATAATCCCTGCGGGGGAAGTATGAGAACTGTCCGGCTACTGTCGGTTGCCATTCTGCTCGCGGGCGTTGCGCCCGCGCTTGCCAACGCGCACTTCAAACTGCTCGAACCGGCCTCGTGGCTGGTGGAAGACAACCGCGGCGATCCGCAGAAGCTCGGGCCCTGCGGCGGCACATCGGCCAACGCCGGAACGCCCAGCGGCATCGTCGGCCAGGCGGTCGGCGGGTCGAAGCTCCACATCAAGTTGATGGAGACGATCTACCATCCCGGCTTCTATCGCGTCGCGCTGGCTGTGAGGTCGCGCGAGGAGCTGCCGCCGGATCCGGTGGCGGTCACCCGCGAGACCGAAAAGGGGCCGTGGTCGGTGTCGGGCGCCATCCAGAGCGCGCCGCAGCGCCCGGTGCTGGCTGATGGCCTGTTCATCCACAAGGCGAAGCCGGCGGATCCCTACGAGACCGACGTGCAACTGCCCAACATCAACTGCGAGAAGTGCACGCTGCAGATCGTGCAGTTCATGGAGGAGCACGGCTACAACAAGGACGGCGGCTACACCTACCACCACTGCGCCGACGTGAAGATCACGGCCGACCCGGCCAAGCCGATCGACAAGGGCTGGCCAGGGCAGTAGGAGCGCTGCTACGCCTTCGGTGCCTTGCCGAACACTTCGACGATCGTGGCGGTGACCGTGCCAGTGTTCTTGAACGTGTGCATGGCACCGCCCTTCAACTCGACCACGTCGCCCTGCTTCACCTCGACCGGCTCCTGGCCTTCAATGGTCAGCACCAGTTGGCCGGTGACCAGCGTGAACACGTGATAGGTCGCGTCGGCGTGGTTGTGCATCCGGCGGACAGCGCCGGGTTCGGCCCAGTCGCGCAGCACTCGGAAGTCGGGCCGGTCCATCACCACCATCGAAGAAATGCCAGGATCGCCCGCGACCGCGCGGCCTTTCTCGGGCCCACCCACGGCCTGCGCAAATGAATTGGAGCTAATGAGCACCGCACAGGCGAACAGAAGGAGCTTCGGCATGCGCCGAGTATACCCAAGTGGCGCCATATACTAGCGTCCGGCATGCCTGCCCGCTTCCTGTTTGCCGTGAGTGTCGTGCTTGCACTGACGGCGCCTGCCCTGAGCGAGCCCCGCGGTCAGGGACTCGCGGGGCGAGTCGAAGGGCGGACGCCAGACATCTACTTCAACCCCACCCGTCACGTCATCGCCGATGCGATGCTCCAGCTTGCCGGCGTCACCGCACAAGACGTCGTCTACGACCTTGGATCGGGCGATGGGCGCATTCCGATTATCGCGGCGCAGAAGTACGGCGCCAGGGGCGTCGGCATCGAGATTGACCCGCGGCTGGTGGCGCAATCCTGGGGCAACGCCAACGACGCCGAAGTCGCCAACCGAGTGATGTTCAAGGTGGGCGACCTCTTCGAAGCGGACCTGAGCGAAGCCACGGTCGTGACGCTGTATCTCTCGCCCAGCATCATGAAGCGCTTGATCCCGACGCTTCGCGCGCTCAAGGCCGGCACGCGCATCGTCTCGCACCAGTTCCCGATGCCGGGCTGGCCGCCCGATGAACGCCGGCAAGTGGACGAGGCCGAAATCCTGATGTGGAGAGTCCCGAAATGACCACTGCCGCCCGCGTGCTCGAGATTCGAGGCACGCTCGAAACCGACTACGCCGATGTCCTGACCCCGGCGGCGATTGCCGCCCTCGAACACCTCGCGCATTTCGATCGCGACCGCAAGGCATTAATGGACGCCCGGATCGCGCGACGGCGCGCGCGCGCGGCCGGCCGGCAGCGGATCGGCTTTCTCGATCCAGCCTCGGTGATCGGGCGCACGCGCATCACCGTTGGCGACGCTCGTGAAGGGAAGTTCGACGGCGGTGAGATCCCCGCCGACCTTCAACGCCAGTGGATTCAGGGCACCGGTCCGGCCGCGCGCCCACACGCGCCGATGGAAGCGAGCATTCGCAACGTGGCCTACGCGCTGCTCTCCGGCGCCGACGGCTGGATGTTCGACGGCGAAGACGCGCTCGGCCAGGTCTCGACGATGTCGCTGGATAACCAGCGCAATCTCAAGCTGGCGATTCACGGCGACCCGGTGTTCCTGAAGGCGGCCGAACAAGTGGCCGCGGAGATGAAGCAGTGGGCCGCCGGCTTCTTCCAGCGGCCGATCATCGACGACTGGCGCCGCCAACTCGGCTTCACCACGAAGATCTTCCGCGCCCGCGGCCTGCACCTCGACGATCGGCACATTCGCCTCGCCAGCGGCGAAGGCTTTTCCGCCTCCATCGTCGATGCGACGCTGTTCATCGTCAACAACCAGCAACGCCTCCGAACCGCGGGTTCGTCGGTGGTCCTCTACCTGCCGAAAATCCAGACCGCCGAGGAAGCGGCCCTGTGGAACGACATCCTGTCGGCGCTCGAAGCCCACCTGGGTCTTCCAGCGGGCACGATCAAGGCTTACGTGCTGGTTGAACAGATCGAGGCCTGCTTCCAGTTGATGGAGATCAGGGCCGCGCTCGGCCTCCACTTCGTCGGCTTCAACACCGGCCGCTGGGACTACATCAACAGCGTGTCGGACGCGATGGCGTGGGACGCCGGCTTCATCAACCCGAACATCGACGCCATCACGATGACCTACGGCTACATGCGCCACTACGAGGACCGCGTGCGCCGGGCGGTGAACACGCCCGACCGCTCGGGGCGGTTCGCGCTGTGGCAAGGCGGCATGGAGCCGAACATCCCCGTCGGGTCGGAAGCCGGCGTGACCGCCGGCATGAAGCGCGCACTGACCGGCGCCGAGCGCGAACAGCGCGAGGGCGCGAGTGGCAAGTGGGTCGCTCACTGGAAGATGGTCCACATCGTCCGGCCGGTGTGGGAGCGGGCCGGCGAGCCGAACCAGCTGGGCCGCGCGTTCCCCGCGCTGACCTACAGCGGCGAAGACGCGGAAGGACTGACGCAACTGGAGCCGGCGCCGCGCACCGTCCGCGGCGCCCGCGACTTGATCAGCGTGGCCATCCAGTATGGCAACGCCTTCGAGCAGGGACTGCAAGCCGCCGCGCTGAAGCCCGCCGACTTCTTCGGCAACGACGATGTGCTGTACCTGATGGAAGACATGGCGACGGGCGAAATTCGACTCAGCATCCTGTGGGAGTGGCTGCACAAGAAGGCGACGCTGACGGCTGATGACGACGGGGTGAAGGCCGGGGATGTGTTCACCCGCGAGCTGTGCGCGCGGTTGCTCGCCGAGGAATACGAGAAGCTGCTGAAGGCGGCCAATCGTGACGTCCACGACGTGTCGAAGACCACCACGCTGCCGATTGCCATGGAGATTGTCGAGACCTACGTGATGGACGAGACCAAGCTGCCGTGGTACATCGACCTGCTGAACATCAACCTCGGCAATCACGACCTGCAGGAAGCCGGGCGCCGCAACGGCTTGCTCGCCGCCGCGTTTCACGCCGACGGGACACGGATTACGGCCAACCTGGATTTCAGGCCACAGACGAAGACAGCCACAGATTAAACACGGATTAGACGCAGATGAGTCTGTGCTTAATCCGTGGCTAATCTGTGGCTGTTATTCTAATCTGCGGCTGTTTTCAATCCGTGGCTGACAGCGCGACGATGTCGGCCTTGGCCTCAATCCGGGCGCGCGCCGCTTCCTGCCGCGCGTCAATCTCCGGCTTCGATGCGCGGATGGCCGCCTCGAGCGACTGCCCTTCGGCCAGCACGCGATGCTTGAGCAGGATAAACGGCACCTGCGTGTTGCGCGCCGCGTGCGCGAGGGTCGCGAACTGCTCGGCGTCCCTGAAGCCTTCCACCGCCAGCGGAATCCTGGTGCCGCGGGCCAGCACCGGCTTCATGCGATCGTGCAGTTCAGGCGCCGACACCGGAATAGTCATCACCAGTTTCGGCGCCGCATCCGGCGTTGCCGGGCGCGCCACCGTGACCGGCCTCACGTGAGAGATCCTGGCCAGGCGTTTCGGCGCCACCGTGACCGGCTCGGCCGCCGGCGCCGCGACCGCCGACGCCGTTGCAACCGGGGCTTGCGCGGCGTCGCGGGCCGTCGTCATCGCGACTCCGATCCACATGCCGAGCGTAACGCCGCCGACGAGTCCGAGAATCGCGGCTGAGGAACTTGCTATTTTCATTTCGTGACCTCCATGAGACGAGCTCATGCCGATCAAGCTTCCAAGAAGCGTGCCTCGGACGATGTTTGAGGAAAACCGCGATCTTCGCCGTGTGTTCGGCGGACTTCTTACACGGTGAAGGATAAGATGCACTGCGTGAAGCGGGGAGACCTCATGCGCAAGATACTGCCTGTCGTCGTTGTCGTACTGATTGCCGGATGTGCTGCCGATGCGTTGGCCCAGCAGCCGGCTGCCGCGCCACGTCCGGTGCCCACCACCGTCTGGGCGCCAAAGCCGACGAAGACGCCCGGCTACACGCCGCCGCAGAAGCCGTGGGTGAAGCTCGCGGATCTCAAAGCCAGGCACAAGGGCCAGGCCAACTGGCGTGAGCTGTTGGTGGACGATGGGCGGCTGACGGCGGAGTACTTCTCCGCGGCGCCAGGCACGAAGGTGGGCCAGCGGTTTCATCCCGATACACGCGAGTGGTTCGCGGTAGTCGAAGGGGAAGTGCGCGTCGAGATCGAAGGCCAGCCGCCGATCACGGCCACGCGCGGCTCACTGGTGAACATCCCCCGGCAAACGATCTACTCGATCGAAACCACCGGCACGGCGCCGAGCCTGCGCTTTGTGGTGAATGTGGCGCGCGCCAAGACGCTGTTTCCGCAGGAGGTGGAACCGCCTGCCGCGGCCGCGGGCACCACGTGGGTGCCGGCGACGATCAATCGTACTCCCGGTCGCTACGACGAGTTCAACCAGCCGCACCTGAACATTCATGAGGCCGCGGTTAAGAACGAGAAGTATGCCGGCGGCCGGTTCGTCCGCGACGACAAGTCCGAAATGCTCGTCATCTATGGGCACGAGAAGAACATGCCACCGCTCAACCCGGCCGACAAGGGCCACTTTCATGCCGAGAGCGCTGAGGCCTGGCTCGTCTTTTCAGCACAGATCCGCTACTCGTTCGAAGGACAGGCCCCGTTCATCGCGAGCGAAGGTGACGTCGTCTACGTGCCCGCGAACACGTGGCATGCCACCCGCTTCATCGGTGACAACGCATGCCGCCTGTCGATCACGGAGTACGTCGGCAACGCGCTGCTGCTGGAACCGCGCAAGCCCTAGCCCTTCGACTCGCCAGGCTCCGCCTTGCAGGCGGAGCCTGGCTCGCTCAGGGCAGGCTAGCGGTCGTTCAGCTTGATCGAACGCGCCACGCGGTTGAAGGCGACGCTGTACTCGTCGAGGTCTTCCTCCGGCGCCACCGACAGGTGGTAGAAGAGATTACCGTCGGCGAGAAACGTCGTGTAGACGTCCACCCGTTCGCTGCCGCCCAGCGCGGAGCGCCCTTCGAGCGGCGTCAGGATCGCGGTCCGGTTCGAGAGCCGCACGTTCTGCTGCGCCCCGGCCACGCGCATGTCCGCGTTGCCGCGCAGGAAGCCGTCAATCAGCGAGGCCGTGGCCTGCTGCAGGTCGCGCGATGACGCGCGCGTCACGCCCAGCTCGACGCCGTGCGTCATCACTTCCTGTCCGCGCGACTGGCCGTAGCCGTTCTGCGGCACGTACTTGACCGCGTTGTTCGTGGTCAGCGCCGTCCAATTGGTGGGGACGCTGACCTGGAACAGCTTGCCGCCCTGCACGGTCCGATACTGGCGTGATGGCGCCGGCACCGGATCGCCGACGCGGCCAACCGAGACCGGCTCGCGGGTGCCTTCGCCGGAGGTGTTGGGGTTGCGCTCGAGGTCGGCCATGGTTCGCGCCGGCGGCAGCGAGGCGAAGCGGGCGCGGGTTCGCGCGAAGCCGTTCTCCTCCGGCCGCGGGCCAATGCGCAGCAGCGCGGCTTCCTGGTTGATGTATTGCGTGCGGTTGCCGGGGTCGGGGTGGCTGCTGAGCCATTGCGGCGGGTTGCCGCCGCTTTGCTTCTGGATGGTCGCGAACATCTTCGCCAGCTCGCGCGGGTCGTAACCGGCGCGCGCCATGATCTGCACACCGACGAGGTCGGCCTGTTTCTCGTACTCACGGCTGTATTTCAGCAGCCAGGTGCCAAGCCCGAATTGCGAGCCCTGCGAGATGACCTCGCCCCAGCCGCCGCCGATCACCGCGCCGGCAATGGCGCCGGCGAGGGCGCCGATCTGGAAGCCCTGAGCCTTGGTTGCGTTGGCGGTGCCATGGCGGAGCAGGACGTGGGCAAGTTCGTGGGCCATCACGCCGGCCACTTCGCCTTCACCGGTCGCGGCCTCGATCATCCCGCGATTGACGAACATCGGGCCCCCGGGCAGCGCGAACGCGTTGATGTCCTTGAGGTTGACGGGGGTGAACGAATACTCGAACTGCGTCCGCTTCAGTTCCGGCGCCGCCGCGTCCACCAGGCGATTGCCGAGCCGATCGAGGTAGCCCGCGATCTGGTCGTCGGTGATGATCGGGTATTGCTGCCTGACCTCCGCTGCGGCTTCACGCCCGATCTCCACGTCCTGTTCGGGCGTGTACTTGTTCTTGGGGGGCACCACCCGGGTCTGCGCCACGACGGTGGTCGCGATCAGGGTGAACACAAGCGCCAGCCGGCTCTGCAGTTTCATCTCGATAGCCTCTCCCTTGGCTATATCAAAACCCGGGCCATCTGTCCCGCCGGGATAGGCCCGCGACGGCGGCGCAGATAGGTAGCGGAGTGCCCAGAAAGGGCAGCCCTGACGAATTGGCGGCCGAAATTGCCCATGTCTGGACGGGCACGACACTTGCTCTTTCAACCACCGCGAGCGCAATTGACGCGCTCGGGGAGTGAACGATGAGATTGGGAATTGGCGTGATCGCAGCGGTGCTTCTGACCGGCAGCGTCACCTTCGCGCAGACACAAACCGGCACCGACATGGCCTCCCTGGAACGCAAGGTTCAGGACGCCCAGACCGCCCTGGCTCGCGTCGAGCCGACGGGCAACTACCGTGAACTGAAGGAACTCGAAGACGACCTGGCCTACATGCGCGTGAAAGCGCGCCGCGGCGAGACCGTCACCGCCCGCGAGCGCCGCGACCTGAGCGACCGGATCGACCGCTTCATGACGCGCGTGAACAGCCCGAACTCCAGCACCAGCAACGACACACGCGGTCCGCGCGACAGCCGCTGGGGCAATACTCAGAACTCACCGGGCAGTAATTCCAATTCGCAGTCGCGCGCCATTCCGGCGGGGAGCGAACTGGACGTCCGCCTGCAGACGGCTCTCACGTCCGACACCGCGAAGGTCGAGGACCGCGTCGAGGCGACGACGATCGTTGACCTGTATCGGGGCAACGACCTGATCGTGCCGGCGGGCTCCCTGCTCACCGGTTACGTGTCATCGGTGGACCGCGCCAGCCGCACGGATCGCAAGGGCAGCCTGACCATCGAGTTCACGCGCCTGACCGTGAATGGCCGCGTTCGCGACGTGCGCGCGCACGTCACCGAGGCGCTCGAGAGCGAAGGGCTCAAGGGTGAGATCGGCCGCATTGGCGCCGGCGCCGGCGTCGGCGCCATCATCGGCGGCATTCTCGGCGGCGTGAAGGGCGCGATTGCCGGCATCCTGATCGGCGGCGGCGGCGTGATGGTCGCCACGGAAGGCAAGGACGTCCACCTGCCGGAAGGCACCGTGCTGCGCGTGCGGTTCGAAGACGCCGTCACGGTCCGCAACTAGAATTGGCCGGGTGGCCGGGAATGGTCCCGGCCACTCGAGTCCTGTCCGCCACATGCCCGCCACCGATCTGCTCGCCCAACGACTCCGCAACCAGAAGCTCACGCAGTCCGACATCCGAAATCCCGCCGACATCGTGTCGTGGCTGGGGGCGATGCAGGCACAGGACTTTCCCGCGGCGAAGTGGGGACTGGGCCTCCGCGCCCGCGGCCTCCTCGACCTCGACGTCGAGCAGGCCTTCAACGACGGCGCCATCCTCCGCACGCACGTGTTACGGCCGACGTGGCACTTCGTGGCGCCGGCCGACATCCGCTGGATGTTGAAACTGAGCGCCCCTCGCGTGCACGCTGCCAGCGCCTACTACTATCGACAAGCCGGCCTGGACGAGAAGATCTTCGCGCGCAGTTGCGCCATGCTTCAGCGCGCACTCGACGGCCGCCATTACCTCACGCGCACGGAACTGGCCGTGCACCTCCAGCGCGCCAAGGTGCCGGCGGATGGACTGAAGCTCGCCTACCTGATGATGCACGCCGAGCTCGAAGGCATCATCTGCAGCGGACCGCGCCGCGGCAAGCAATTCACGTATGCGTTGCTGGACGAGCGCGTGCCGAGAGAGGCGCGGACATTCGACCGCGATGAAGCGCTCGCCGAGCTGGCGACGCGCTACTTCCGCAGTCACGGTCCGGCCACGTTGAGGGACTTCGCGTGGTGGTCGGGACTGACCGTGAAAGACGCCGCCGCCGGCATCGCGTCCGCGGCCCCGGCCCTCGTGGAATCCATGTTCGACGGCCGCGTCCATTGGGCCTCGAGCGCGGCCGCCGCCTCCGCGTCGAAGGGCACCGCCGTGTTCCTGCTCGCCAACTACGACGAATACCTCGTCGCCTATCGCGACCGCGGCGCCGTCCTCGAGCCGTCGCGGGCGGCCAACCTCGTGGCCCGCAGCAACGGCGGCTTCAGCCATCACCTCATCATCGACGGCCGCCTGGCGGGCGGCTGGCGCCGCACGCTGAAGGGCCACGTCGTGTTGATTGAGGTGGCGCCTTACCAGGCGCTCACGCCGAGCCAGAAAGCCGCGGCGGTCGCCGCCGCCGACAGCTACGGCGAGTTCCTCAACCAGCGGGCCGAACTGACCGTGGTGTGACCCGGCCCCGGCCGCATGCAGGCGGAGAAGATGGACAGCGGCCTGGGTGCCGAAAGGTCGATAGATGACTTGGTGGTTGCGTGGTTTGGAGATTTCAGATCACGAAACCACCAAATCGCGAGATTACCAGATCATCTCTTGCGATCCCCTGTATCGACCTTGCCCTTGAGGCTGGCGCCCTCCTCCATCACGAACGTCGGCGCGTTCACGTCCCCTTCCACCGACGCTGTCGCCTTCAATTCCACCCGCGCCGCGCCCATCACGTTGCCGACCACCGTGCCGCTCACGGTGATCGACCTGGCGGCAAGGTCGGCGACCACCGACGCGGCCGGACCAATCGTCAGGCTGTGATCGCCCAGCTCGATCGTGCCCTGCACCTGGCCGTCGATCACCAGGTCTTCGCTTGAGACCACATCACCCCGAACCAGGATCGATCCGCTGATCCAGGATGCCCGCCGCCGTTCTTCCATCGTTACCTCCCGTTGATTTGACACGCCTGATGGTATGTCAACGGGTGGCCTGTTGAATGAAGGCTTCGATCTGGTCGGCGCCCATCGCCCCGGAGGTGCGTGCCGCCTCCCGGCCGCCGGCGAAGACCGCCAGCGTCGGGATCGACTTGATGCCGAGGCGGGCCGCCACCTCCTGCACGACGTCGGTGTTCACCTTCACGACGACGACCCGGCCGGCATTGCGCCGCGCGACTTCCTCCACTTGGGGCGCCACCATCCGGCACGGACCACACCACGGCGCCCAGAAATCCACCAGCACCGGGATCGGCGCCTGCCGGACGATCGCGTCGAACGCGACGGCGGTGGCCGCCTCCACCGGCGCCGCTGGTGAGGGCAGGCCGGCATGGCACTGCGCGCATCGCGCGGTCTGGTCCACGCGGTCGAACGCAATGCGATTCTGCTTTCCGCACTCGGGGCAGGGGGTGATCACGCCGCGGTCGTCCATGCGCATGCTCATACCTGAAGGTACATCCAAAGACCCTGCCAGCTGACCTGTCGCGCGGGGGACGCTGACCACTTCCATGGCCGAAAACCGGCGGTTTCGTCTCAATCCCCGGACACTTTGGGACGAATTTGCTGGTACCTCTCTTGCTCAAGCAGCACGGCAGAGGGTCTTGTCATGATGTTCAAGTCTGCAATGGTCGTTCTCCTGGCGGCGACGCTGACCGGCTGCGCCTACGACACCTACGGCAACCAGGGCGGCTACGGCAACAACGGCCGCAACTCCAACTCGCGAAACGAGCGGGCGGCGTACGACAGCGGCTATCGCGACGGCCTTCGCCAGGGCCGCGACGATGCGCGCGACGGCGATCGCTACGATCCGCGGGGCCAGCGCGAATACCGCTCGGCCGACAACGGCCGGTGGGGCTCGCGGTTCGACGATGACTACCGGGACGGCTTCCGGCGCGGTTACGAAGAGGGCTACCGCAATTCGCGCGGCAACCGTGACAACCGGGGCAACGAGCGCGGCCGCGGCCAGGGGCGCGGGCGTCGCTGACCGGCCGGGCCAGGGTTCAGAAGGGGGTTGCTTGACAGCGGTCAACTAAATGAACGACCATTAATTTCTTATGGCACGTCCCCGCAACGCCGACGGGCAGCGCACCCGCCAGGCCATCCTCGACGCCGCCCTCGACCTGTTCGCCGACAAGGGGTTTTTCGGCACCAGCCTCCGCGACGTGGCGTCGGCGGTGGGCGTCCGCGAAAGCGCGCTCTACAACTACTTCAAGAGCAAGGAGGCGCTGTTCGAGGCGCTGCTCCTCGCCGAACACACCAACAAGCTCGCGCAGCTGTCGCCGATCGCCGACGGCCCGATCGCCGACGGCCGCGCCGTACTCGAGGACCTGGCGATCACCAGCCTCGAGAACTTCGCCGCCCCACGGCACCAGAAACTGTTCCGCATCCTGATGTCGGACGGCATTCGCCTGGCTCGCACCGGGCGGATCAACCTGATCGAGCGGATGAGCGACGGCCGCGAGCGGCTCAACGACATCATGCGCCGCCTGATTCGCGACGGCTGGCTGCGCGACGCCGACCCGCAGGTGCTCGCGATCGCGTTCACCAGCCCGTTGATCGTGTGGCGGCAGCTGCACGCCATCGACGCCAAGCTGCCGATGATCAAGAACCCGCGCGCGTTCGCGCGGCAGCACGTCGACCAGTTTCTGCAGGGCGCCGCGGCGCCACCCGCCCGGCGGCCGGTGGCCGCCCGGACCACGCGCGCCCGCGCCGTCACACCATCCGCACGCCCGGTCAGGTCCGGGCGTTCATCGCAGTAAGCCCGAAGGAGCGCCTCACGTGTCCCGCCGAATCCTGTTCGCTTGTCTTGTCACGGCCGTCCTGACCACCGCCTGCGACCGCGCCGGCGCCACCGCCGAGAACACGCCGGCCGAATCCGCCGCCGTCAACGTCTCCGCCATTGACGTGGTGGAGGAGCCGATCAGGCGGTTCATCCGCGTCAGCGGCACGCTCACCGCGCAGGAAGACGCCGACGTCGCCGCGGAGGTCGCCGGCCGCGTCGTCGCCACGCCGGTTGAGCGCGGCACCCGCGTCGGTGCCGGCGACACCCTGGTTCGCCTGGCCGCGTCGGAAGGCGAGGCGCAGGCCGTCGAGGCCCAGGCCAACGCCGCGCAGATCGAGGCGCGGCTCGGCATTGCCAACGGCGCCGTCTTCGCGGTGGAACGGGTGCCCGAAGTGGCCAATGCCAGGGCCACCCTGCAACTGGCGCGCACCGAGTTCGAGCGCGCGCGCATGCTGCACGCGCAGCAGCTGCTGTCGCAGGCCGAGTTCGACCAGCGCAGTGCCCAGACCGAGTCGGCCGAGCGCCAGTACGACGTGGCGCGCAACGGCGCCGCCCAGCAATACCAGGCCTTGCTCGCCGCTCGCGCCCGCGTGACGCTGGCGCAGAAGGCGCTGGCCGACACCACCGTGCGGGCCCCGTTCGCGGGCGTCGTCGGCGAGCGCTTCGTCTCGGTCGGCGACTATGTGACCCGCGGCACCAAGGTGGCCACCGTCATGCGGGTGGATCCGCTCCGCGTCGAGCTCACCGTGCCCGAGCAGTACGTGTCGGTGGTGGCGGCCGGCCGTGCCGTCACCTTCGCGGTGGACGCCTATCCCGGCGAGACCTTCACCGGCCAGGTGCGATACGTCTCGCCGTCGATTGTGGCCGACACCCGCGCGCTGACGATTGAAGCGGTCGTCCCCAACAGCGCGAACCGGCTCAAGCCCGGGTTCTTCGCCACCGCGCAAATCGAGCAGGCGGCGATGCTCCCCGGGCTGCTGGTGCCCGCCACCGCCGTCCGCACCGTGGCCGGCACCGCCCGCGTGTTCGTGCTGGCCGGCGACCGTGTCGAAGAGCGCGTGGTGATGCTGGGGCAACCGGTGGGCGACCGCGTCGAGGTCACCAGCGGGCTGAAAAAGGGCGAGCGCGTGGTGGCGAGCGGCACCGACCGCATCGTTGACGGCGTGCGCGTCGTGGCGAGGTAACCCATGCAGTGGCTAGCCGCACTGTGCGTCCGGCGACCGGTGTTCGCCTGGGTCCTGGTCCTCTCCCTGACCGTGGTCGGGCTGTTTGCCTTCGGCCGCCTGGGCGTCGATCGGTTCCCCAACGTTGACATCCCGACGATCTCGGTGACCACGCGCTTGCCCGGCGCCGCGCCGGAGCAGATCGAGACGGAGGTCACCGACAAGATCGAAGAGTCGGTCAACACCATCAGCAACATCGACACCCTCACTTCGACCTCGTCCGAGGGCATTTCCCAGGTCGTCGTCTCATTCACCCTCGAGAAGAACGCCGACATCGCCGCGCAGGAAGTCCGCGACCGGATCAACCGCGTCCTGCCGCAGCTGCCGCGCACGGTGCTGCAGCCCACGGTGGAGAAGCTCGACTTCCAGGCCTCGCCGGTGATCACGGTGGCCGTCACGGCCGACAAGCCGGTCCGCGACATCACCGAGTTCGCCGACAAGGTGCTGCGCCGCCGGCTCGAAAGCTCAGACGGCGTCGGCCAGGTGGTGGTGATCGGCGGCCGCAGCCGTCAGCTCAACCTGTGGCTCGACACCGCGCTGCTGCGCGCCCAGCGGCTGTCGGTCAACGACGTGGCCCGCGCGCTGCAGTCGCAGAACGCCGACATTCCCGGCGGCCGCATGGACCAGGGCGCGGAATCGGTGACCCTGCGCACGCGCGGCCGCATCGAGACCATCGACGGTTTCGGCGAGGTCGTGCTGCGCGAGGTCGCGGGGCATCCCGTCCGCCTTCGCGATGTCGGCCGGGTCGAAGACGGCATGGCGGAGCCGCGCACCCAGGCCAGCGTCAACGGCGAGGCCACCGTGCTGCTTCAGATCCGCAAGCAGTCGGGCACCAACACCGTGCAGGTGGCGAACAACGTCAAGGAGCGCCTCACCGAACTGGAGGCGATCCTGCCCGCCGGCTACCAGCTCCGCGTCGTCCGGGACGAAGCGCAGTTCATCGAGGCGTCGATTGCCAGCGTGCAGGAGCATCTCGTCGTCGGCTCGATCCTGGCCGCCATCGTTGTCTTTTTGTTCCTCGGCAACGTCCGCTCGACGGTGATCGCGGCAATCTCCATTCCCACCTCGATCATCGCCACGTTCGCGCTGGTCTGGTACATGGGCTTCACGCTCAACATGCTGACCATGCTGGCGCTGACGCTCTCGGTGGGCATCGTCATCGACGATGCCATCGTGGTGCTGGAGAACATCTTCCGCTTCATCGAAGAGAAGGGGATGCCGCCCATGCAGGCGGCGGTCGAGGCGACCAAGGAAATTGGCCTCGCCGTGATGGCCACGACCTTGTCGCTGGTCGCCATCTTCGCGCCGGTCGGCTTCATGAGCGGCATGGTCGGCAAGTTCATGCAGAGTTTCGGCCTGACCATGGCATTCGCCGTGCTGGTGTCGCTGTTCGTCAGCTTCACGCTGACGCCGATGATGTCGGCATACTGGCTGACGCCGACGCCCAAGGGCGCGCACCGCGACTCCAAGCACAACAAGCTGTTCGATCCGCTCGATCACGGCTACACGCGCATGCTCGAGTGGGCGATGGCCCATCGCGGGGTGGTGGCAATCGCCGCCGTGCTCGTGTTGCTGTCGAGCATTCCACTCTTCCGGTTTACGGCCGTGAACTTCACGCCGGAAGACGACCAGTCGCAGTTCGACGTCACGATGCGGGCGCCGGAGGGCACCAGCCTGGCCGCCATGGACATCCTCGCCAACCGGCTCGGTGCTGCCATTCGCAAGCTTCCCGAGGTGGACTTCACCCTGATCACGGTGGCGGGCGACTCGGCGGGCACCTTGAACACAGCGAGCATGCTCGTGCGCCTGCATCCGATCGAGGACCGCGACCGCGATCAGTTCGAAGTGATGTCGCAGATCCGGCAGGAAATCCTGCCGGAATACGGGAAGGCCGGCGTTCGCACCGCCGTGCAGGCCGGTGGCGGACCCGGCGGTGGCGGCGGCGGCGCCATTCAGTACATGGTGCAGGGCCCGGAACTCGAGCAGCTCGAGAAGTACAGCGAAGCGCTTCGCGTGAAAGTCCAGGCCATTCCCGGCCTGGTGGACGTGGACACCACGCTCAACGCCGGCAAGCCGGAGATGTCGATCTATCTTGACCGGCCGAAGGCCGCGGATCTCGGCGTGTCGATTGCCGACGCGGCTGACGCGGTGCGCCTCATGGTGGCCGGCGACCAGGTGACCACCTTCAACGAGTCTGGCGAGCAGTACGAGGTGCACCTCCGGGCCGAGGAGGCCAATCGCAGCACGCAGGAGGCCATTGCCGGCCTGCCGGTGCCCTCGTCTCGACTTGGCATCGTGACGCTCGACAACATCGCCAGGTTCTCGCGCGGCGACTCGCCGGCGACCATCAGCCGCATGGGCCGGCAGCGCCAGGTGACGCTGAACGCGAACCTGCTGCCCGGCACGTCACAGGGCGCCGTGCAGGAGCAGATTTCGACCGCGGCCGCGGAACTGCAGTTCAGCCCGGAGTACCGCGCCGACTTCGCCGGCCGCTCGCGGGAGCTCAATCGCACGGCCACCGCGTTCCTCACGGCGATCGCCCTCTCGCTCGTCTTCATGTACTTGATCCTGGCGGCGCAGTTCGAATCGTGGCTGCACCCCGTCACGATCCTGCTGTCGCTGCCGCTGACGCTCCCGTTCGCGTTGCTGTCGCTGATCATCTTCCAGCAGTCGCTGAACATCTTCTCGGGGCTTGGCTTGCTCGTGCTCTTCGGCGTGGTCAAGAAGAACTCGATTCTGCAGATCGATCACGCCAACCAGTTGCGCGACGGTGGTATGAACACGCATGACGCCGTGGTGCGGGCCAGCCGCGATCGGCTGCGGCCCATCCTGATGACGACGCTGGCGTTTGTCGCCGGCATGGTGCCGCTGGTGGTGTCCAACGGCGTCGGATCGGCCACCAATCACGCCATCGGCTGGGTGGTGATCGGCGGCCAGACCATGGTCTTGCTGGTGACGCTGCTGGTGACGCCGGTCGCATACTCGCTGTTCGATGAGGCCCATCAGCAGCACGTGTTCGGCCGCGGCTGGACCTGGATTCGATCGAAGTTCCCGGCCCAGAATCCCGTGACGCCCCTATAGGAGTTACCACCGTGCCCCAGATGCCAGATGCCACCCGGGTCGAGCTTGCGCCTGATGGCCGGCTGCGCGCCGCCCTCAACTACAGCAACACTCTGCTCATCTCGGGCCGGTCGCCGGAGCACACCGGCGTGGCCCCGGACCTGGCCCGCGAACTCGCCCGGCGGGCAGGCGCCTCGGTCGAGTTCATCGGCTACGCCAATGCCGGACTGGCCGCGGATGCCGCCGCCAGCGACGCCTGGGATGTGGCGTTCATCGGTGCCGAGCCGCAGCGGGCGGGGGAGATCACCTTCTCACCGGCTTACGTCGAGATCGACGCGACCTACCTGGTGCCGGCCGGTTCCCCTCTTCGCCGGATCGACGACGTCGATCGGGACGGCGTGCACGTTGCCACCGCCGCGAGAGCGGCCTACACGTTGTTCCTGCAGCGGACCCTTCGCCACGCGGCGCTGCTCGAGGCCGAGGGCCTGCCGGGCGCGTTCGACCGGTTCGTCGAGATGAAGCTGGATGCCCTGGCCGGCCTGAAACCAAACCTGATGGCCAACGCCGCGAGAATGCCGGGCTCGCGACTGCTGGAGGGCCGGTTCACCGCGGTGCAGCAGGCGATCGGCGTGCCGAGGAAGCGGGGTGCCGCGGCCGCGTATCTGGCGGCGTTCGTGGAGGAGATCACGGCGTCGGGGTTGCTGCGCGATCTGGTCGCGCGCCATCGCGTCGATGGCCTGTCGATTGTGAAGCAGGGCGCCCCCTAGAGGGCGCCCTGCCCATGTCTCGAGTGCTACTGCCTGAACGGCGGCCGCGCCAACCAGTTCTGTCCCTCGTCGCCAATCGGCGCGCCGGGCGGCGCCGGTGACGCCGGGATCACTTTCTGCTGATCCGCCGCCGGCCGTTCGAGGAAGCGCTTGATGTCGGCCGCCAGCAGCGTGTGCTGCGCGAGGTCCGATTCGCTCCTGCCGACCTCGGCGCGCAGGCGCGCCGCCAGCCGCTGCAGCTTGTACGACGCGATCGCGCGAACCTGGCCGTTTTGCGCCGCACTCGCCAGCCACATCACGCGATCGACGAGCACGCGTTCAGTGGCCCGGCGCACTTCTGCTTCGTAGGTGCCCGACGTCGCCGCGTCGAAGGTCGCCCTCACGAGCTTGTCGATGACCTCACCCAACCCGGGCAAGGCCTGGTCCACCGCATACTGCGCGACCATTCGCGACGCGCGAGTGGGCTGGAGCATAAACCCGATGGTGACGTCGGCAGCGATTGCCGCGGGGTTCACCGGATCGAAGCCGTCGCCAGTGGTTCGCGGGAACAGCTCGCGGTGCATGCCGTAACCGGGCGGCCGCGGCGGGATCAGGTCGAGGATCCGCTTCGGGATGGTGAGCTCCGACGGCTTGAGCGTCGCCGCCAGCGCGTCGATGGTCTTGCGCTGGCTTTCTCCGGACACCCATGTCATCGGCGTGCGGCCGTCGCCGCGCATGGCATAGACGAAGTCCTGCCCGGCGATCATCGACGCCGCGCCCTCGACCGCGTAGCGGTGATACATGAAAATCGGCACCAGCGGTTCCTCGATCAGCGCGGTCGGCATGCCGGCGCGAATCGTGTTCTCGCCCAGGCGATTGAGGGCGGCACGCCGGACCTTCATCAGCCGCGTCACTTCATCGCCCTGGTTGGTGCCGTTCGACCACTGCTCGACCCGCGGGTGGATGTCGGTGTCCTGGTTGGTGAAGTAGCGCAGGTCCGCCGTCCACGCATCGTCCAGGATCTTGGTGAGCGCCGGCGCCTCGTTGGTGCTGGCCGGGTACTGGCGATAGCCATAGTCGATGGCCACCTTGTCCCAGTCGCCGATGCGCGCTTCGTAGGCTTGGGACAGGTCGAGGGTGCCGTCCTCCTTGAGCGTGCTGAGCGGATGGGGATAGTCCATCACCGAGATCCGTCCCTTGCTGCTGTCGTAGTAGTTGTGACCGAGACCCAGCGTGTGGCCCACTTCGTGCGCCGACAACTGGCGGATGCGGGCGAGGGCGGTCTCGTAGAGAATCGCCGGCCGCTCGTTGCCGTTGGCGTACGGCGACAGCAGACCTTCGAAAATCATGTAGTCCTGTCGATCGCGGAGCGAGCCCAGCGTGACAGTGGCCTTGATGATCTCGCCGGTGCGGGGATCCGACACCGAACCGCCGGAGCTCCAGCCGCGGGTCGAGCGGTGCACCCAGTTGATCATGTTGTAGCGGATGTCCATCGGGTCGGCGCCCTCAGGCAGGATGTCCACCTTGAACGCATTGCGGAAGCCCGCCGCCTCGAACGCCTGGTTCCACCAGCTCGCGCCTTCGACCAGTGCCTTCTTCACGTCTTCAGGCGCGCCCGAGTCCACCCAGTACTGGATTGGCTTGATCGGTTCGCTGATCGCCGCCGCCGGATCCTTCTTCTGCAGGCGGTGGCGCCGCACGTAGCGGAACTGCATGGGTTCGCCGATCGGCGTGCTGTAATCGATGAAGGTCAGGCCGCCGTAACCGGCGCGCGGGTCGTCGTAGCGCGGCTGGTAGTTGTCGTCGGGCAGCTCGACCAGCGAGATGTGCTCGCGCATCGTCACCGCATCGGCCGACGGAGCTACGCTGCCCACCGAGCCGGAAAAGAGCCCGCCGCCGAAGCCGCCGCCCCCACCGCCACCGCCCGCGCCAATGGGGGCGGGCCCCTGCGCCGGCCCAACCGCGCCACCGCCGCCGACCACGGCGGCTTCGTTGACGAAGGTGAGCAGCGTGTCGATCTCGGTGTTCTTGGGGAAGTTCCTGGTGTTCGGGAGGAAGAACGCGCTTCGCGTGCGGTCCACACGGTAGTTGCCCGGCCGCAGCCGGCCGCCGGCATTGGTGACGTCTCGCAGGAGGAAATCAGTGGCGTCCACGAGCACGCGATCACCGGAAGTGGCGGCCACGGTGAAGCCCCACAGCACCGACTTCGCGAACGAGTCTTCCACCGACTTCCGCTCGAGCGGGTTCTTGCTGCTCGACCGGAACGACTGGTTGCCCTGCACGAGCAACACGCGGCGCCCGATCCGCTGGAACTGGACGATGCGGCTGCCGCCGCCCTGGCCGCGGTCGAGGCCAATGTCGTTCGAGCCGAGGCCGGCCGACAGCCCGGTCGAGAACAGGAAGTCGGCGTCGAACCTGGAAATTTCGAGGAACATCGAGCCGGCGCTCTCATCCCAATAGAGGGGAAAGTAGCCGTCGATTTTCTTCATCCCACTCGTGCGGTCCTCGACCGACTGCAACGCGGCGGGACGCTGCTGCGTCGCGGGCTGTTGCGCTTCGATCGCAGGGCCGGCGAGCAGAATAGTACCGATAAGCAACACGCACTGTTTGAACATGACCACTCCAAGCCCACCCACGCGCGGTTGCCGCGCGTGGGGCCCGGGCTAGCGTGGTCATTCTATCCGCCTTCGCGGCTGCGCCGCTTCGGCGCGACAGGTCCGCTCGGATAGACTTTCTCCCTGTGCCGTGGTTGTTCCCGTTGGCGTACACGTGTTCCGGACTCGCCGGCCTGATCTACGAGGTGAGCTGGACGCGCCTGCTCACGCTGTACATCGGTCACACCACGGCCGCCGCCAGCGCGGTGGTCGCCGCCTTTCTCGGTGGTCTTGCCGTGGGGGCCGGCGTCGCCGGCGCGTATGCGTCGCGCCTGTCGCCGCGGCAGAGTCTCAAGGTCTACGTCGGACTGGAGCTTGGCGTGGTGGCGGCCGCGCTGCTGCTGCCACTGGAACTGTCGGCGTTCACGCCCCTTCTGCAATGGGCCTACGGTGACGGCGAACCCGGCCTGTTGTTCCCCGTCATTCGCCTCGTCGCCTGCCTGATCATGGTCTTCATTCCGGCCGTGGCCCTGGGCGCCACGTTCCCGATGGCGATCAAGTGGTTTGCGCACGGCTCGCAACATCCGGCGCGACGCAGCGGCGTGCTGTATTTCCTGAACACCGTGGGCGCGGCGGCCGGCGCGTTGCTGGCCGGCTTCGTGTTGATCCCGCGGATCGGCATTGCCGGCACCACCTACATCGGGATGGCGGCAAGCCTGGTCGCGGCGCTCGGCGTGATCGGAGTGCTCAGGGCGCCTGGCGCGCCGGCGCCGGCACCGGTCACCAGGAAGAAGCGCGCCGCTCCGCCCGTCGATGTTGACGCTGCCGCCACCCGCGATCGCGCGTGGTTGCCGGCCCTGGTGCTGGGGTTGTCGGGATTCGCGTCGCTGCTCCATGAGATCGCCTGGACGCGCATCCTATCGCTGGTGCTTGGGCCGACGACGTATGCGTTTGCCGCCGCCCTGGCCGCCGTGATCGCCGGGGTCGCGATTGGATCCGGCGCCGGCACCTGGATCGTCGCCCGCACCGTGCGGCCGGCCGCGTGGCTGGCGTCCACGCTGTCGGTGGCGGCGCTGATCACGAGTTGGACGTATTCGATTGCCGGCAACCAGGTGCCGATGTTCGTGGCCCGGCAGGTGGCGGGGTCGTCGAGCCTGTTCGATCAGTTGCTGGCGCAGGGCGCGCTGCTGACTGCCGCGCTCGTCATGCCGACCGCGGTGTGCCTGGGTGCGGCGTTCCCCCTCGCCCTGGCGCTGGCCAACGATCCGAATCGCGGCGCCGCCGGCCGCTTCAGTCTCGTGTATGCGGTCAACACCCTAGGTGCGGTGTCGGGCTCGCTGGCCGCCGGCTTCTGGTTCATCCCGCGCTTTGGCCTGCAGCCGACGTTGTGGACCGCCAGCGGCTGCCTGGTGGCCGCCGCGCTGATCGTGGTGGCGAGAAGCGAGATGTCACGGCCGGTGCGGGTGGCCGGCGCGGTCACCGCGGCGCTGACGGCCACGCTGATCGCCGTCAGCCCGTCGTGGGACCGCGAGCTGCTGGCCAGCGGCGTCTACATGTATGCGCCGTACGTGCCGCAGGATCTGGATCTCGAGACGCAGCTCAAGGCCGGCACCCTGCTGTACTACAAGGAAGGCGCGTCGGCCACGGTGTCGGTGAAGCGGCTGACCGGCACGACCACATTGGCCGTGGACGGCAAGACCGACGCCTCGAACCGCGGCGACATGCTGACTCAGAAACTGGTGGCCCACCTGCCGCTGCTGCTGCATGACAACCCGCGCGAGGTCGGGATCATCGGGCTGGGCAGCGGGGTGACACTGGGAGCGGCCCTCGTGCACCCGGTTGTTCGCGCCGACGTGCTCGAAATCTCTCCGGAGGTCGTCCAGGCCTCGGCGTTCTTCACCACGGAGAACCGCCAGGCGCTCAAGGATCCGCGGACCCACCTGATTGTCGGCGACGGCCGCTCGCACATGCTGCTGGCCGCGCGTAAGTACGACGTGATCGTGTCGGAGCCGTCGAACCCGTGGATTGCCGGCGTGGCCGCGCTCTTCACGCAGGAATTCTTCGCCGGCGCCCGCGACCGCCTCGCCCCCGGCGGCATCATGTGCCAGTGGGCCAACGCCTACAACATCAGCGACGCCGACCTGCGATCGATCCTCGCCACGTTCCGCTCGGTGTTTCCGCACGGCACCGCCTGGCTGGTGGGCGGAGATGACGTGCTGATGGTGGGATCGATGGTGCCGCTGGGCGCGAAGCTGGCCAACATCGAGCGCAACTGGCAGCGGCCGGGCGTGGCCGCCGACCTGGCCACGGTGGCGGTGACCGACCCGTTCTCGATCTACTCGCTCTACATGGGCGGACCGGAGGAACTGGCCGGCTATGCCTCCGGCGCCACGGTGTTCACGGACGATTCGTCGCGGCTGGAGTTTTCGGCGCCACGGGAACTGCACAACCGCAATGCCGGCGAGAACGCCGCGGCGCTGGCGCGGTTGTTGGGTGCCGATGGCGGGCCGGAGGTGATTCGGCAGGCGCGCCGGCAGGCCGGTGCCCGTCAATGGCGGCTTCGCGGCGACATGATGGACAAGGCCGACGTCCACCAGATCGCGTACGACGACTATGTCCGGGCGCTCACGCTCGATCCAGGCGACCGCGCCGCGCTCGACAGCCTGGTTCGCACCGCCGTACTCACCAAGCGTGGCTCCGACGCGCTGGCGTGGGTCAAGTCGCTCACCGCCGCCGGATCAGAGGAGCCAGAGGTGCTGGTCGCCATCTCGAAGCTGATGGTCTCGATTGGATCCAATCCGGAAGCGGTGGCCATCGCGAGGCAGGCGGCCGGCGGCAAGCCGGCGCCGCCGATCGCGCTGGAACAACTGGCGTCGCTGTTTGCGGACGGCGGCGACCTCGCCGAGTTGGACGCGACCGTGTCCGCGCTGAGGGCCGCGGCGCCGCGGGCGCTGGCGGGGCTCTACTACGCGGCGGCGGCGGCGTTCATGCGCGGGGATGCGGCGGCGGCCCTTGGATTGTGCCGGCAGGCGGTCGCGATCGACGCGAATTACGCGCCCGTGTACGACCTGATGGGCGCCGCGCACACCAGGCTGGGGCAGCCGGACGAGGCGCGCGCGGCCTTCCAGAAATCGCTCGCCTTCGACGCGCACGACAGCACCGCGTACACGAATCTCGGCGTCTTGGAGCTGGGGTTGGGGCGCCGGGAACAGGCGGCCCGCTACTTCGCCGAAGCGCTTTGGCTCACGCCAGACTCGCCGGTGGCCCGGCAAGGTCTGGCGGAGTCGAAGCGGTAAGGAGGGGTTACGCGGCCTGGATCGACAGGCTCACCTTCACGTCGTCACCGACGAGGAAGCCGCCGGTTTCGAGCGCGGCGTTCCAGTTAAGACCGTAGTCCTTGCGGTTCAGCGTGATCTCCGCCTCGAACGCGATCTTGTCGGCGCCCCACGGGTCCTTGGCGCTGCCCAGGTGGCTGACCGGCAGCGTGATGGTCTTGGTCACGTCGCGGATCGTCAACTCACCGGTGACGTCGTACTGATCGGCGCCGCGCGCGGCCACCGCCGTGCTCGTGAACGTGAGGGTCGGGAACTTTTCGGCATCGAAGAAGTCGGCCGAGCGCAGGTGCTCGTCGCGCTGCGCCTGGCTGGTGTCGATGCTCCTGGTCTGGATGGTGAAGGCCACCGACGAGCGCGCCGGTGCGGCGGCATCGAACGCGATGGTGCCGGCGAACTCGGTGAAGTGGCCGCGCACCTTCGTGATCAGGTGGCGGACCTGGAAGGCGGCTTCGGAGTGCGCGGGGTCGATCTGGTACGTGCGAGCGGCGGTTGTGGTGGCGGTCGTCATGATGGATGCTCCTTGGGAAATAGATGGTTTGAACAATAATTGTCTAAACACGTATTCGGTCAAAAAAAGGGTCAGGGCTTGCGGCGCGCCTCGGCTAACGCGTCGATCAGCACCCGCAGGCTCTTCCGGCTCATGTGCCCGAGTTGCGCCTGGTGCAGGTCGTGCATCGGCTTGTCGAGCTTCCCGCACAGGTCCAGTCCCTTGCGCGTGATGCGCGTGGTCACGTAGCGCCGGTCCTCAGACCCGCGCTCGCGGGAAATCAGGCCGGTGTCTTCCATGCGGTCGAGCAACCGGGTCACGTCCGGCACCCGCGTCACCAGGCGCGCGCCGACCTCGTTGCGGCACAACCCGTTGGCGCCGGCGCCGCGGAGGATGCGAAGCACGTTGTACTGGGTGGGGGTCAGCCCGTGGGCCTTGAGCGACTGCGCCAGGCTGTGCTCCAGCTCGGCCGCCGTCCGCGCGATGCTCAGCATCGCCTCGGCCTCGAGGCTCTCGAACGGCTTGCCCTGCTTCAGCTCCGCGCCCAGCCCGGTCAACATGAGACCATAATACGTGTGATCACATCTACTGTCAAGTACATGCAACTCACCACGATTTCGCCCCCGCCCCTTATCTATTCCAATCGCGAGTACGGGATCTCCGCGAACGTCGGCAGGCCCGCGAGCCGGATGATGTCCACCAGGCCGCTGCGCTCGTGGAACTCCTTGCTGTCGCGGTCGATGACAATGGTGTTGGGATAGAGCGGCGCGAGCCGGCGGAACTCGGCGTCGATGAGGCGGAAGCGCCGCACCATGTTCTCGGCGCTCTCATGAGGGCGATTGCGCTGGCGGATGTGCTTCTCCACGGTGTCGGTGCTCGAGGTCAGCACGATCACGGTGTCGGGTTTCCAGGCATCGCCGATGGCCAGCACCCTGCGCAGCGCCGCGTGATGCTCCGCCGGATACTCCGCGATGTGCGCTTCCAGCGTGATGCGGGCGCCTTCGAAGAAGATGACCTTGCCCGGCGCATCGTTCAGGGCGGCGTCACGATAGTTGGCGTCGTAGAGCCGGCCGAAGTACTCGGTCACGCCCACGGCATTGACCCCGGCGGCGATGTCTTCGAGCACCCGCGGGTCCCAGACGCCCTTCTCGCCCTCGCCGTACGACCCGTTGTGATACAGGTCGGCGAGCTGCCGGACCAGCGTGCTCTTGCCCACGCCCGGTCCCCCCACAATCGCCACGCGCATCCGGCGATCTTGGCCCTAACCGAGCGAGCCCGTCCACAGTAAAGCACCGGCCTGGTTCGTCCCGCGGGCCCTCTTTGCGGTGGTCGCGGCGCCCTGGTCTTTCGCCGCTTGCCACAGCAGCATCACCGCGTAGGCTCGCCAGGGCCGCCAGCGCTCCGATCGCTGATCGAGGTCGCGCGTGGTGCAATCGCCGGTCATGCGGCGCAGCACCAGGTCGCCACTCGGGAACGCGTCGGGCTCGCCGAGCGCGCGCATCGCGATGTACTGCGCCGTCCACGGACCAATGCCCGGCAGCGACTGCAACGCCTGCGTCACATCGTGCGAGCCGGCAGCCGTGGTGAACGCCACCGCCCCGGCATTCACGGCGCGCGCCAGGCCGCGAATGGTCCCGGCCCGCGCGCCGATCACCCCGACTTCCTCAATCGGCGCGTTGGCGAGTTGCGACGCGGTCGGGAAGATCCGGACGAGGCCATCATCCGGCTCGACCGGCGCGCCAAAGCGCATCGCCAGCCGCCCGGCAATCGTGGTGGCCGCCGCCACCGACACCTGCTGGCCAAGGATGGCGCGGACCGCCAGCTCGAAGCCGTCCCAGGCGCCCGGCGTCCGGATGCCCGCATGCCGCGCCAGAATCCCGCCGAGCAGGTCGTCCCCGGCAAGGTGCTCGGCAATCACCAGCGGGTCGGCCTCGAGATCGAACATCCGCCGCACGCGTTCGACGATGAACAGCAGCGCACGGGAATCCGGGAACCGCACTTCCAGTTCGATCGCCGGCCTGGCCGCCGAACGGCTAATCTGGATCGTGCCGGTCTTGCCGTCGATGGCAATGGTCCGGCGGTAACAGGACGCCCGGACCGACTCGACGCCGGGCGTGGCCCTGGCGGCGAGGAACGCAATCAGCGCATCCCAGTCGTAGGGAGGCCGGTAGGCCAGCGTCAGGCGGTCGAGCTCCATGACTCCCGGAGCTTAACGCGATTCGACGGGAGCGGCTGGTCAGAAACGGACGCCGTCGTCACGCTAATATGGAAAGGTGACTCGTGTTCTCAGTATCGCCGGTGGCGCCCTTCTCCTGTTGAGCTCGGCCGGCTGCTCCGATCCGCCGCTCAGCCTGGCCAACATCCAGGTCGGCCGCTCGCTCAACCCCGACCGCAGCGTGGCCAGCATGACCACGCTGTTCAAGCCGTCGGAGACGATTTACGTTGCGGTGCAGACCGTGGACGCGGGATCCGGCACGGTCGGCGTGAAGTGGATGTACGGGACCCAGGTGGTCGATGAGCCGGTCAAGCAGGTGTCGTACGACGGGCCCGCGGCCACCGAGTTTCACTTGCAGAACTCGGGCGGCTTCCCGCCCGGCGATTACAGTGTCGAGGTGTTCCTCGACGGCCAGTCCGTCGGCAAACGGACGTTCAAGGTAGGCGAGCGGTAGATGATTCAATCTGGATTGATTGCGCTGGCGGTGTCGTTACTCGTGTCTTTCGGCCAGGCGGCCCTGCGCCCTGACCCGCCGAGTGTGTGTTCGAGCTGCGATGAGTGGAACAAGCCGCGGGAGCCCTTTCGCGTGTTCGGCAACACCTACTACGTCGGCACCGACGGCCTGTCCGCCATGCTGATCACGTCGGATCAGGGCCACATCCTGCTCGACGGCGGGCTCGCGCAGTCGGCGCCGCTCATCGCCGCGAACATCCGTAAGCTCGGCTTCAAGATCGAAGACGTGAAGTTCATCACGAACTCGCACGCCCACTACGATCACGCGGCCGGCATCGCCGCGCTGCAGCGGGCGAGCGGCGCCGTCGTCGTCGCCAGCGCCTCCGGGGCGCAGGCGCTCCAGAGCGGGAATGCCACACCAGACGACCCGCAGGCCGGCTTCGGCCGCGCCGACAATGCGTTTCCGGCGGTCAAGAACGTGCGCGTGGTGAAGGACCTCGAGATGGTCCGCGTCGGTCCCATCGCGATCCAGATGCATGACACCGCCGGTCACACACCGGGCAGCACGACGTGGGCGTGGCAGTCCTGCGTTGATGGAAAGTGCCTGAACATTGTTTATGCCGACAGTCTCACGCCGGTGGCGGCGCCGGGCTTCCGCTTCACGGGTGATGCGAAGACGCCGAGCCGGGTCGAGAAGTTCCGGAAGAGCATTGCGACCGTTGCCGCGCTGCCGTGCGACATCGTGATCACGACGCACCCGAGCGCCACGAACTTGGACGGCAAGCTCAAGCTGAGGGCTGGGAATCCCGCGACCGACCCGCTGATCGACCCCCAAGGCTGCCGCGCGCTGGCGGCGACCGCCAGCAAGCAGCTCGACGCCCGCGTGGCGGAAGAAAAGCAGTAGCGGGCCAGCCAGCCAGTAGGGCACCCCTTTTAGGGGTGCCCCGCATCACTCGTACCGCAGCGCCAGGATCGGATCCACGTGGCTGGCGCGCCGCGCAGGGATCATGCCCGCCGCGGCGGACACCACCGACAGCAGGATGACGGTCGCAGCGGCGATCCACGGGTCGTTCGGCTGGATGCCGTAGAGCTGCGACGACACGTATCTTCCGAGCGCGATCGCTGACGGGACGCCGACGGCGAGCCCGACCACCAGCAGGATCAGCACTTCCTTCATCACGCTCCACACCAGCCCGGCCGGCTCGGCGCCGAGGGCGAGGCGAATGCCCAATTCCTTCCGGCGGCGCGCGACGATGAAGGACATCACGCCGTAGAGGCCGATCGACGCGAGCACGGTGGCCAGCAGGCCGAAGCCCGCCGACAACAACGCGATCAGGCGATCGGTGAGCAGCGTTTCATCCAACTGGCCCTGCAGCGTCTTCAACTCGTAGACCGGCATCGCCGCATCCAGGCGCTTCACCTCGTTGCGGATCACGCCAAACGCTCCGCTCGACGCCTGCGTCGTCCGCAGGTAGAACGAGACCCCGCCGTTGCCCCAGTTGGGAATGAACACCTGGCGCCGCACGCCCTCGCGCGGGCCCTCGTAGAGCGAGTCGGCCACCACGCCCACAATCTCGATGTCCAACTTGGTGCCCGGACCGGACCCGAAGCCGATGTGCCTGCCGATGGCGCTCTTGTCCTTGAAGAAGTGCCGCGCGAACTTCTGGTTGACGATGGCGACCCGCGTCTGTTTTGCGGCATCAAGCCGCGTGAAGTCGCGGCCTTCGAGGAACTTGATGCCCATGGTGTCGAAATAGCCCGGCGACAGCGAGTTCATGAACGCCTGCATGTCTTCGCCGTCTTGCGCCTGGTGGCCGTCCACTGACATGGTGCTGTCCCACTCGTCGCCCGCGAGCAGCGCCACCTGGGCCAGGCCGGCCGACTTCACGCCGGGCGACGACCGCAGCCGATCGAGCAGCTCCTGGTAGAAGTTGAACGTCTGCTGTCCCTCGTAGCCGTTGAGCGCCGGCGACAACCGGAACGTGACGAGGTTGTCGAGCTGCATGCCGGTGTCGGTGGTCTGCAGGTTCTGCAGGCTGCGCACGAACAACCCGGCGCCGAACAGCAGCAGGAAGC
The DNA here is from genome assembly GCA_041659545.1 of Hyphomicrobium sp. Lineage (GTDB taxonomy): Bacteria > Pseudomonadota > Alphaproteobacteria > Rhizobiales > Hyphomicrobiaceae > Hyphomicrobium_A. The sequence continues at coordinate 38,781 of JBAZYB010000001.1, forward strand.
TCAGCGCCACCTGCGCGGCGACCAGGCCTTTTCTCAGGAACAGCGAGCCGCCGGATCCGGCAACGGCGCCGACGGTGTCCTTGAGGGTCGTCCACTGATCCGGGCTGCTCGCGCGCAGCGCCGGCAGCAGGCCGAAGACGATGCCGGTGACGAGCGTCAGCGCGAAGGTGAACGCGAGAATCCGCAGGTCCGGCGTGGGCTGAATCAACAGCGGCTGCTCTTGCGGGATGAACGCCAGCAATCCGCCGGTGAGCACCACCGCCAGGAGGAGGCCGAGGGCGCCGCCGATAAACGAGAGCAGCACGCTTTCGGTGAGCAGCTGACGCACCAGCTGCCCGCGCGTGGCGCCGAGCGAAAGGCGCACCGCGATCTCCCGCTGGCGCATGAAGCCGCGCGCAATCAGCAGGTTCGCGACGTTGGCGCACGCAATCAACAGCACCAGGCCCACCATGCTCATCAGCACGACGAGCGCGGTGGAAAAGTCGTTGCGCAGCGACGAGTAGCCCATCGCCGCCTTCTCGACCTTGAGCTGGCCGGTCATGAACCGCTCACGCAGGTAGGGCGACCAGCCCTTGGCCCCGGGCAGCGTCATCTCGTGCTGGCGAATTTGCGTGAACAGTCCCTGTAACGGCGCCTGCGCGCTTTCCGGGGTGTAGCCGGGTTTGAGCCGCGCGAACACCTGCACCCACCGCGTGCGCTCGTCGTTCATGCGGACCCATTGCCATTCGGGGACGATCACCGGCTTCATGAGCAGCGGCACGCGAATCTGCGGCGACCGCGCCGGGTCGATCCCGGCAAAGCCCGCGGCCGACACGCCGACGATGGTCATGGGGTAGTTGTTGACGAGGATCTTCTTGCCCACGGCGGCCGGGTCGCGCGAGAAGCGCGCGTTCCAGTAGTCGTAGCTGAGCACGACGACCGGGTGGCCGGAGTAAACCTGGTCGTCTTCCCGCGAGTTGAACAAGCGGCCCGCCGCCGGTCTTACGCCGAGCATCGAGAAGAAGTTGCCCGACACCATCTCCGCCTCGACGCGCTCGGTCTGGTTGTCGATGCTGACCGACGCCGCCGCCAGCCGCCGGGCCAGCACCTCGGCCAGCGGCTCCGCGCGCTTCTGGAACTCCTGGTAGATGGGGTAGGAGTGCATCCGCGAGCCCATGTTGCTGCCGGAGTGCGGGCCCTGCTGGAACAGCATCACGACCTCGTCGGGGTTCTTCACCGGCAGCTTGCGCAGCAGGATCTGATCGATCAGCGTGAAGATGGCGGTGTTTGCGCCGATGCCGATGGCCAGCGACAGGATCGCGACAATCGAGAACAGCGGGCTCCGGAACAGGCCGCGCACGGCGAGCTTCAGGTCGTTGGTGGGTAGCGTCATTTGGTGATCTGGTGATTTGGTGATCTGGTGATTTGGCGATCTGGTGATTTGGCGATCTCGTGATTTGGCGTGTCAGGGGGGTTAGACGGGCGTGCTGGCCGTGAGGTTGGGATCGCCGGGTGGGTTTGTGCCATCGTAGGCCCATGCCGACTTCCGTCGTATCCGCCAAGGTTCCCCTGCGCATGGTGAGCATCGCCCTCTGCTTGCTGGTCGGCACGATGTCTCCAACCGTGCTCGGGCAGACCAAGCCGCGCGCCCGCGCGCTTGGCGTCCCATTTACGGGCATACCGGGCCCTCTCAACGCCATCACGGATGTGGCGGGTGTGGAGGTCGGTCACGTCACGATCATCGAGGGCACTGGTCCGCTCGTGGTCGGCAAGGGCCCGATCCGCACCGGCGTCACCGCGGTCTTTCCGAAAGGCAAGACATGGGAGCCCGTCTTCGCCGGATGGTTTGCAGGCAACGGCTTTGGCGAGATGACCGGCGCCCCATGGGTCGTCGAGGGCGGTGTGCTCGGCGGGCCGGTGATGATCACCGGCACCTACTCGGTGGGTGTGGTGCGGGATGCGGTGAACAGTTGGTACCACGAGGTACTGAAGCGGGAAATCCCCTGGCACCAGCCGGTGGTCGGCGAAACCTCCGACGCGTTCTTGAACGACGGTCTTGGCCAGCACGTCACCAAGGCTCACACCTTTCAGGCGCTCAACGCCGCACGGCCGGGGCCGGTTGCCGAAGGCAACGTCGGCGGTGGCACCGGCATGGTGGCGCACGGCTTCAAGGGCGGCATCGGGACCTCGAGCCGCCGCGTGGCGACCGCCTACACGCTGGGCGTGCTGGTGCAGGCCAACTACGGCACGCGCGAGAGCCTGACGATTGCGGGCGTGCCAGTCGGGCGCGAAATCGTGGGCGCGGAACGCGTCCGCGGCAAGCAGCCGCCCGCCGACCGTGACGGATCGATCATCGTCATTGTGGCGACCGACGCGCCGCTGCTGCCGCACCAGCTGGAACGCCTGGCGCGCCGCGTGCCGATGGGCATTGCCAGGCTTGGAGGCTCGGCGTCCAACGGATCGGGCGACATCTTCATTGCCTTCTCCACAGCCAACCCGGGCGCGGCGGCCGACACGGGCGTCACGCCGGTCACCTGGTTGCCCAACGGCGACCTCACACCCTTCTTCGAGGCCACCGTCGAAGCCACCGAAGAAGCCATCGTCAATGCGCTCGTGGCCGCGGAGACCATGGTGGGGGTGAACGGCAACACGGCGCCGGCGCTGCCACCCGGCCAGCTTCGGGCCGTGCTCGCCAAGTACAACCGGCTTGCGAGCCAACCTTGAACCCCCGGCGCCCGTCTGACGTATTCAGAAGTTGAGAGTCACGAGCCTGGGAGGCTGGAATGTCGTTCTTGAAACGCTTGTTGGGACAGAGCGAACCGCCGAAGCAGCGCGTTCAGGTCTGCGTCGAATGTGGCATGCCGGTGGCAGACCACAAACAGTGGTGCTCAATTCTGCAGGGTCAGAACGAGATGAAGCTGAAGGCCGCCGAAAAGCAGTCAGCGTAAGGCCCTGCCTCGCCGAAGCCTTGGCAAAGGCGGGCGCTTAACGACCTTTCCGTCCTAAGCAGTCCGGCGCGTCCGCATGGCGGTGCCGGGGCAGCAGCGATAAGCTGCTGTCCTGATATGACAACGGCATCCACCGGCCTCAACGAAGCCATGTTCGGCGCCTTCACGGCCCGGGCTATCTCAACCCCAGCCCTCATCCAGGCCATGGTCGACTCCGGCGACGGCATCAGCGACCTGGTGCTGTCCCCCGGCCGTCCGCCCCAGGTGGAGCGTCATGGCGACTTGATGCCCGTCTCGATCGCCGAAATACCGGTGTTGCGCCCTGGCGACACGGCGGGCATTGCCTGCGACCTCATCAACGGGAACGAGCACGTGCTCCAGATGCTGAAGGAGCAGGGCGCCTGCGACCTGTCGTATTCCCTTCCCGAACGCTGCCGGTTCCGCGTCAACATCTTCCGCCAGCGGAACACCTACGCCATCGTGATGCGCATGATCGCGTCGAAGATTCCCAGCATTGCCGAGTTGAACCTGCCGCCGGCCATTGCCGACACCGCCACCCTGAAGAACGGCATCGTGCTGGTCACCGGCCCCACCGGCTCCGGCAAGTCGTCCACCCTCGCCGCGATCATCGACCTCATCAACGAGACCCGCGCCGAGCACATCCTGACGATCGAGGATCCGATCGAGTTCGTCCACAAACACAAGAAGGGCACGGTCCACCAGCGCGAGCTGCATACCGACACGCCGACCTTTGCGCTCGCCCTGCGGGCGGCCTTGCGGCAGGCGCCGAAGGTGATCCTGGTCGGTGAGATGCGCGATCGCGAGACCATCGAGATTGCGCTGACCGCGGCCGAAACCGGCCACCTCGTGTTCTCGACCCTCCACACCATTGACGCCTCCAAGACCGTGGAGCGTATCGTCGGTACGTTCGAGGTGGCCGACCAGCAGGCCGTGCGGGCGCGGCTGGCGGCGTCGTTCCGCTACTTCATCTCGCAGCGCCTGATCCCGAAAAAGGGCGGCGGGCGCATGGCCATCATCGAGATGCTGAAGTCCACCATGCGCACGCGCGAGTACATCGAGAATGGCGAGAAGGAAGGCCGGTCGCTGCTCGACGCCATGCGCGACGGCGCGCTCGACGGCATGCAGTACTTCGACGGCGAGCTGGAGAAGCTCGTGCGGGACGGCTTGATCTCGCCGGGCACGGCGTACCTCTACGCCACCAACGCCGGGAACCTGAGGGTGCAACTGGCGGATGTGCCGGACGAAGACTCCCTGATCATGCGGTAGTGCTCTCAGGAGGCCAGAAGAAATACAAACAGGAGATCAGAAGGGTCGAAGAAAAAAAGTTTCTTCTGATCTTCTAATCTCCTGTTAATCCGATCGGAGCGCTTGCATCACATCCACCCGTGATGCTCTCGCCGCCGGCATCAGCGACGCCAGCACCGCCGCCACCACCAGCAGGATGGCGGCGCCAATCAACGGTAGCGGCCCGGGAAGGTTCAACTCGCCGATGAACCCGCCCGCGAACCTGGCGAGGGCCAGGCCGCCCAGCACGCCGGCGATCACGCCGGTGGCGGCAATCACCGCCCCTTCGCCGAGAATGCGGGTGAGCAGGCTGGCCGGCGTTGAGCCGACGGCCAGCCGCACCCCGAACTCGCGCGTCCGCGCGCTGACCGAGAAGGCCAGCACGCCCGCGACGCCGACCACCGCGATCATCAACGCCACCCCGGCAAAGCCGCCGAACACCATCGCGTTCAGCCGGTTCGGCGCCAGCACCTCGGCCCGCACATCGTCGAGCGTCGCCGCCTGCTCCACCGGCTGCTCGGCGTTGAGGTCCCTGATCACCTTGGTGATGGTCGGCACCAGCGCGTAGGGATCCGTCCTGGCGTGCACGAACAGGCGGCCCTGGAACATCTCCTGCTCCATCGGGTGATACACCGTCACCGCCGGTCCCGGCACCACGTTCTCGTCGTCGAGATCGGCGGCGACCCCGACGATGCGGCGCGGTCCGGTGCTGACGCCGATGAACTTGGTGACCGGATCGGTCCAGAGGAAGCGACGGTTGACGGCGTCCTGGTTGGGGAACATCCGCCTGGCCAGGCTCTCGCTCACGATCACGACCTTCTCGCTGTCGGTGCGATCGCCGGCGTTGAAGTCACGCCCGGCGATGATCGGCACGCCGAGCGAGCTGAAGAAGCCGGGCGACACCGTGCGGAACTTCGCGCGCGGGTCGTCTTCGCCGTCGGCCTTCTTGTATCCCTCAATCGTGAACTGGGCGTCGAACCACGCGCCCGGCTCGCGCCACGGCACCACCGTGCCGAGGGCCACCTGTTCGACACCCGGGAGCTCGGCGATGCGCCGGATCACCTCCCTGTAGAAGGGCACGATCTGCGCCGGTGGCCGCTCGTAGTTGACCGGCACGTGCAGCACCAGCACGTTGCTCGTCTTGATGCCGGGCTTGGCCGCCTGCAGCGCGATCAGCGTCGTGATCAGCATGCCGGCACCCGCCAGGAGCACGAAGGACGCCGCGATCTGCGTAACGGCGAACAGGCGAAGCCGCCGATTGGTGCCGGTCGTGATGCGGACGCTGCCGTTCGACAGGCCGAGGCCGTTGGTGGCTTCGGCGGAAGGCAGCCGCGGCACGAAGGCCAGCAGCACCGACGACACCAGCGCCAGGCCGACGCCGACCCACAGCAGCGTCGAGTCCACCGTGAGGTCCAGCGCCCGCACCGAGTAGCGCGAGGCGTAACGGGCCAACACGGTGACCATTGGCCGGGCGATGATCACGCCGAGCGCGGCGCCCGCACCGCAGAGCAGCAGGCTTTCCGCCAGCAGGGTCCGCCGCAGCGCCGACCGTCCGGCGCCAAGCGCCGCCCGAATGGCCAGCTCGCCTTCGCGCCGCACCGACCGTGCCAGGATGAGATTGGCGACATTGGAACAGGCAATCACGAAGATCAGGCCCGCGGCCGCGAGCAGCACGAGCAGAATCGTCCTCGCCGGCGACGTGATCTGATCGCGCAACCGGACCGCGTCGATCCGGAAGTCGTCCTTCGGCGGGTAGTCTTCGCGGTGCTCGGTGATCATCGCGCCATGCGCCACGCGCAGTTCGGCGCGGGCGGACTCGAGATCGGCCCCCGGCGCGAGCCGGCCAAACAGCTCGGTCATGCGATGGACCCGGCCGTCCACCATGGTGGCGTCCAGGTGATGCGAGCTGGTCACCACGTTCGCGATCAACTCGGTCTGCGCCGGGTAGGGAATGGACGGCTCGAGCACCCCGACGATGGTGACGGCGCGGTCGCCGAGCTTGATGACCTTGCCGACCACCGCTGGATCGCTGTCGAGTGACGTGCTCCAGAACCGGTGGGTCAGCACCGCTACCGGCGCGGCTTTGGGCCCATCGTCGGCGGCGTCGAGCAGCCGGCCGGCGACCGGGCGCAGGCCCATCACGCGGAAGTAGCCATCGCCCACCACGCCGGCCCGGACTACACGAGGTTCACCGAGGCCCACCATCGTGAACTCGATGGTCGAGAAGTCGCTGATCGCGGTCACCGTTTTCACCCGCGCCCGCAGGTCGCGCAGCTCAGGGATGGAGAAATTGGCGTTCTCCGTCCCGCGGCCTGTCGCGCTCTGGCGAATGTAGATCAGCCGCTCTTCATCGTCGTTCGCCAGTGGTGTGAGCAGCACGCCCCGGACCACGCTGAAGATCGCCGCGTTGGCGCCGATGCCGAGCGCCAGCGTCAGGACCACCGTGGCGCCGAGGCCCTTGACCCTGGCGAGCGAGCGCAGCGCGACGCGAAAGTCGGTGAGGATGCTCATGTGGTGACCTGGAAGGTGCCGCTATTTATGGCGTGACCATCGGTTTTCGTGTGCGTGAGCTGATCGGCGCGCCGGATGAAGATGAATCGCATCTGCTGTTCCCCTCCCTTATATCTACACGTCGAACCAGACGGGTCTAAATCGACATCGCTGCCCATATTCCATCAACCGCAACCGACCGGTTGCATAACTTCGCGCCATCGGCTAATATGCAACCACGAGGTTGCATATGACCACAGACCGCATCGAGAAGTCCGTCGTCCTCAAGGCGTCCCGATCCCAGGTGTGGCGCGCCCTGACCAGCGCCGACCAGTTTGGCGCGTGGTTCGGCGCAAAGATGAATGGGCCGTTTGTCGCCGGCATGCGCGCGACCGGCCGCATCACCATTCCAGACTACGACCACCTCAACTTGGAGTTGCTCATCGACCGCATCGAACCGGAGTCCCTCTTCTCCTACCGCTGGCATCCCTACGCCGTGGAAGCCGATGTGGACTACTCGAGCGAGCCGATGACGCTAGTGGAGTTCCATCTCGCCGACGATCCCGGCGGCATCAAGTTGACCGTGATCGAATCGGGCTTCGACCAGATTCCCATCGCGCGCCGGGCGACGGCGTATCGCATGAACGATGGCGGATGGGCCGGGCAGATGCAGAACATCGCGCGGTACGTCACGGGCCTCCCGCAGTGACGCCCGCAGCGACAAGCCGGCAGGTGGGCGGCCACCACACGGCACCCATCTTCGCCGCGCTCGGTGACGAAACGCGGCTGGCCTTGATGCTGCGCCTCGGCTCTGGCGGCCCGCATTCGATCGCGCAGCTCGCAGCTGAATCGCCGCTGACACGCCAGGCCATCACCAAACACCTCGAGGTGCTTGGTGCCGCCGGGTTGGTCCGCAGCGATCGGCGCGGGCGGGAGCGCATCTGGAATGTTCAGCCTGACCGCCTCGACGAAGCGCGGCAGTTTCTGGCCGAGGTCTCGCGCCAGTGGGATGCGGCACTGGGACGGCTGAAGCACTTTGTCGAAGAGTGACGTGATTAAATGTGAGGCATGAAGTACGCCTGCCTCGTCTATCTCGAAGCCGACAAGCTGCATGCCGTGCCCGACCGCGAGTGCCTGGACTGCGGCAACGCATTCCGCGAGCGTGGCGTGATGCTTGGCGGCGAGGCGCTGCACGCGGTGACGGCCTCGGCCACCGTTCGCGTGCGCAACGGCAAGGTGTCGGTGACCGACGGTCCCTTTGCTGAAACGAAGGAACAACTCGCCGGCTTCTACCTGCTGGAGGCCGCGAGCCTGGACGAGGCGATCCAGATGGCGGCGAAGATCCCACCCGCGCGAGAGGGAAGCATCGAAGTGCGACCGGTCCGCGAGCTGGAGCCCTGAAACTCAGAAGAGCGGCTTCAGCGCCAGTCGGATAGCAGGGCCAGGGAAAGAAATTGAGCCGGAGCGCCCTTAGCCATCGCGCGCCTGACTCTCCAGTTGCTTGATGATCGTGGTCAGCGCCCGGTTCACCGGGCACTCGATTCCGTAGTCGGCGCCGAGGGCCGCGACCGCGCCGTTCAGGTGATCGATCTCCGTCGTCCGGCCCTTCCGCAGATCCTGCAGCGTTGACGCCACGGTGTCGGACTTCGCGAACACCTCGTCGATCAGCGCCATGAAGTCGTCCTGGAAGGTCACGCCGTCGGCTGCCGCCACCGCGAGGCACTCGTCGATCACCAGCCGCTTGACCGGCGCCAGGCCGGGCGCCGTGATGCCGCTGACGAGCGATCCGGTCATGGCCGTAATCGGGTTGATCACGCAGTTGAAGATCACCTTGCGCCACATGTCGCGCTTCATGTCGGGAACGACACGGCCGTCCAGGCCGCTCTCGGTCAGAATTGCCGCAATCGCGGCGGCCCGCTGGTGCGGCTCGACCAGCGTGTAGCCGGCCACGGTGTACTCGATCACGCCCGGACCGCGGAGAACCGCTCCGAACTGGGTGATGGCGCGAATGATCACCGCCCGATCACCCACCAGGCCGCGGACCAGGCGTTCGGAATACAGGCCGTTCTGGACGCACAGGATGGTCATGGACGGATCGAGCAGGCCGACGATCGGCGTGACCGCCGCAACGGTGTTGTTGACCTTGGTCGTCAGGATGATCAGCGTCCCTGGCTCGAGAGCGTCGAGGTGGGTGGCCGCCTTGATCGGAAAGGTGGCCGACGCCAGGGCGCCTTCCACGCGCAGGCCCTGTTGCTGAACCGCGCGAACGTAGGCCTCGGTGCCAACGAGGGTGACATCATGCCGCGCCGACAGCTTGAAACCGTAGACGCTGCCCACCGCCCCCGCGCCCAGTACCACAATCTTCATTCGCGCCATGGTACCGCACCCGCGGGAACGGTGATCCAGCGACGCGGATCCAGACCTGCGGGAACAGGCTCGGAAACAGGATCTCGAGGCACTATTGGCCGATTCGAATCGACAGCCTCGCACTCGCACGGGAGAAACTCATCGCGTAGACCCACTGACCGTTGGATCGTGTCTGAGCTTTCACAAACCCTCTTCTGAATGCAAACGCCCGCTCGTAGTTGAAGGCCTTTGTATTTTGAAGAATTGACTCGGTGTCAATGTGGCTAATGTCTGGCCAGGTCATAAGAGTGCAGCCGCGCCGCATGATCGTAGATGTGCGATACGACGATCAACTCGTCGGCCTTCGTGCGTTCGACGAACTCCGCCATCTGCGCGTGAACCGTGGCCTGCGATCCCACGAACGACACGCGCGCCGGGGCCTCGCCCGTCGCCTCGGCCGGGTCGCGCGCCCATTCCTTCGACGGCGGCGGCAGGGGAATGGGACGGCCGGCCCGCAGGCTGGCGAACGACTGGCGGCCTGAGGAGGCGAGAAATCGCGCCTCCTCGTCGGTGTCGGCGGCGACGACGTTCACGCCGAGCATCAGGTGAGGCTTCTGCAGGTGTTCGGAGCGCGTGAATCGCTCTCGATAAATCGCGGTCGCCTCATTCAGCAGGGCCGGCGCGAAGTGTGACGCGAACGCGAAAGGCAGGCCGAGCGCGGCTGCGACCTGCGCGCCGAATGTGCTGGAACCCAGGATCCAGATCGGCACCGACAAGCCGGCGCCCGGCACCGCCTGCACGGCCTGGCCGGGCTGCGCCTCGTGGAAGTAAGCCATCACCTCGAGCACGTCCTGCGGAAAGGCGTCGGGATTGGCGTTGAGCGTGCGCCGCAGCGCGAACGTCGCCGCGTGATCGGTTCCGGGAGCGCGGCCGAGGCCGAGGTCGACACGGCCCGGAAAGAGCGACGCCAGCGTACCGAACTGCTCGGCCACCTGCAGCGGCGCGTGGTTCGGCAGCATGATGCCGCCGGCGCCGATCCGAATCGTTGTGGTGCCGGCGCCGACGTGCCCGATCAACACCGCCGTGGCGGCGCTGGCGATGCCCGGCATGTTGTGATGCTCGGCCAGCCAGAAGCGCTGGTAGCCCCATTGTTCGGCGTGTTGCGCGAGGTCGAGCGTGTGGCGGAACGCCTGCGCGGCGGTGCCGCCCTCCACGATCGGCGAGAGGTCGAGCACCGAGAGTGGAACCATTGGTCCCGCCTCAGTTCGCGAACGCGGCGATGCCGGTCTGCGCCCGGCCGAGAATCAGCGCGTGAATGTCGTGGGTGCCTTCGTAGGTATTCACGACTTCCAGGTTCACCAGGTGACGGATCACCGCGAACTCGTCGGTGATGCCGTTGCCGCCCATCATGTCGCGCGCCATGCGGGCAATGTCGAGCGCCTTGCCGCAGGAGTTGCGCTTCAGGAGCGACGTCAGCTCGACGGCCGCCGTGCCCTCGTCCTTCATGCGGCCGAGGCGCAGGCAGCCCTGGAGGCCGATCGCGATCTCGGTCTGCATGTCGGCGAGCTTCTTCTGGATCAACTGGTTGGCGGCGAGCGGCCGGCCGAACTGCTTGCGCTCGAGCACGTACGACCGCGAGCGCAGCCAGCAATCCTCGGCGGCGCCGAGCGCGCCCCAGGCGATGCCGTAGCGCGCGCTGTTGAGGCACGTGAACGGCCCCTTCAGGCCCTTGACGTCCGGGAACGCGTTCTCTTCCGGACAGAACACGTTGTCCATCACCACTTCACCGGTGACGCTCGTCCGCAGACCGACCTTGCCGTGGATGGGCGGCGCGGTCAGGCCCTTGCAGCCCTTCTCCAGCACGAACCCGCGGATCTCGTCCGCATCGTCCTTGGCCCAGATGATGAACACGTCGGCGATCGGGCTGTTGCTGATCCACGACTTGGTGCCGGTCAGCGAGTAGCCGCCGTCCACCTTCTTCGCGCGCGTCGTCAGGCTGCCGGGATCGGACCCGGCGTTCGGTTCGGTCAGGCCGAAGCAGCCAATCAGTTCGCCGGTGGCCAGCTTGGGCAGGTACTTCTTCTTCTGGGCTTCGGTGCCGAACTCGTTGATCGGCACCATGACCAGCGAGCCCTGCACGCTCATCATCGAGCGGAAGCCCGAGTCAACCCGTTCGATCTCGCGCGCCACCACGCCGTAGGCCACGTAGCCCAGGCCGGCGCCGCCGTATTCCTCGGGAATGACGATGCCGAGCATGTCCAGCGCGCCCAGCTCGCGGAAGATGCTGGGGTCGGCACGCTCGTGGCGAAACATGTCGAGCGCGCGCGGCGCCAGCTTGTCCTGGCAGTAGGCCCGGGCGGTGTCGCGGATCATCCGCTCGTCGCTGGTCAGTTGCTGGTCGAGGAGGAACGGGTCGCTCCAGTCAAAGCGGGTCTTGGTCGGTGTGGCCATGCCTGACAATCGTCCCCTTTCTCTCAGATGGAAACCACAACTTTCTCATATTGGACATGAGACGGTCCCTACCTATTCAATATCGTCATGAACAACGCCGACATCGCGTGGATGCTGGTCGCCACCGCGCTGGTCCTGCTGATGACGCCGGCGCTCGCCTTCTTCTACGGCGGGTTGGTGCGCTCGAAGAACGCGCTCAACACCATGATGATGAGCTTCGTCGCGCTCGGCCCGCTGGCCGTGGTGTGGGCGCTGCTGGGCTACTCGCTGGCGTTCGCGCCGGGCAGCCCCGTCATTGGCTCGCTCGCCTTCGCCGGCCTTCGCGGCGTCGGCATGGAGGCGCAGGGCACCATTCCGCACCTCCTGTTCATGTGTTTCCAGGGCACGTTCGCCATCATCACGCCGGCCCTGATCTCCGGCGCGGTGGTCGAGCGCATGCGTTTCAACACCTACCTGGCGTTTATCACGGTGTGGGTGCTGGCGGTCTATGCCCCGGTGGCGCACTGGGTGTGGGGCGGCGGGTTCCTGGCCTCGATGGGCGCGCTCGACTTCGCCGGCGGCGCCGTCGTGCACGTGAACGCCGCCGCCGCGGCGCTGGTCGCCGCCATGGTCGTCGGACCGCGCAAAGACTACGGCCGCCACGCCATCCTGCCGCACAACGTGCCTTTCGTGATGCTGGGCGCCGGGCTGCTCTGGTTCGGGTGGTTTGGCTTCAATGCCGGGAGCGCGCTGTCGGCCGGCACCACCGCATCGCTCGCGTTCGCCAACACGCTGCTCGCACCGGCCGCGACCCTGGCCACCTGGACGCTGATCGACCTGCTGCGCGGCGGCACTGTTACCGCCGTGGGCGCCGCCACCGCGATTGTGGTCGGCCTCGTGGTGGTGACACCGGCGGCCGGTTACATCAGCCCGGCATCGGCGATCGCGATGGGCTGCATCGGCGCGTTCCCGAGCTACTTCGCCCTCATCTATCGCGCCAAGACGAAGCTGGACGACTCGCTCGACGTCGTCGCCGCGCACGGCCTGGGCGGCGCCAGCGGCGCCATCCTGACCGGCGTGTTTGCCGAAGCGGCGTGGAGCGGCGGCCCCAACGGGCTGATCGGCGGCCACCCCGCGCAGGTGCTCACGCAGGTGGCGAGCGTGCTGATCGTGCTGGCCTACAGCGGCGGCGCCACGTTCGTGATTCTCAAGCTGCTGGCGCTGGTGATGCCGCTGCGAATCGGCGGGCGTGATGAAGGCCTCGGCCTCGACGTGACCGATCACGGCGAAGAGGCGTACACCCACGGCGATGGTGCCATCCTCGTGAAGCCGAAAGAAAAGGCCGTGGCGCTTGGCGCCGTGGACGCGATCGCCGTGCAGGGTGGAGGACCGCTATGAAACTGATTGTCGCCATTGTCCGGCCGGAACAGTTGAGCGACGTGCTCGAAGCGCTGTTTCACGCCGAGGTCCGCGGCCTGACCATCAGCCGCGTGCAGGGGCACGGCGGCGAGATCGAGCACGTCGAGAACTACCGCGGCACCAGCGTCAAGATGGCCCTCGCCGAGAAGGTGCGCATCGAGATTGGCGTGTCGAACCACTTCGTGCAGCCGACCATCGACGCCATCCTGGCCGCGGCCAGGACCGGGGAGGTCGGCGACGGCAAGATCATGGTGTTGCCGATCGAGAGGATCTACCGCATCCGCACCGGCGAGCAGGACCAGGACGCCGTCACGCCGGTCCAGTCCGACTTCTAATCCATCTCTTTTTCGCACGGGATGCATAGTGAGAGCGTTTCGTAACCCATCTGTTTTACGCACGCTTGTTATAAATAGATTGCGCTTTAGTTATGTGACGCCATTCTCTCTAATAGGTGCGGGATTGCCATGGACGACCTCAGTGACCAGCGGGGCGACAAAAGTTTACCGCGCCGAAGCTCGCAGACACAGCGAGCGGAGGCGGGCCTCTATCGATCCAGTGACGAGCACGACGCCTGCGGCGTAGGCTTCGTCGCGCACATCAAGGGCACCCGCTCGCACGCCATCGTCGGCAAGGCCCTCGAGCTGCTCATCAACCTCGAACATCGCGGCGCTTGCGGATCCGACCCGGACACGGGCGACGGCGCCGGCATCCTCGTCCAGATGCCGGACCGCTTCCTGCGCAAGACCGTCCCGTTCACGCTGCCGCCGGCCGGCTCCTACGGCGCGGGCCTCGTCTTCCTGCCCAGCGACCTCCGGGTCCAGGCCCGGCTTCGCGCCGTGATCGAGCGGGTGGCGGCCGAAGAGGGCCAGCGCGTGCTCGGCTGGCGTCCGGTCCCGACCAATCTCTCGAAGATCGGCAAGAGCGCCGCCGCCGTCGCGCCCGTCTTCGAGCAGCTGTTTGTTGGCGCCGGGAAGCCCGGCCTCGATGTGGCGTCCGCCTTCAACCGGACCGGCGCCGGCGCCTTCGAACGCCGCCTCTACATCGTTCGCAAACGCATCGAGCACGAAGTCGCCCAGCTCGACCTGACCGCCCAGGACCGCAAAGACTTCTACATCGCCAGCCTGTCGGCCAACACGCTCATCTACAAGGGCATGCTGACGGCCACGCAGATCGAGGGCATGTTCCCCGACCTGTCCGACCCCGACTTCGAGTCGGCGCTGGCGCTCGTGCACCAGCGCTTCTCGACCAACACCTTCCCGTCGTGGCCGCTCGCGCATCCCTATCGCTACGTCGCGCACAACGGTGAAATCAACACGCTGCGCGGCAACGCCAACTGGATGAAGGCGCGGGAAGGCCTGCTCGAGTCGAGCGTGTTCGGCGACGAGTTACGGAAAGTCCTGCCGGTGATTACGCCCGGTGGCAGCGACACCGCCACCTTCGACAACGTGCTCGAGTTCCTGGTGATGGCCGGGCGCACGCTGCCGCACGCCGTGCTGATGATGATCCCGGAGCCGTGGACGGGGAACCACGCCATGGACCCGGCGGTCCGCGCCTTCTACGAGTACCACTCGTCGCTGATGGAGCCGTGGGATGGACCCGCGTCCATCACCTTCACCGACGGCACCCTGATCGGCGCCGTGCTCGATCGCAACGGCCTGCGGCCGTCACGCTACTGCATCACCAAGGACGACCTGGTGATCATGGCGTCGGAAGTCGGCGTGCTCGACATCCCCGCCGACAACGTGGTCCGCAAGGATCGCCTGCGACCCGGCAAGATGCTGCTGATCGACACCGGCCAGGGCCGCATCATCAGCGACGACGAGATCAAGCAGACCCTCGCCGCCGAACAGCCGTACGGCGACTGGCTGAGCCAGAACCTCGTCGACATCGAGAACCTGCCGAACGCGGCCGCCGAGCGTCCGGACCACCAGACCGTGTTCCGCCGCCAGCAGGCCTTTGGCTACACGCAGGAAGACCTGCGCGTGCTGATGACGCCGATGGCGCAGAACGGCGAAGAGCCGATCGGTTCGATGGGCACCGACACCGCGCTGGCGGTGCTGTCGGATCGGCCGCGGCTGCTCTACGACTACTTCCAGCAGCTGTTCGCGCAGGTCACCAACCCGCCGCTCGACGCCATTCGCGAAGAGCTGGTGACGTCGATGGGCTCGACCATCGGCCCCGAAGGCAACCTGCTCGAGGCCAAGGCCGAGAACTGCCGGCAGATCAAGGTCGAGTTCCCGGTGCTGCACAACGACCAGGTGGCCAAGCTTCGTCACCTGCCGCCGGGCTCGCCGTTCCGATCGACGACGCTGCCGTTGCTCTACAACCCGGATGAAGACGGTCCGGGCCTCGAGCGCGCCATGGCGGAGCTGTGCCGCCGGGCGAGCGCCGCGGTGGCCGCCGGCTACGGCATCCTGATTCTCTCGGACCGCGGCGTCGACGCGAAGCACGCGCCCATTCCCAGCCTGCTGGCCACCGCCGGCGTGCATCACCACCTCGTGCGCGAAGGCACGCGCACCAAGTGCGGCCTGCTCGTCGAAACCGGCGACGCCCGCGAAGTGCACCACGTCGCGCTGCTGCTCGGCTACGGCGCGGGTTCGGTCAATCCCTACCTCGCGTTCGAGACGCTCGACGACCTGATCCGGCAGGGTTCGCTCCCGAACCTCACCTACAACCAGGCGCTGACCAAGTACATCAAGGCGCTCAACAAGGGCGTGCTGAAGGTGATGTCGAAGATGGGGATCTCGACGCTGCAAAGCTATTGCGGCGCGCAGATCTTCGAGGCCATCGGTCTCGATCACCAGTTCGTGGACAAGTACTTCACCTCCACCGCGTCACGCATCGGCGGCATCGGCGTGGTGCAGATCTCCGAAGAGGTTCGCCAGCGCCACGCGCGCGCATTCGGGCGCCGGCCGGCCGGCCCCAACGAACTGCAGAGCGGCGGTGAGTACCAGTGGCGCCGCGACGGCGAGATTCACCTCTTCAATCCCGACACCGTCTTCAAGCTCCAGCACGCCACCCGCTCGGGTCAGTACGGCGTTTTCAAGGACTACACGCGCCTGGTCAACGACCAGAGCAAACAGCGCGCGACGCTGCGCGGCCTGTTTGCCTTGAAGCCGGCCGGCCCGCCGGTGCCGCTGAACGAGGTCGAGTCGGTCGAGTCCCTCCTGCCGCGGTTCTCCACCGGCGCGATGTCGTACGGGTCGATCAGCGGCGAAGCGCACGAGACGCTGGCCATTGCCATGAACCGGATGGGCGCCAAGTCCAACACCGGCGAAGGCGGTGAGGATCCGGCGCGCTACGTGCCCGACCCCAACGGCGACTCGCGCCGCAGCGCCATCAAGCAGGTGGCCTCGGGCCGCTTCGGCGTGACCAGCGAGTACCTGGTCAGCGCCGACGACATTCAAATCAAGATGGCGCAGGGCGCCAAGCCCGGCGAAGGCGGACAACTGCCCGGGCACAAGGTCTATCCGTGGATCGCGAAGGTGCGTCACTCCACGCCCGGCGTGGGCCTGATCTCCCCGCCGCCGCATCACGACATCTACTCGATCGAAGATCTCGCCCAGCTGATTTTCGACCTGAAGAACGCCAACCCGGTGGCGCGCGTGCACGTGAAGCTGGTCGCCGAATCGGGCGTCGGCACCGTCGCCGCCGGCGTCTCGAAGGCCCACGCCGACGTGGTGCTGATCTCCGGTCACGACGGCGGCACCGGCGCCTCGCCGCTCACCAGCCTGAAGCACGCCGGCGTGCCCTGGGAACTCGGCCTCGCCGAAACGCAGCAGGTCCTGCTGATGAACCGCCTCCGCGACCGCATTGTCGTGCAGGTGGACGGCCAGATGAAGACCGGCCGCGACGTGGTGATCGCCGCGCTGCTGGGCGCCGAGGAATTCGGCTTCGCCACCGCGCCGCTGGTGGTGATGGGCTGCGTGATGATGCGCGTCTGCCATCTCAACACCTGCCCGGTCGGCATTGCCACGCAGGATCCTGAACTGCGCAAGACCTTCACCGGCAAGCCGGAGTTCGTCGAGAACTTCTTCCACTACATAGCCCAGGAAGTCCGCGAGCTGATGGCGGAGCTCGGCTTCCGCACGCTGGACGAGATGGTCGGCCGCGCCGAGTGCCTCGACTTCGAGCCGGCCAAGGACCACTGGAAGGCGAAGGGCGTGGACCTGTCGCAGCTGCTCTACGTGCCGGAGATGCCGGCCGGCACCGCGCGGCGCGCCACCTGCAAGCAGGATCCGGGTCTCGCGCAGGTGCTCGACCGCCGGCTGATCGCGCAGGCGATGCCGGCGCTGGAGCATCGCGCGCCGGTCGAGCTGTCGTTCCCGATCCGCAACACGGACCGAACGGCCGGGACCATGCTCGGCTATGAGGTGACGAAACGGTTTGGCGGTGAGGGCCTGCCGGACGACACCATCCACGTGAGCTTCACGGGTTCGGCCGGACAGAGCTTCGGCGCCTTCATCCCGCGCGGCATCACGCTCGCGCTCGAAGGCGAAGCCAACGACTTTGTCGGCAAGGGCTTGTCGGGCGGCCGCCTGATCGTGCGCCCGCCCCGCAACGCGGCGTTTGCCGCGGAAGAGAACGTGATCATCGGCAACGTCGCGCTCTACGGCGCGACCAGCGGCGAGGCCTTCGTCAGCGGCGTCGCCGGCGAGCGGTTTGCCGTCCGCAACAGCGGCGCGCTCGCCGTGGTCGAAGGCGTCGGCGACCACGCCTGCGAGTACATGACCGGCGGCCGCGTAATCGTGCTCGGCGCCACCGGCCGCAACTTCGCGGCGGGCATGAGCGGCGGCGTCGCCTACGTGCTGGACCCGGACGGCGCCTTCGCCCTCAATTGCAACATCGACATGGTCGCACTCGAGCACCTCGAGGAGGCGGAGGAAATCCGCGTGGTCCACGAGCTCATCGCGCGTCACGTGGCGCTGACCGGTAGCGCTGTCGGCGAGCGCGTGCTGCAGTCGTGGCCGATCACGCAGCGGCAGTTCGTGGTGGTGATGCCGCGCGACTTCAAACGGGTCAAGGCGGCCGAGGCGAAGGCGCGGGCCGAGTCCCGCGAACCGGCATTCAGCGACCTGGTGGCGTAAGAAGATGGGAAAGCCAACAGGGTTCATCGAATTCGCGAGATCGAAGCAGCCGTCGCGCCCGATCACCGAGCGCGTGGGCGACTATCGCCACGTCTACAAGGCCTACCCGGTCGAAGAGCTGACGCGGCAGGCCGCGCGCTGCATGGACTGCGGCATTCCGTTCTGCCACCAGGGGTGCCCGCTCGGCAACCTCATCCCCGACTGGAACGACCTCGTCTATCGCAACAACTGGCGCGCGGCCATCGAGCGGCTGCACCAGACCAACAACTTCCCGGAGTTCACCGGCCTGCTGTGCCCGGCGCCGTGTGAAGGGTCGTGCGTGCTCGGGATCAACAAGGACCCCGTCACCATCAAGTCGATCGAGCTGTCGATCGTCGAGCGCGCGTTCGAGGAAGGCTGGATTGTTCCCGAGCCGCCGGTCACGCGCACGTGGAAGAAGGTCGCGGTGATCGGCTCCGGTCCCGCCGGCCTCGCCGCCGCCGCGCAGCTCAACCGCGCCGGCCACAGCGTGACGGTGTTCGAGAAAGCCGACCGCATCGGCGGCCTGCTGCGCTACGGCATCCCCGAGTTCAAGCTGGAGAAGCGCGTGCTCGACCGCCGGCTGGACCTGATGGCGGCCGAGGGTGTGGTGTTCCGGGCGAGCGTGAACGTCGGCGTTGACGTGACCGCGCAGGACCTGCGGCGCGACTTCGACGCCATTGTGCTGGCCGGCGGCGCGGGCAGCCCGCGCGACCTCAACGTCCCCGGCCGCGAGTTGAAGGGCGTCCACTTCGCGATGGAGTACCTGTCGCAGCAGAACCGCCGCTGCCAAGACGATCAGGATGTGGAATCCGGCCTTCTTGTCCCCCGTAGCCTTGGCGAAGGGGGAAGCCCGACCGTCGTCGAGCCCATCACCGCCGCCGGCAAGCACGTCGTCATCATCGGCGGCGGCGACACCGGGGCAGACTGCCTCGGCACCGCGCATCGCCAGGGCGCAGTCTCGGTCACGCAGCTCGAATTGCTGCCGACACCCCCGGATCAGCGCGCCGCCGACAACCCGTGGCCGCTGTGGCCCAACATCTTCCGCACCGCGTCCGCGCATGAGGAAGGCGGCGATCGCGTCTATGCGGTGGCCACCACCGGACTGACCGGCGACGACGGCGGCCGCGTCAACGCGCTGCACGGACACAAGGTCAGCCGCGTCGTCTCCGACAGCCGCGTGTCGTTCGAGCCGCTTCCCGACAGTGCGTTCGAGATGAAGGCCGATCTGGTGCTGTTGGCGATGGGCTTCGTTGGACCCGAGAAGAGCCGGCTGCTCACCGACCTCGATGTGCGCTTCAGCGACCGCGGCAACGTCGCGCGTGATGACCAGTGGATGACCAACGTCCCCGGCGTATTCGCCGCCGGCGACATGCAGCGCGGCCAGTCACTGATCGTGTGGGCGATAGACGACGGCCGCCGCGCAGCAGGAGCAGTCGACAAGTACCTGATGACAGAGCAATAACAGGAGGCCAGAAGATCAGAAGAACAGGTTTCTCCTGATCTCCTGTTACTTCTGGCAGATCGGGCAGTAGTAAGTCGAGCGTCCGCCCTGTGTGAACTGCTTGATCGTTCCGGCACAGCCTTTCCGCAGACAAGCCTCCTCGGCTCGCTCATACACCCGAAAGCGGCCTGCCCGATAGGGCGACTCGGACCGACGAATCGCGGCTGCCAGCACCGCTTTGATCGACGCCACCAACTGCACCGCCTGCTTCCGCGGCTTGCCCGTCGAGGTCGCCAGCGACCCGGCGCTTCGTAGCGGTGACAGCCGCGCGTGGTGGAGGGCTTCGCTCGCGTAGATGTTGCCCAGGCCGGCGACCACGCGTTGGTCGAGCAGCGTCACCTTGATCGACGCCTTCCTGCCCCGGCACGCGCGGGCCAGCGACGCGGCGTCGAATGCCGGCGACAATGGCTCGGGTCCCATCGCCTTCAGCGACGGGTAGTCCCCGGCCTGGCCGGCCATCGCCAGATCCATGAAGCCGAACCGTCGCGGATCGTTGAAGGTCACCGCCTGGCCCGACGACATGATGAACACGACGTGATCGTGCGCATCCGCCTCGCGCGCGCGATCGCCGATGGGCGCGACGTGAAACCACCCCGACATGCCCAGGTGCATGATCAGCGTCTCGCCCGACGACAGCGTGATCACCAGGTACTTGCCGCGGCGCTCGATGGCGTCCGCCGTCCGGCCGCGGAGCCGCTCGATGAACCGGGCGGGGAAGGGGATGCGAAGGTTCGGGCGATTCAGGATGACGCGGCGAAACCTGGCGTCGCGCATGGCGGGTTCGAGCAGCCGGCGAACGGTTTCCACTTCGGGGAGTTCAGGCACACTGACAATTCTAGCCCCGGCGAACTGTTGGCTTTCCTCCGCCATTTCCCGCATACTGGCCGCGCTCCCCCGAGCGCCGTGGAGGCCTCATGAAATCCCCATGGAAGTTCGTCCTCACTGCTTTATTTATCGCGGCGGCAGTCCTGCCGGCGCACGCTCAGAACGGATCGCTGAAGGTCAGGTCATTTCCCTCGGGCGCCGCCGTCGTCATTGACGGCGTGCCGACGGGCAAGGTGACGCCGATGAACACCCGTCTCTCCGTTGGCGATCACACGGTTACTATCGCCGTCCCCGATTCCGGCTGGAGTCCGAACACCCGCACGGTCACGATCAGGCGCGGCGACAACGAGCTGGTCGTCACGCTGCTGCCCGTCGTGACGAGTGGAGCGCAAGGCCCGCCTGGTCCTCAGGGTGTGCAGGGTCCGCAAGGCGCGCCGGGTCCACAGGGTGCGACCGGTGCGACAGGTGCGCAGGGTCCGCAAGGTGTGCCCGGTGCGGAAGGTGCGGCTGGGCCGCAAGGCCCGCCGGGCCCGGAAGGTCCGCAGGGAAAGCAAGGCGAACAGGGCATCCAGGGTGTGAAGGGCGATCAGGGTGAACCAGGCTTGCCGGGTGTGCAGGGTCCTCAGGGCGCCGCCGGTCAGACCGGTCCCGTCGGCCCGGCCGGTCCGTCGGGCGCCGCGCTCCCGGCCCCGCCTCCGGTCCCGTACTCGGGGAACTTCGCGCTGAGCATCAACGGCCAGGCTCCGATCGCGTTGAGCGAGGTCGCCGGCTGTTTCGACAAGGTGATCGGCGTCGAGTACGAGGACTGCTACCTGGAGACAGCGGTAATGTCTCCGCAGCTGTTTACCTGGTTCGCGGACTCAGTGGACGGCAGCAACCCGCTGCGCAACCTGACGCTGTATCAATACAACTTCAACAACCAGGTGACGGCGCAGTTGGACATCCAGAACGGGTTCATGCGTGAATTGACCGTCTCTGACTTCGCCGCCAGCGCAAAGGCGACTGGCAAGCTTCGTTTCGTGGTTGTGCCCCGGCGGTTGCTGGTTGCCACGCCCGGCACGTTCGGCATCATCACGACGCAGCCGACCTACCTCACGGCCAATTTCGTATTTGTGCTGCCCGGTGTTGACGGCTCTCGCGTGGCCGCAATCAACGGGCTTCGCGCGTCGTGGCCGAAGGTGGCGCTGCCACCGAATGGCACCCGCCGCGAGTTCCTTCCCGGCAAGCCGTCCTATGACGAGATCCAGGTTGAAGTGGCGCTGACGGGCACAACCGCCGCCGACCTGGATTCGTGGGTGAACCAGTTCGCCCTGGGCACGGGGACGACGAGGGATGGCGAGATCGAGGCGCGGAACGCGACCCTGACGACGGTTATTGCCCGCGTTAGCTTGTTCGGCGTGTCGCCCCGCTTCTTCACGCCGTTTCCGGCGGACAGCGGTCGCCGCACGATCACGCTGCACCTCGACCGATTCACGCTGCAGTGACCGATCGACGCATGTGGGGTCCGGCCCGGCCGGACCTCACATGTCCGCGACGGTGGAAACGGGTGCACAATGGGATTGTCGTCGGTCCGCGATGCCCACCTGGCGACCGGGTAGTCACATGCGATACCTCTGTCTGGTTCTCGTTCTTCTCGCGACGCCGCTGACGGCGCTCGCGCAGCAGGATTCGCGGCGCGCGCCGGAACTCACCGGTCCGGGCGCGATCGGCTTGCCGTTGCCTCCGATTGGCTTGCCGCCGCTGACCACGCGCAGCACCGGCAACCCCAAGTGGCAGCGCGTGCAGCCGCCGTCGTGGGAGCGTCCGCAAACACCGTGGTGGGAACGGCAGGGCCCGCCGGCCTGGGAGCAAGGGCATGTCGGCCGTCCGGCGCCCACTCAGCCGAACCGCACCCCGCGTCAGCGTACGCAGGTGGTCTACGTGGTGACGCCAAACGGCAACCCGATGGGTACCCCGTGGTTCCCGTCGGCAACGCAACCGGCCACGGCCGTCACCGCGCCGGTCATTGCCACGCCTCGACCGCTGACCGGGCGCTTGCGGCTCGACGTGGAGCCTGCCGAGCTGTTGCAGATCTTTGTGGATGGGATCTACGTCGGCACGCGCGCCGATCTTGGTGACGCGATCGATCTACCCGCGGGCGCGCGCCGCGTCGAGATTCGCGCGCCCGGGTACCAGACGCTGGTGTTCGACGCGCAGATCGACGCCGAGCGAGAAATCACGTATCGCGGGTCCCTGGAGCCCGTAGCGGGCGTGCGGCCCGTCACCCCGCCACCGCCACCCGTGGTCCCCACCGGCAGCAAGACGATGTACGTCATCCCGGGGTGCTACATGGGCAACGTGTCGCCGGCAGGAATGAAGCTGCCGGCCGGCTGCGACATCAGCCGCATGACGACCTACACGCCATAACCCTACTTGATGACGTCACCGGGCAGCAGCGGTGCGGTCTTCGGCGGCACGCGGGTGTGGCTCACCTGTTCGTAGCCGTGCGCGATCTTCAGGAGCGTGGCGTCGCTGAACGGCCGCCCCATGATCTCGAGCGCCAGCGGCAGGCCCTCGGCGTCCCACCCGGCCGGCACCACGATGGCCGGCATGCCCGCCGTCGACGCCAGGTTGTTATCCCTCAACCCATCGTCTGACGCGCCCACCGCCGGCGCGCCGAGTGACTTCATGGGATACACGAGCGCCGCCACACCGTAGCGATCCATCAGCGCGATCAGCTGCTGCCGCATCATCTTCTGGTTGAGCAGCCGCGCCTGGTACTCGACGTTGGTGTTGAGGTCGCCGGCCTTCATGGTGTCGTTGAAGCGCGCTTCGAGCACGCCGCCCTTGAGCCACTTGCCGCTGTTGAACAGTTCGGCAAACGACTGGACGGGTCTCGCCGGCCCGCGCCGCTTCAGGTAACTGTCGAACGACGAGCGCAGCTCGTAGCTGTTGACGCGAAGCGACGGCATCAAACCGACCAGGTCGGTACCGGTCGAAAGCCCGTCGATGACGATGGCGCCGTTGGCGGTGAGCAGGGCCAGTTGCTTGTCGACGATCGCGTTGCCGGCGGCGGCCTCCTGGTCCTTGCGGAACAGATCGCGCAGCACGCCGACACGGACGCCGCGCAGGCCGTTGGCGGGCAGCGCGGTGAGATCGGCCACTGGATAATCGAGGCTTTCGGCGGTGGCGAGGTCGTCGGCATCGAAGCCGCGAATCACGCTCAGCACCACCGCGGCATCGGCCGCCGTCTTGGCGTGCACGCCGACGCGGTCTTGCGTGAACGAGATGGGGAGCACGCCGGCGCGGCTCACCAGCCCCCGCGACGGGACCACACCCACCAGCGCGTTGTTAGCCGCGGGGCTGCGCACGGAGACGCCGGTTTCCGTGCCCAGGCCAACGGTGGCGAAGCCTGCGGCCACCGACACGCCCGTGCCGCCACTCGAGCCGCCAGGATTCTTCGCCAAGTTGTAGGGATTCAGGATCTGCCCGCCGACGGTGCTGAAGCCGCGCACCGATTGCGCCATTTCATCCATGTTGGTCTTCGCGATGATGATGGCGCCGGCCTGACGGAGCTTCTCGATCACCGTCGCGTCGATGGCGGGGCGGTTGCCGGCAAACACCTCGTTGCCGCCGGTGGTCGGCATGTCGGCGGTGTCGATGTTGTCTTTGGCCACGATCGGGATGCCGTGCAGCGGACCGCGGCGGCCTTTGGCCTTGCGCTCGGCATCGAGCTCGCGCGCAGTCTCCAGCGCGCGCGGGTTGATCGTGATGATCGCGTTTAGTCGAGGGCCCTTCTTGTCGTAAGCGTCGATGCGCTTCAGATACAGGCCGACCAGTTGCTCATATGTCAGCCGGCCGGCGTCAACCGCGGCCTGGATGTCGGCAATGCTCGCCGTCAGCAGGTCGAACGACCGCCCCTGGGCGCGAGGCGTGGCGAGCGACAGGACAGCGAGCAGGAGAACGAGAGCAAATCGGCTGGAACGCACGCGTAATGCTACCTCAGCACCCCACCGGCTCCGGCGGCCTCGTCGACGGCGTCAAGAGATCAGGCCCTGAGAAACGCCGTCAGGCAATCGCCGAGCACGTCGACGGCGTATCCACCCTCTTGCACCACCAGCGTCGGCAATCCCATCCGGCGCACCCTGGCGCCGATGTCGCCAAAGTCATTGGCGCCGAGCTTGAGCACCCCAATCGGATCGCGCGCGTGGGCGTCGAAGCCGAGTGCCACGACCAGCGCATCCGCGCCGAAGCCGTGAATCCGCTCGCATGCCTGTTCGACGGCGGCCCGCATCTCGGCCCCGTCGGAGCCGTGGGCGAGCGGCAGGTTGAGGTTGTAGCCCTCGCCGGCGCCATGGCCCTTCTCGCCGGTGTAGCCCGTGAAGAACGGGTAGTAGTTCTTCGGATCGGCGTGAATTGACACCGTCAGCACGTCGGCCCGCGAGTAGAAGATCTGCTGCGTGCCGTCGCCGTGATGCGCGTCGACGTCGAGGACGGCGACGCGCGGGAACCGCGCGAGCAGCCGATGTGCCGCCACCGCGGTGTTGTTGACAAAGCAGAACCCCGACGCGCGATCGGCGCGCGCGTGGTGGCCTGAAGGCCGGCACAACGCATAGGCCGTGGGTGGCGGTAACCCTTGCGAGGGGGGTGACTGAATCAGCGCCTCCGCCGCCGCCACCGCCGTGTTGCACGACTCGCGAATCGATGGCCAGCTTCGTGGTCCGAGGGCGACCGACAGGTCGCCGAGGTACCAGCCGGTGCGCGCGACGATGCTGTCGGCGGGGCAGTCGGGGCGGGCGCGATCTTCCGGGCGTCCGCTCCAGTAGGGAAACGTGTTGGGCCACACCTCGGGGCCGTGATCCGGCAGCCGTGTCCACTGCTCCCACGCGGTTTCGAGGTAGTCAAGAAACCCGGCGGTGTGGACCGCCAGGCGCGCCGCCTGGTGGTCGCCGGCGGGCGGCTCTGGTTCGATGCCCAGGGCGCGCAGGGCCCCGAGCAGCGCGTCCACCCGCGCCGGCAAATCCTGGGCCGGCACGACGCGGCCATAGCGCATGAACTGCTGCGGATCGTGCGCCGCTTGCACCGGGTGATAGAAGGCGCGCATCGCTTACGAGACAGCCGCCCGAATACGATCGATCTGCCGCAGGTGCGACAGGTCGTGGCCGGCATAGAGGCGGCACAAGTGCGCCACGCTCTCGTCACCGCGCTCAGCATGCACGCCGACGCGCTGGAGATCATCAGGGGTCGCGCGTTCGATCAGGCGGACGTTGCCGCGGCGCAGCACGTCGAAGGTGGCCAGCGCCTCGGCCGGATCGCTCTCCGCGTAGTTCAAGCGGTTGGCCCACAGGTCCTGGTCGTAGCCGGTGATGGTGGGACGGTCGTGCGACAGGATCAGGCGCAGGCGCCATCCCCACACCAGATCGGAATCGGCCAGATGTTGCAGCACCTGTGCGATCGACCACTTACCCGGTGACTCGGGTTGGCGTAGCTGCGCCGGTGACAATCCGTCTATGACGCGCGTCAGCGCGGCGTGGGTCTCGCGCAGCACCGCGAGCGGCTCGCGCCCGCCGAGCAAATCGAGAATGGCAGCGGCATAGGCGCCGCGTTCCTGTGGTGGATCCGTCGAACGATTACTCAGCACCGACATTAGTGTTCTCCTTGTCTCCTGATCTCCTGTGGAGCCTCCGTCGCAAAGCCCGGAATGCCGCCAGCATCTCCGCATGCGTGAAGTTCGCATTCCTCCCGCTCGGGTTGGGCAGCACGAACACCTCGGTATCGCCGATGCGCTCCGGCTGCGGACCGAGCGTGACCTTGTCCTTGCGCTCCGGAAACATCGCCCGGAACACCGTGACCCCGACCATGGCAATCACCGGCGGTTTGTAGCGCAGCACCTTGCGCCGCAGCCGCAGCCGTCCGGCGACATATTCCGCCGGCGCCAGCGTGCTGATGCTGGGCGTGGCCCGCGCCACGATGTTGGTGATGCCGAAGTGGAAGTCCGGCAACCGGTCATCGTCTTCGAAGGTCAGCGGTTCGGCGACCAGCTTCGATTCGAACAGCAGCTTCCAGAAACGATTTGAGAAGCCGGCAAAGTGATGCCCGCTCAGCGCCGACCGCACGCCCGGGTTGATGCCGACAAACAGCACGCGCACGCCCGGCTGGATGCGATCGCGGAGGGGTGGAAGTGAGGCAAAGTCTGGCTTCGGCGGAGGCACTCTCAACAGGAGAACACAATCTTCTCCTGTTCTCCCGATCTTTTGGGCCAGCTAATTTTGCGATCTTGTGATCTGGCGATTTGGTGATTTCGCTTCAGGATTTGGCGGATTTTGCGATCCGGTGACTTGCGCGATGTGTCGAGCTGAAGGGGATCCGATGCGCAGATCACGGAATCGCCAAATCACAAAATGACGGGACCCAAATCACCAAATCGCGAGATTGCTAGATCGCCAGATCCGCGATTGCTGTGGCATCCGCGCCCGGATGCGGATCCGGCGCATCGGTGGTTGAGGGAGTGTGTCCAGCACTCCCTCAAAGCTGGATAGCGCGTCGTCTGGTTGCCAGCTATTCATCATTGGGTGGGGTGGACCCAGACATTTGGCGATCAGAGCGATCGACTTCCTGTCCTTCCCCTCCAGACGGTGGACGCCTCCGCCCGCGCGGCTTGGCTGCAGGTCTCCTGGATGGTATGGTAATTGGTATGGCCACGACGAAGATCACCATCACGATTGATGACGATCAGCTCGACGAGGTGCGCCGGCTGGTCGCGGCTGGACAGGTCGCGAACGTCTCAGGCTTCGTGAGGCGCGCGGTCGAGGTCGCCCTGCACGACGCGGCCGGATGGCGTCAGATGCTTGACGGCGCCTTGCAAGAGACCGGTGGCCCGCTGTCCAGGAAAGAACGGGCGTGGGCAGACGCGCTCCTGTCCCACCCGCCGCGCCGTCGCGGTGGCCGCCGCACGGCCGCGGCATGACGGGCATTACCTTTGATGCCGGCGGCTTGATTGCGCTGGATCGTGGCGATCGCCGCGTGCTCGCGCTGGTGGCGCGGGCCACTGAACGCGGCATGCGCGTGACCGTGCCCGCCACAGCGCTGGCCCAGGCCATTCGCCATCCTGCCCGTCAGGTCCGACTCGCCAGACTGGTCCGGGATGTGGGCACGGACGTGATGGCCCTCGACGCCGCCGACGCCACGGTCGTCGGCCTCCTGCTGGCTGCGACGCGATCGAGCGACATTGTCGATGCGCACGTGGTCGTCTGTGCGCGACGGGCGAATCAGGTGGTGGTAACGAGCGATGGCGGCGACCTCAGGCGGCTGGATCCCGGCCTGCGGCTGCTTGAGGTTTGAGGCTGCCGCCGGCATAGGTCAGGTGGGTCTCGATCGCGCGCAGCACCGACCATCGGCAACGGGATCTTGCGATTTGGTGATCTCGTGATTGGATGATTTGGCTCTCGAATTTGTTGATTTGCCGATTTGGTGACCGAGACTCAACCGCTGCTGACACCCAAATCGAAAAATCAAAAAATCACACAATTCGAGAACCAAATCATCCAATCACCAAATCACTAGATCTCCAAATCCCGAGGCGTCGCCGGCATCACCATCCCCCGCCACCACCGCCGCCTGACGATCCGCCGCTGCTGCTACTGCTGCTACTGCCCGAGCCGCTCGATCCCCCCGAACTGCTCGAGCCGGCCGCCGCGACCGGCGCGGCCAGGCCAGCCGCCGCCGTGCTCCACGAAGCGCCACCACCCCCGCCACCAGAGCGGCCGCCGGCAAAGCCTGTCCACGTGCCCGATCCGGAGCTCTCGCCGGAACCAAACGAGCCTGACGATGAGCTGCCGACGCTGGAACGGTTCGTGGGCCCGCTCTCACGTTGTGCCGACCAATCGTCCATTTGCTTGCCCAGCCCAAACGCCAGGACCCACGGGAACCACTCGTCGCGCAGTGCCGGGTGTTCCTTCGCGAGTTCAGCGATGAAGAATTCGCGGCCCGACGCCAGCATCTTGCGGAAGGCCAGCGCGGCGCGGTGCTGCGTTGACCTGAGCGCACCCACTCCCGCAAACAGCACCGCCACTGCGAGCATCACGACGCCGACGATGAAGCCGTCGGAGGCCGGCTCAACGCCGCTGTCAGCCCATCGCCATAGATACAGCGCCGCTGCGCCCATCGCCAGGGCAACTGGGACGAGGGTCGATATCGCCTTCTCCGGACCCCACTGGATGTTGGCGCGAAAGCGCAGACCCAGCTGCCGCGCAGCGAGGATGAAGGGCAGCGCGCCGAATACGAGCACAGCTGCGACGGCGGTGCTGAGGTAGCCGTTCGACCACTCGCGTGCGACCAGGACTGCGCCGCCGCAATACAGGATGGTCGCGACGTACGGCACGCGCCACGGGTTTCGGCCGGGCGGCAGTATCGCCGCCGCGCGCTCTTTGAGGCCGGGACGAATCAGCCCCGCGGGATCGAAACCGGTCTTGCGGTAGTGTTTCTGGATCCCTTCAGTCGAGGTCTCGACGCGTTTCTGGAAGAACAGGCCATCGACGAGCGCGCGCTCGTAGCCGTCTAACTCCTTGCGGTCGGCCGCGAGATACAGCGTCATCGACTTCTTCTTACTGGTCCCGCTCTTCAGCTTGCCCTCGGCGACCAGCCGCGCAATCAAGGCGACCACCTCCGCGCTCTCGACACGATCGTCCCACGCCGCCGCCACCACTTCAGCGGGTTGCGTTAGGATGTGCTCGCGAATCCACGCCTCGTCCACTTGCGCATGGAGCGGCGCGAATCGTCCGTACCAGCGCTCGCGGGCAAAGACCCAGCCGATCACGACGATGGGAATGATCAACAGCGACCACAGGGCCCGGACAATCCCGCGCGGCAGGTTCGTGGAGAGTGCCACCGGCACGCCGGCGCCGGTGTAGCGCAGCGGGATCCGCACCACCAACCCTCGCCCCGGCGGCACCTGCTCGGCCGTGTAGAGGCCCTGCACCGCGGTCTGCGGCTGCCACGCCGGATCGAACGTCAGCACCACGCTCGCGCGGGTGATCACCCCCTGGCGGTCCGGAAACAGAAAGTCGTGATCGAGCGTGTAGTCGTCGCCGTTCTTCAGGACGATGTTCGAGAGCTGGTAGCGGAGGACGTAGGTCCTGCTGGCACTCTCAAACGGCGCGTCCGCCGGCAGCCGGCTGCGCCAGCGTAGGGTCGTGTCATCGGTAAACGCGTAGTCGTCCACATCGTCCAGGCTGCTGTCGCGAACCATCGGTTTCCAGCCGTCGCCTTCAGCCCGATCGAAACTCTCCAGCCGCAGCTTCTGGCGCGGGCGGATGTTGAAGCGCCGCTCGCCGCCGTTCCAATCGCCGTTGAACACCATGGTCTGGGTTTCGGTGACGAGCAGCCGGCCCTCGGCGTCGAGGTGAGCGGCGACCGCGACGTTGTCCCAGTGCAGCGCGCGCTGCGCCAGCGCGGCGGCAGGCAGGGCAACGACAGAGAGTGCAACCGCGCTCGCGGCGATGAATCGGCGGGTCATTGGCACTAGCCTACCCCGTCGCCGTTTGTCCCAGCGTGATGAGGCGGCCAGCCTTCAGGGAGGTAGCGGCATCAGCAGGATGCCGTTAGGCGACCGCAGAAGTTCGCGGTGGGGTGCCAATCCCGAGCGCGAGGGTGAGGACTGCGGTCAGCGGGAGGGCGCGCTGGGCGTAGCAGGGAGCGGGTGGCGATTGAGGTTCTGTAGGAGTGCGTCCATCGCGAATCGGGTCACTGCAGTCGCAATGCTTGAAGACGTCGGATTTCTGGCGTGATTTGGGGTCGGTGTGCGATGGTCGTCCGCGCCGCGTGCGCTGCCGGGACTCCGCCCATCGCAGATGAGACTGAAAGATGGCGATTCGTGTCCAAGAGGGCTTGCGAGAAGGCGATCAAAACACGTAAGATACCAATCCAAGCGCCGTAGTGGCTCAAGTTAACTAAGCTTCTTCCTTCGGGTACGCTGGCCAACGAATGCAGATGTCAGAGCTGTTGGAGGCGTTAGAGTACGACAAGTCTCCAAGCTTTCTCTCCTCCGATTTACTTCGAAGCCCGTCTGAGCACGCGCACATTTTCCGGCGCGCACTCAAGTCGTTCGATCTGCGAGGCGCCTACGTAGTCCAAGGTTCTCCAGTTAAGGATCGTCTCGTCACCGTACCAGTGGTGTATGTAGCCGAGGCTGAGTCTATTGAGCGGGCTGATCGCATCCACAGGCAGGTGTGGAACGAGAACATTGTCCCTTTCTTGATAGTAAAACTTCCTACGCACCTGCGTCTCTATAGCGGATTTTCTTTTGCTCATGCGCCTTCTCAGAGCGACCTGTTGCCGCCTGGAAAACAAGCCGGTGTCCTCGAAGCTTCGATTGGGCTGGGCGATGTTCTTAAACGATTAGCTGAGTTTCGCGCGAGCTCTATTGATGACGGCACGATCTGGAGAGTGCGAGGTCATCAGTTGCAGACAGAAGACAAAGTCGATCGACGGCTACTTCGGAATCTGCGAGAGCTTGGAGAGTGGCTCCACAATGAACAGCACATAGCGCGCGAGACGGCGCACGCAGTGATCGGCAAGCTGGTCTATCTGCGTTACCTTCGGGATCGAGGAATTCTCTCCAATTGGAGGATGGAGCAACTCGGCATTGATCCTGCGCTGCTGACTTCATCTTCAGCGACAAAGGAGGCCCTACAAGATCTGGTTTGCAGAGTTGACGACTGGCTCAACGGCTCGGTCTTTCCGGTGAATTTCAAGGCTCTAACCGTGGCGCAATTGCGCCGCGTGATGAGTGTTTTCCTGGGTGACGAGACAACAGGCCAGCAGAACTTCGATTTCAGAGCATACGACTTTGCACATATTCCAATCGAGACCCTCTCGATCATTTACGAACAGTTTCTAAGCATCGAAGACCGTCAAGGCGAGCAGGGTGCTTACTACACTCCGGTTCCGGTTGTGAACTTCATGATCAGCGAATTGGAAAGTCAATGCCCCGCCAAGACAGGAATGCGGATTCTGGATCCTTCATGCGGCTCCGGTGCGTTTCTCGTTCAGTGCTATAGGCGACTGGCGGAGTCCTGCTACTACAACTCCGCAGAGAAACCGAAGCCATCCGATCTTCGGAGACTACTGGTGGATAGTATCTTCGGCTATGACCGTGACCCCGACGCATGCCGAGTGACGCACCTTAGCTTGATTCTGGCGATGCTCGACTACGTCGACCCGCCAGACCTAAATAGGACGCCCAATTTCAAACTCCCAGGGCTCGAAGAGAATATTCGCACCAAAGACTTTTTTGATGTAGCAGCTGTTGAATCAGGTTCATTTGAATGGATCGTTGGAAATCCACCTTGGTTTGAACTCACCAATTCTCGCAAGCAGGACCGTTCTGCCTTGGAGTGGGTGGAGGAACACAGGTCCGATCCGATTACGGAAAATCAAGTGGCGGAAGCTTTCACTTGGAAGGTTCTCAAGCACTTGTCTTCGTCCGGTGCCGTCGCGTTGTTGTTGCCAGCTACCACGCTGTTCAAAAAACAACGGACTTTCCGGCGGCGTTTTTTTGCCGAAGTTGACTTGTGGTTTGTTGCAAATTTTTCGAACCTTCGAGAAGTTCTCTTTGGGCGTCGTGCGCGTCGCGCAGCAGCCGCATTCTTTTACCGCCCACTGCTAGACGGAAGTAGGGGAAAGCAGAGCACGACTGTGTTCTCGCCATTGCTGATCAACCAGCAAATTGGTGGGAGGAACGAACCAGGCCATCTCAGCGAAACGTGGGCTTTGGTGCCGGACTCCACCGAACTTCAGGCCGTCGAGCATAGCGAAACGAGGGACGGAGACTTTCTTCCTTGGAAGTCGCTAATGTGGGGGTCCGCGCTCGATTGCGAACTTATCCGACGAACGGAACGCCGTTTTACGTCACTGGAGGAGCTGGCGAGTGAGCACAAGCTCCACGTGTACCAAGGCGTAGAACTGCGACACCACTCAGCCAATGAACCGCTCGATCGGCATTCTGAACTAGTTGGTAAATTGGAGCTTGTCCTGCCGGGAAAACTGGATCGAATTCATTCGATCCCGCTCTCGATGCTCGCTCCTATTGAATCTACAAGAGCCTACATTCGCAAGGGGCGCAGCCTTCCACTCGTCATTTGTCAACCGCCACACATCTTTGTGCATGCGACACGTAGTGCTGCTGTCTTTAGCGACCGGCATTTCGTAATTCCGGGCCGACAGATCGGAATTTCTGGGAATCGTCAGAATGAGAAGCTTCTCCGCGCTGTTACCGCCTATCTAAACTCAGACTTCGTTCGCTACCACCAGTTTCTCTGCTCTCCAGAGTGGGGAGTCACCCTCGGGCGAGCGACCCTCGATGCACTTAAGCGCCTCCCCGTCCCATTGATGGAAGCGACGGCCATAGAGAGGCTTGCGCAGCTCCAGCGTCGACTCGCTGCAGCAGCGAAGCCGTCCGACATGGACGACCTAGAAGCTGAACTCAACTCGGTGGTGTTTTCCTTACTTGAGTTGACTGAAGCTGATCGCGTCCTTGTAGAGGATCTGGTCAGTATTAGAATGCTCGCAAGGTCTGGTAATGTCGCGCCAGAGCATGTGCGACGACCGGTTGGCGCCGAGTTAGAGCGCTACGCTGCTGCACTCCGTTCCACGCTGAATGAGTTCATCGAGAACAGTGTCACATCAATGACTCACAAGGTAGATGTGTTCACAGCATCGGAAACAGGTATTGTGCGCGTTGCTCTTGCTAAGCCCTCTGACCTTGGTGCAGTGCACGATGAGGGCACCTTCACGTCCGATCAGGCTGCCCAAGTAGCAGGGTTGGAGGCCCTACTACAGAGGGAACACGGCCAGTGGCTTTACTTCGACCGCAACTTGGTCATTGTGCGGGACGACGGGACGTACTTGTTCAAGCCGATGCAACGAATTTGGTGGACGCGAACGCAAGCTATACTCGACGCTCACGAGGCGGTTGCAGCGGCCCTGTCGCCAATCGAGACGAACTCGTAAATGCCGGGGCGGTTCGCGCCAGCTTATCTTGCCACTGCACTCGTAAGAATCCACGAGTTGATAGCCCTTGGGTTTAGGCGGATCAAGTCGAGAGACCTCCGTGAGACTCAGGAGGAAGGGATTACGGCCCTTCTCATCGCCGCCATTCGTGACCTGCTTGACTCTAACGATGCTCCGCACTGGGGGCGGCACTTCTCCGTGCACGAGGAGCTTCCTGTTACCAGCGAGTCGCTGCTCGGTCGAACTCGGCCACGAGTCGACATCGTTATGGAACTCGTGACCCATCGACCCAGGCCGCGTATTCCCTTTGAAGCGAAACGCCTTTACCGCGGTGATAGCGTTGCCGAATATGTCGGTCCCGACGGCCTTGGCCGCCTTATCCTTGCGACCTATCCGGCTCCCGTCGGTGCCTGCGGAATGATTGGCTATGTTCAGAATGGCACTAACGTGGAGTGGATCGAGCGAATTGAAGCAAAGCTTTGTCTCGTACGACGAGAGGTAGGCATTGTTGGGGTCGAGACTCCAGTCATGGTGTCAACGCCCCTATGTGTTGGACTCCCCGATACCCGGCGCACGATCCACACAAACGCTAGGGGAGAGCTACGCGTGTTTCATAACTTCTTGAACACCTGCTCAGACTTGAGCCCAGATCGGCTCCCCGAAGGCGAGTCGTCAAACGGTATGGAACGACACCTACCGGAAACAAACCGATGAGCTAGTCGAAGACAGCAGTCTTCGCGATTTCAAGACAGAAAGCACAGGCCTTCTGCGCTGCTAGGGCCTGAGCCTTGTCATCCTTTCCAAATCCCCAGTCGCAGATTGCTTTCGTCATCAACCAGTGGGTCTGATGACGATGGCTGGCGGAAGCCAATCCGACGCCTTCCATCTCGCCACCCAGGGCCTCTGGGAACCGGTGCTTGAGCTCATCGACGAAATCCTTGTCATTGACAAGCTTGCATCCCGACAGGACCGAACCAAAGTGGACGTCTGAACGCCCGGCGCCGGCCACGCGGGCCCTCGACAGAAGCTCGACTGAAGGTCCGAGCTTCGAACCCCGCTCATGGTAGGTCCCTGGCGAGAGTTTAACCGTTTCGTAGTCAATGAGCGCCGTGGCGACCAATACATCGCCGAGCTTCTGGTCATCAGGCTTGATGCCAAAGGCAATGCCTGGCATCAGCACAAAAACGGGATCGAACTTGCGAATCACCTCATCCGCCGTCAAGATGCTCGCCCCAGAACTCAGGAGGCCCATTTCGCAACGGACGACATAGAGGTCGCGTCCCCCATACAGCCCAAGGCGCCAAGCCGCAAGATTCCGTATGCGCACCGGCTCCATCGAAAGCCCTTCCGCTTGGGCCACATCCCGCAACGCCGTCCATTCACGATCGGTGGCGACCATGATTACCGCCACTTTTCCTGATGGCTTCGCTGCTGAGACCGGTGCCGCGTCGCCGGGGAGACCTCTCAATGACAACTCATTCGCAAACTCGGCAAGTTGATCGTAGGATAAAGTTTCAATCTGGCGCTTCTGAGCCCTGCTTGCTCGTCTACCGATCTCGGCGGTGAGGCTTCCGACTCGAGGTTCGCGTCCCAGCGTGGCCCCCACATTTCCCATGGACCGCAACAGCTGATCCCATGCTTCAACGAAGATGGCGTGACTAGCTGTGGCATGGTCTTCTGCCGCCTTATGAACGAATGAGATCATCCGGGGCTTCGTTGCGCACTCCATGTTTGCCATTCGAAGAAATGCAAAGAAGACTCTGATGTCGTAGAGAGGGAAACAAGTGGAGATGTCGTCGTACATCGCCAACCCTGGAAAGCCAGTTAGTATCTCGGCACCACACTCCTGTAGGTAGTGCTTTGTATACGCCGTTGAGATCAAGCGGCGCGTGTGTTCTAGTGCGAGTGCATCGGTTGTGTGTCCGGCGAAAAGAGAACCCGTGATGGCCCGTCCCTCCCTAGCGGCTAGTCCGTCTCCGACCAGCTTTCGCACAGAGTCCGGAACGGAGCTATTGGCCTCAATCATCGAAAGCTGGCTTGAGAGGAAGCCGGTTGCTCCCCCGGAGGTCTTGAACCCAGGTTCGACGGAGGGTTGGGGCTCACCCTGCTTCGGGAAATAGAATGGGTATCGCGCCACGTCGTGGGCGTAGATTCGCTGTCGGCTGACAAGGAACTCGGAGCCAGAAACATGGTCCGTGGCCGGCACAAGAAGCCCGTTTTTCACGAGGCTGACAATGACAGTCTTTGACTGTCCGAGAAACTCGCCGCTTTCCCAAAGGTGAGAATAGCTGCAGAACACTCTACCGGGCGTGAGGACGCAAGCCGCAAACATAGCTCGAAGTAAATCGAGAGCTTGAGGGTTGCAGCGTACGGACGCTCGTAACTCCCTGTCGAGGAGGTGCAGGTAGGTATTCCGAGGCTGCCCAATCATCAATCCAGCGTGAGTCCCAGCTGCGTGGGGATCAGATCGGCTCGGTCGCCTGGTAACGTATCCGTCAACAGTGCCACGAGGTCTTCTCGCCGAATCTGGAAAGCATGCACCTCTGGTTCGAACTTGACCTCGGTGGGAGAGACTGGTTTGATGTCGTCAGCCCTTGTGCCTACAGAGAAAAATCGAATCGGCTTGCGCAAGCGTCGCGCTCTGACGACCTCAAACAGCACGCCATCTGAGACTGGGCCAAAGACCCACAACTCGTCAGAGATGGAAACGAGCTGATTGTTTCCCTGACGAACCAGATTTCGATCAACGCGGTCGCCCAAGAAATACTCAAACACTCGAAAGGGGTTGAGCGGAAGGTAGCCCTCGCGAATCGCAAATTCGCAAATCGCGTCGCGGCAATAGAAATAGGCCTTCGATTGGGCCGTAAACACGACAGGCATTGGCAGGCTGGGGCTGTGCTTCACGAAACGAGGAAGCTCTCGTGAAGATGCGGAATGGTCGTAGAGTGCACTAGCGACGTAGTGACCACTCACGAACGCGGCCGTGAGTCCGCGAAACAGGCCGGCCGCATCCCCGGCAACCCAAATATCCTGAGAATTAACCTTCAGGGACTCGTTTATATCCGGGTAGTAGCCAACACCCTCGATGCAAGGGCCAAATACCTGCGTTTCGCCAAGCAAAGACGGATCGACCAGGTCAAGGATCTTTTCCCTGAAATAGCAGTCCAAGGATTCCCCAAGGAACGTGCTTGGCCGTGCGCCACCGATGTAACTCTCAGCCGATACGCTGAATGGCATCGAGTGACCGTTCACGACGTTCCAAATCTCCCGCTCAAGCGCACCACCAGGTGGTGCAGCGATTCGCAAATTCACGCCGATATTCGAACGTCCAGATTTAGCCCCGTCAGCGCGGCCGGAGAAGGATAAACAATCCCGCCAAGCAGTCTGGACCACCTCTCCGTCTCGACAAGTGCA
Organism: Hyphomicrobium sp.; assembly: GCA_041659545.1. Taxonomy (GTDB): domain Bacteria; phylum Pseudomonadota; class Alphaproteobacteria; order Rhizobiales; family Hyphomicrobiaceae; genus Hyphomicrobium_A. Next base: position 75,533 of record JBAZYB010000001.1, read on the forward strand.
GAACGTTCGCCACTCGCCATGCTTGAGATCTGCTGGGCTGATCAATTTCACATCAAGCGACGGGTGCGTCGCGAACATGAATGACGCAGCTTGTTGTTCGAGGCGAATTCCTATCTCATGGCGCCGGAATACCATGGGAAGGTCAGGCAGCATTCTGGCGAAATCTCGTGCGCCGAACCGACCGGTAGCCATCAGGACATGGCGAGCACTAATGGCCTTTAGACCCTCTGGGGTTTCGATCGACAGCCGATAACCTTCGTCCTGCGCTCTAATCCCAACGACGTCATGGCGGGTCCTGAGAGCCTTTCCAATGCGGGAGGATAGGGCCTTTCCAATCCGCTCTCTGTTCTCAAAAGGCAGATAGTTTGAGGGGTAACTCTTGAGGAAATCCCCAGCGGGTTGGCGATTGTCTTCAAACGCTTCGGGAAAAGGTGGGACGATCATTCCTTCCGCCGTCAGCAAGGCAGCGATCCAATCGTACGCTCCGCGCACCCGAGCTTGCTCGGACAAGCTCCATAGCTGAGTCGCTGACGGAAAGAAGGAAAACTTTCCGTCGGAATACAACCCCGCGCCCCCGACGCCACTCACCAGTGATCGCGGATCATCCCTGCGCCGCTCTTCAGCACCTGAACCAGAATCGAGGACAACAAACTCAATGTCCCGGGCCGAAAAGAATGCACCCGCGGCCAAACCGGCGGGCCCCGCGCCGATCACGGCAACATCGACATGTTCCGATACCGCGGGAGGAGGTCTGCGTACTGGGGATCCCATCTTCGACAAACTACCACAGCCGTACTGATGCTCATCTAACTCCTTAGCCGTGCGGTGTTTAGGTCCAGGGCGAATCGGTGACCAATAAAGGGGCATCCTTCTCATCCTCACCCCTGTCGCGTCAAAAACCGCGTTCGCAACCGCCGCCAGCATCGGTTTGCACACCGTCTCGCCCGTTTCGTAGTGCTGCAAGTCAGGTCGATTCGGGTTCGGATCGCCGCTCCCGATCACCACGTCAATTCGCTCCGGCGTGTCCTCGTGCCGCAGGGTCACCTTCTCGGCGTCGAACTTCACCTCTTCATGCAGCGCGCGGCTGAGGCCGTAGAGCGTGCCGGCTTCGACGACGCGGATCAGCGCTTCGGGGTTGATCACCAGGCCGCAGTCGTGGGCGACGACGATGCGCTTGGCTTAGATGCGGCCGGTCTTCTTGTCCTCCATGTCGCAGATGGTGTCGGTCGCGTCGGCCTGCGTCCGTCTGGCTACGATGTTTCTTGTGGCGCCACACAGATCAAAGAACGAACGACTACTTCGCAGCCGCTCTCCTGTCGGGCGTCGCTAGCACTACTCTCTGATCGTTTCTGGCATCTCTGTCGCCCCAGATACCGTCACCGACATCTTTGATGGGCTGAATGTCGGACACGAATGCCACCCGGTTGGGGCATGCGCGGTTGACGGTCGCTGCCATGCCGACGTTGGCGACTTGATTCGGAGACAAGACCCCCAACTCTTCTTCTTCGTACCACATTTCGTCGTTCTGGCCTGCGAGCAGGGCCATGGCAATCTTGGCGGTTGGAGCTGCGTTGGGGCCACCATTCCTCACAAGCACTGACATCGCGTAGGAACAGGTGGACGGGGTGGGCTGCCGATAAGTGGCAGAAGCCTCCGCATTAACGTAATCGAAGTCTCCAGCCGCGACCAAGATTGGTTCGTCATTCTCGAATCGAGGCCGTCCAGCGATATCTAGAACAGGGAATCGCGACTGACCAGGGAAAGTGACGATCCGGGCGCTTGCGCCTGGAACACCAAAGTTGGTCTGGTGGAGCGTCGCGCATGTGCCACGCGTGGGCCGATCGACAGAGGTGAACTTGGCCAGCCTGCCAGACTGGCGCAAGTCTTGATAGAGCCAATATCGAGGCCACATGTCCACACATTCCTGCGTCCCGGCACCCAACAGTGCAGTGTTGGTGAGACCAGCGAGCAGTCGATTCAGGTTGGCATCGTGTGGTGGCAGATCCGATCGCCAACGCCCGGCCAGCGCGTGTAGCTCGCTCAGCGACTCCCGCAATGCCTTCTGAGTCTTAACCGGACGTCGTGCTGGATGGTCCGGGCTACCGGGCCACGCGTCATCGAACATGTGCCCGTGACGCGTCCCTCCATATCCGCTATGGGACCAAGAATCCTGTTGGCAATGAAAGTACACGCCGACGGCCACGAGAGCCTCTATTCGAAGTCGGGAATCGGTTGCTTGAGCCTTCGCGCGGTCAATGGACTGGGCTGCTTGCCTCTTCAGATCATCAAGCTGCCCTAGGACGTCCTTGTTTCGCTCGTCCGATCTTGCTGCCGCCTGGTCGTCAGATCGACTAAAGCAATGGAAGTAGTAATTCTTTTCCGCCTGGTGTTGGCTGTACTGCAGCGTGTTCCGTTCAAGTCCAGCGACCGTGGGCTTGTTCATATCGACGGCAAGATCAGCACCCGCAATCCACAACGCGTCATCGATTTCCCAGTCTGAGGCCAACGCTAACGCGGCTTGCGTTGTGTGGTGAATCTCATTGTGAAAACCCTGAACTATTGGGTCACCGGCCACGACCAAGCAGATGCTCGCGAGGATGACGACGGCACGGACGCCGACAAGTCTCTTGACAGACATTCGAACCTCCACGATTACCTGTATGGACGGCCGACAGAACAGATCTCTCAGCCCCGCTCCCTTAACGACGCAGAATCGGAAGCGAAGCGGTCACCGGTCGTGCGGTCTCGGCTCCCGCAAACGGCGTTTGAGCAGTGCGAAATGGGACACTCCTGAATCGAAGCCCCGTCGCATCAAACACCGCGTTCGCCACCGCCGCCAGCATCGGCTTTACCATCGTCTCGCCCGCCCCGTAGTGCCGCAGGTCAGGGCGATTCGGGTGCGGGTCGCCGTTCACGATCACCACGTCAATCCGCTCCGGCGTGTCCTCGTGCCGCAGCGTCGGGTGCGTCATCCAGTCCACGCTCGTCACCTTCTCGGCGTCGAACTTCACCTCTTCATGCAGCGCGCGGCTGAGGCCGTAGAGCGTGCCGGCTTCGACGACGCGGATTAGCGCCTCGGGGTTGATCACCAAACCGCAGTCGTGGGCCACGACGATGCGCTTGGCCCAGATGCGGCCGGTCTTCTTGTTGACCTCCACCTCGACGATGGTAGCGACGACGGTCTGGCTGCGGTAAGCGTAGGCGATGCCGCGGCCGGTGAGGATGTCGTCCGCCTTCGCTAAAGCTACGGCGGACTGCGGCGACGGCCGCGAAATCCATCCGAAGTTCGCGGCCGCCGCCTTGATGCAGGCGATGGAGCGCGCGCGCTTGAAGCCGCTGTCGTCCTGCGTGCTCGCCTGCAGCATCCGTAAGCGGAACTCGACGGGATCGGCCTTTGCCTTCGCCGCGAGCTCGTCGATGAACGACTCGAGCGCGAACTGGACCTGCGGACCATCGGGGTCGCGCAGGTTGCCCGTGCGAAGCGGCGTCTCGAACGGCATCGGCAACGGCACCACCCTCGTCGTCTGGCGGCGATTGGGGATGACGTACATATCCGACGGCAGCGAAGCGCGGCCCTGGGAGATAGGGCTCTTGCGCGTGCCCATCAACTGGGAGATCAGCACCGTCTCGTGCTCGTTGTAGCCAAGATGATTATGATCCGCCGCGCACGCGTCGTAATGCAGCGCGACGACATTGCCCTGCGGGTCGAGACCGCCGCGCATCTTGAAGGCATAGGCCGGACCCTTGGTGTCCCACGCCGTTTCTTCCTGGCGCATCCACTGCATGCGCACCGGCCGGCCGATCTCCTTCGCAATATACGCCGCCTCAAACCCCGCATCGTCCGCCGCGGTGCGGCCGTAGCCCTGCGGGCCGTCCATCCAGATCACACGCACGCGGTCGCGCGGCATTTTCAGGAACTCGGCCACGCCGTTGCGCATGCCGTACGACTTCATGTCGTTGGTGTAGATGGTCATCTGGCCGTTCGACGGATCCGCCATCGCATGCGCGGGGCCAAACGCGGTGTGACCCTGGAACGGCACGTCGTATTCCGCCTCGATCACCGTGGCAGCGCTCGCGAACGCGGCGTCGACGTTTCCGGTTTCGATCGGCCTGCCGGTCGACGATGGGGCGGCGGAGCGCATGTAAGTGAACAGGTTGTCGGAAGTGGGGAAGGGCGCCGTGGCCGGCTTCTTCCACTCCGCCTTGAGCTGCCGCGCCGCGCGAATGGCGTTCTCCTCACGCTCGCACACCACCGCGACGTAGTTGCCCTTGCTCACCACCTTGACGAAGCCGGGGATGCCCTTCACCGACGATTCGTCGATGCTGACCAGCGTCGCGCCCGCCACCGGCGGCTTCACGTTGCGCGCGTGGACCATGCCGGGCAGCTTCACGTCCACCGCCCACTTCACGGTGCCGTCCACCTTGCCGGGGATGTCGTAGCGCTGCGGCGACTTACCGACGTTCTTCATCTCCTGCACCGGCTTCAGCCTGGCAATGCCGGTGGTGGTGTCGGTGTTCTTACCGGTCAGCGTGACGTTGAAGCGCTTGCCGCCGATCAGATCGCCGTAGCTGATCGAGCCGGGCCCCGTGGTATTACCACCGCTCAGCGTGATGATGCCGTCGGAGACGACGAGCGTGGAGACGGGGACGCCGAGTTCCCTCGCGCCCATCTCGAGCAACACGCGGCGGGCCTCCGCCGCCACGCGGCGCATGGGATAGCCATCGGTCTGCAGCGCATCGGATCCACCCGATCCACCCTGATCGACCGTGTTGTGCGTGCTGCCCATCACGCAACTGGTCTTGTCGTAAGCGATGTCGAGCTCGTCCGACATGATCTGCCGGAACGCCGTGCCGGTGCCCTGGCCCAGGTCGGTCTTGCCGACGAAGAAGGTGGCGGTGTTGTCGGCGCGGATGACGATCCAGGAGTCGAGTTGCAGGAAGTCAGGGTCGGGATAGGGACCGGGATTTTGGCCGCCCATAAAGGGCGGCCCTACGTGGGGCCCTACGAAGGCGAAAAGGGAGTCGTTGGCGGCCAGACCAACGACGAGCATGCCGGACGCTTTCAGGAAGTCGCGTCGGGAATTCATGCCATCACCTTCGCAGCGCGTTTGATGGCGGCGTTGATGCGGTAATAAGTCATACAACGACACAGCGTGCCGTTCATGCCAGCGCGAATCTGCGCGTCGGTGGGGTTGGGCGTCTTGTCGAGCAGCGCCTTGGCGGTGAGAATCTGCCCGTTCTGGCAGAACCCGCACTGCGGCACCTGCTCGTCAATCCACGCCTGCTGCAGCGGATGGAGCTTGCCGTTCTGCGCCAGCCCTTCGAGCGTGGTGATCTCGTCGGTGCCCACCTGCGACACGGGCCGGATGCAGGAGCGCACCGCCTCGCCCTTGATCAGCACCGTGCAGGCGCCGCACTGGCCTAATCCGCAGCCAAAACGCGGGCCCGAGAGATCCAGGTCATTCCGAAGGACATACAGCAGAGGTGTGGAAGGCTCGACATCAACCGTGTGAGCCTTGCCGTTCACCCGCAACGTGATGGCAGCCATGCGGGGGAGTGTGGATCAGCGACCTCGAATTCACAAGTTCACCAACTCATCCGGCGAGCGGATTCGCCCATTCCAGTCCCTTGAACTTCGCGAAGTCGCCGTCGGTCGAGCAGAGCGTCAACCCGTGTTCGATCGCCAGTGCCGCCAGATGCGCATCCGGCACCAATCGCGCTGTCATCCAGGACGGCTCACACAACCCGCCGAGAATATCGGCATGCCGCGTCGTCGGTTGCGGCACCCACGCGGGCTCCGCCGTGAGCCATTGCCGCACCTGCTGCCACGCGGTGGCGACCGGAACGGGATTCCGCATGACCAGGGGATTGCTCGCCAACCGCACGAACGCGAGCAGCGACGGCCACGGCAGCCCCACTCGTGCCGAGCCACTCAGCCGCGCGTCGAGCCAGGCGCGCGCACCGGCATGCTCGGGAGCCGCCTGATTCGCGGCGTACAGCAGCAGGTTGGCATCGACGAGGATCACCGGTGCGCCTCTCCCTCGACTCGCGCGAGCACCCCGTGAACGTCATCCAGGCTGCCGACGAGGCTGGGTCCGAGGTCGAAACCACTCGTCCGAAAGGGAGCCACGGTGGCCGGCTCGTCAATCACCGCCAGGCCGGCGCGCAAGGCGTCGTTGACGACCGTCTTGAACGGCAGCCGGCGCTTACGCGCGGTCTGCTCCAAGCGCGCGGCCACGTCCTTGTCCAGCGTCAACGTCGTGCGCATGACATGATGCTATCGATGTGATGCCTTGATGTCAATTGAGTGGTGACAGCGATCGACTGGCTCTGCGCTACTGACCCAGAGACGACCTCGAGCCGCTGCCGCCGATGTTCGACTCCCAGCAGGCGGCCAACAGCTAAGGCAGGGAATACTGCGCGGCGATGGCGTCGAGATAACGGCGCGTCTCCCGATACGCCACCGCGGTTCCCGCCTTGACCCGGTTCGCATGCTGCGGGCCCGCGTTGTAGGCGATCAGCGCGAGTCGGACATCGCCGTCGTACTCGCGTAACAATTCCGCGAGGTAGGCGACGCCGCCGCGAAGGTTCTCGCGCGGCTGCCAGGGGTCGACACCGAGGGCCGCCGCCGTGGCCGGCATTAGTTGCATCAGGCCGATCGCGCCGGCCGCTGATACCGCCCGGTAGTTGCCGCCCGATTCCGCCGCGACCATCGCGCGCACGAGATCGGCGGGCACGTTGTGCTCACGCACCAGTCCCTCGAGCTCCTGCTCCAGATCGACATCGAGCCACGGAGTCTCGCGAGCGGACGCCACGAGTACTGGTGACTCCACCGCTGCAGGCGGCGCGGGCTCGCGCCAGCGCGCATCGAGAAACTCAGCGACCGTCGCACGCGAGTAGCCGGCCATGAGGCGCGCACGCGCCTGGTCGAGATCGGCGCGCGTGAGGTGGCCGTCGAGCACGTCGGCGATCTCCCTGGCGCTGTAGCCAAGCATCGCCATTTGCCAGGCGAGACGATCGCGTGACCGCACGTCGCTTGAACAGGGAAGGTCGGCGAATGTCGGCCAATCGACACCAGGCGCCGCGGCCTGGCCCAGGATGCTCCCGGCCACGCGCGAGAAGTCCGCCACCAGTCCGGTCGTCGCACTGTTGCCTGCCGGTCGCGGAATCGACGCAAATTGCCGCGATAACCCGGGCAGCGCCGCCATCTTGCACGTGGCCGGGTCGAGGCCTGGCTGTGCGTTTGCATTGCTTGCCACCAGGGCAAGGAGCAGCCAGCCTGCACGACCTGCGAACCAGACACAGCGCATCGGCGTTGCTTCAGCAAGCGGCATGCCACGCCGGCAAGCTCCCCTGGTGCTCGACGACCTCTACTTCGACCTGACCATTGAGGACGCCTAGCTCGCGCCCGGCATCGTCGCCGACACCTCGCCCCGCATCGTGCCCGAGATCGCGGCGCTCAACGCATCACGGAGTTCCTCGTCCGAACGGAACGACCGCGCGCGGACGTTTCGGGCAGTGATCGTGAACGGGATAGTGGCGCCGCCGAACAAATCCGGCGTCACGACCACCCGCGAGCCGGCGAGCTGGACGGTCCAGTCGCGAAAGCGTTGCGCGGTCGTGGACCCGGTGCAGAACGCGAGCGAGATCAGGTCGCCGAGCCTGAGCAACGCGTAGTCGGCTTCGAGCGTCTCGAGCGTCAGGTCGCTCCACCGCATCATCGCGGTGCGCGAGGTCTCCATGCCGGTGAAGAAGGCCGTCCACGCCGGATCCCCGCGAAACCGATCGTAGACAAAAGCGGCGTGATGCGCGACCAGGGCCGCCGCCCACGGATCCGACGCGAGCCGCGCGATGGCGCGGGGCCACACGCCCTGCCGCACGCTGATCGGCGCCCGGATGAAGTCGATCACCGTTCCGGTCGCCGGATCCACTGCCGGCGCCGCGTCCACCTCGGTCCAGCCGTTGTCGTGTTCCCCAATCGCATGGAGGATCGCGTTGCGCCGCGGATGCACCGCCAGCGCCACGCAATGCTCCATGATCCGCCGCGCCAGGTGCGCGTGATCCGGCTGCGTGATCAGAAAGCCGCCGTCTTCAGCCGGGCGAACAATCATTTCGGCGCGTTGAGGTCCACGATCGTGATCGCGTTCCAGTCGTTCATCGGAATCACGAGGCGATTGCGCTTCGAGTCGTAGGTCATCGACGCGGCCGTCGGGATGCCCGACGCCACCATCTCCGCCTTCTGGCCCGGGCGAATGCGCGCGACGGTGCCCTGGCGCACGCTGCTCACGTACTTCGTGCCGTCCGGCAGAATCGCGAGGCCGTCGTTGCCCGCGTCCGTGGACTCTTCGGTGGTCAGCAGCTTGCCCTCTGGCGAAAACGTCAGCACCGCGTTCGATCCGATGTTGACGACGACGATGTTCCCCCTGGGGTCGAAGGCGATGCCGTTGGGCAGGTTGAGCGGCGCGCCGCTGACGAAGATCGAGGCCTCGCCCTTCGGCGTGATCTTGTAGATGCGCCAGGTCGCGGGATCCACGGCGCCCGTCTGCGTGGCGTAGATAGTGCCATCGGCCGCGACCTCGAGATCGTTGAAGCGGCTAGCGCCGGCCACCGGAATAGCGCCGCGCGGCTCGCCGGTCTTCATGTCGAACCAGCGCACGGTGTCGATGTCGACGACGTAGAGGAAGCCGTTGGCGATGTCGCTGCCCAGCGGATGGTTGAGCGTGAGGCCGTTGCGGTTGACACCGATCCACTTCAGCGTGTGCGCGGTGCCGTCGGGGTTGACCAGCGACACGTAGCCGTCGTTCGGCACCACGTCCTGCGCCATGCCGGCGTTGACCGCCACGTAAAGGTCGCGCTCGGCGTCGTAGGAGACGCTTTCGGCGAACCGGAACCCGCCGTAGGTCTTGACGTTGGGCTGCGCCTTGAGCGGCGTGCCGGCCACGAACGGCAGCGTGGCCGGGTTGGGCGTGGCCGGTTGTTGCGCCTGCGCGGATGAAACGCCGAGAAACGTGGTGAGCAGGACGAAGCTGAGCTGTGTACGCATGGTGACTGAATACTACAATGCGCCATGGCCGGGCGCGAGTGTCACCACTGCAAGCAGTGGATCGAGGAAGGGAAGGAACACGACTGCTGGACCACCACCGAAGCGGCGCTGACCGCGGACCTCGCCGACGACCTGCGGGAGGCGTGGGAGCGGTTGCGTGAGGCCGCGGCCGATCTGGGTGAGCAGCGCATCTACGCGTCGGGCACGTGCATCATGTTCGCGCGCGAGACCGTCTACTGCTTCGTCCGCCCGAAGCGCAGCTTTCTCGAGCTGTCGGTGTTCCTCGGCCGGCCGCTGAAGTCCCCGCACGTGAAGCGGGTCGAGCAGCGATCCAAGACCAAGGTCGTGAACATCCTGAAAATCACGCATCGCGACGCGGTCGAGCCGCCGCTCACCGACTGGCTTCGCGAAGCCTACGAGCTGGAGGGCGTGACGACGGCGACGAAGAAGAAGGCGAAGAAGGCCCGCCTTCCCAAGGTGTCGAAAAACTTTCTCTGACAGCCGCTGCAAAAGGTGTATCCTCTGCCGAATAGACCAATCGGTCTAGTCAGGGCTGAGTCTCGAGAGGAGGGACCAACATGCGCGTGGCGAAAGACAACGTCGACGTCCGGATGGAGATTCCAGGTGCCAAGATCCGCCAGCGAATGGATTTTGGCGACGCCAGCGGTTTCGACAAGTTCAGCGCCGAGTACTTCACGCTCTCGGCGGGCGTCGATACCACTCCACTCTTCCAGGGATTGGAAGGCAACCTCTGCCAGTGCCCCCACTGGGGCTTCGTGTTGCGCGGCCAGCTGACCACGACCGATGCGGCGGGGGCGCGGGAGACGGTGAACGCCAACGACCTGTTCTACTGGCCGCCCGGGCACAACGTCAAGGTTGACGCCGACGCGGAGATCGTCATGTTCAGTCCCCAGCGCGAGCACAGCCACGTGATCAACCACATGATCGAGAAGGTCAAGGGTTAGCCCATCACATGCACGTGACGCATCCAACCAAGCAGCGCCTGCTCGATGCGGGGTTGGCCATGCTGCTGAAGCATGGCTACAACGACCTGGGCATCCAGGCGCTGCTCGAGGCGACGGCCACGCCGAAGGGATCGTTCTACCACCACTTCAAGGACAAGGAAGACTTCGCGCTCCAGGTCATTGACCAGTACATGCATCACGTGCATGAAGGCCTTGACGCCTGCCTCGGGGACCAGCGACGCCTCCCGCTCGAGCGCGTGCGCCGTTTTTTCGAGATGACGCAGCAGCACTACCGCGAAGAGGGTTACATGGGCTGCCTGCTGGGTGGACTCGGCCAGGAGCTATCGGGTGTCAGCGACGCGTTCCGGCGGAAGATCGACGGGTGCTTCTCCGAAATCGCCAATCGGATCGCCACCTGCCTGGAAGAGGCGCGCGAGCGGGGCGACATTCCCACCGATGCCAATACGCGGCGCATGGCGAGCGTGCTGGTTGACTGCTGGGAAGGAGCCGCGCTCCGCAGCCGCCTGCGTGGGAATGCCACACCGCTCAAGGCGATGCTGGATTTCTACTTCACCGCGGCGGCTGTCTTTCCTTCCTGTTCGAGTGCGTTGAGCCGGCGATCCGGATCCGGCAACGGCACCGTGCCCTCACGAACGGCGTCCGCCAGGGCGCGAACACGATGGTTGGTGAACAGGACCCGCTGAAACGACGACAGGTCGTCGAGGAACTGTTGCGGCGGCGTGTTCTGCACCTGCGCGTGAGTGATGAACGCACCGAGCGCCTGCTCCTGGAGCGTCGCGAAGCGCGCGTCCAGCTGGTAGCCACCCCTCTCATTCGGGCCGCGTTGCCACGCAATGCCGGCGTCCGGCCCGTCGAGCGCAAGTGGACACACGCCCGCGCCTGGCTCAGGCGTGAGCTTGGGGGAAAGACTCCTGCGACCTGAGGGATTCGAATGCGGAGACCGCTCGCCGCGCTAGAATGCCGGGTCGGCTTGGCCGGCGCGCTCGCAGAACCCCAAAGAGGACCCTATGTCACCAGTCGAGACAATCACCGCAGCCTACGCCGCATTCGGCCGAAACGATCCTTCCGTGCTGTTTGGGGCCATGGATCCCGCTATCACGTGGAACGAAGCGGAAGGCAACCCTCTCTGCGACCGGAATCCCTACATCGGCCCCCAGGCCATCGGCGAAGGCGTGTTTGGCCGCCTGCTGGCGGCGGTCGACAACTTCACCGCCGTGCCCACGACCATCATCGATGGGGGTGATCACGTCGTGGCGCTTGGACGCTATCGCGGCACCATCAAGGCCGGCGGCGCGGCGCTCGACGCCCAGTTTTGTCACGTGTATCGCTTCCGCGACGGCAAGGTGGTGACGTTTCAGCAGTACACGGACACCGCACAGTGGGCGCGGCTGATGAAGTAAGGGGATGAGGCCCGAGCGGAGCTTGAGGCAGGTCTGGGATGAACTTCGCAACTACTTCGTAACGGCCTCAGCCCGTCCTCCCTTCCGCACGAAGCCGAAGGGCTGATCGCCGACCGGGCCGCTATACTTCGTATGCACATCGTCGGAACGGATGACCTTGGTTGTACAACGGAGACTGACATGACACGAATTGCCATCGCCTACGCGGTTGCCGGCCTTGCGATGTTACCCGCGCCCGTGCTGGCCCAGAACCCGCCGGCCCCTGCGCCCAATCCGGCGGTGCGCCGGACGTTCGAGAAGTTCACCGTCGAAGGGCAGCCCGTCGACCGCCGCGCACCAGAGCTCGACACCGATCATCCGGTCTTCCCCGGTCAGACCCGTGCGCCGTATCACAAGACGGTGGACGTTGAGGTCACGACCATCGCCAGCGGCCTCGAAATGCCGTGGGCCGTGGAGCTGCTGCCGAGTGGCCGCTTCCTCATCACCGAGAAGGCGGGCCGGCTGCGAATCCTGAACAAGGACGGGTCCTCGCTGCACACGATCACGGCGAACATGCCGCCGGTGTACTTCCGCGGCCAGGCGGGCCTGCTCGACGTGGCGCTCGACAGGAATTTTGCCGGCAACCATCGCATCTTCTTCGTCTACCTGCGGAACATCGACGCCGAGACCTGCGCTCACGCGGTCGACAGCGCGATCCTGGACGAGAACGCGGGCACGATCTCGAACGTCACCACCATCTTCCAGGCCGCCCCGTTCACCAATCGCGCGGTTTCGCAGTCGGGCTCCCGCATCGCCGTCGATCCGAAGGACGGCAATCTCTTCGTCGCTGTGGGCGATCGCTCCACGGGCGATCCACTCCCGTTGCAGGCGCAGCACCTGGACACCTACCTGGGCAAGGTGATTCACATCACGCCCGACGGCAAGCCGGCGCCCGGCAATCCGTCGCTGGGCCTGCCGGGCACGTGGTCCATGGGCCACCGGACGCCGCAGGGCCTGACCTTCGCGCCCGACGGCCGACTGTGGGAAGTGGAGCACGGCCCGCGCGGCGGTGACGAGCTGAACCTCATCGAGAAGGGCAAGAACTACGGCTGGCCCGTGATCGTGCACGGCATCAACTACCCCGGTACGAAGATCGGCGACGCGATTGTGGAGAAGCCCGGCATGGAGCAGCCGCGCTACTACTGGGATCCGGTGATCGCGCCTGGGGCCCTGGCTTTCTACAAGGGCAACTTGTTCCCGCAGTGGAAGTCGAGCGCCCTGGTCGGCGCGCTGGCGGGTCAGGCCCTGTTCCGACTCGAACTCAGCAAGGACGACAAGGTCATCAACGAGGAGCCGCTGCTGATGGACCTGGGCGCGCGCATCCGCGACGTCCAGGTGTTTTCCGACGGCGCAGTCTACGTGCTCACCGAAGGCGCCAACGGCAAGCTGCTGAAGGTGACGCCCAAGCCGGCGACGAGCGGCCGGTAACGGCGCCTCCGCCGTCGCGCGAATCACGCCGCCGGCAGCGCGTCGAGAGGAGGAGGGCCCTCGCCGTCACTTCATCGCATACGGATAAGCGTGACCGATCCAGCTGCCTTGGTTGTAGTGAATGTTGGGCTGAGAGATGAGCTGAACGTTGCTGGTCCGCTCGAATACCATCACGAAGTCGGAGCCGCCGAACTGGAAGTAACCCAACTCTTCCCCTTTGTAGAGAGTCGTCCCGGCTTCGGCGGTGATCACCACCGATGAGACCTGGGCCATCCCCATGGGGAGACAGGCCACTAACCCGATCGGTGAATCGATCACGACAAGGCCGCGCGTCTGGACGAATTGGTAGCCCGTGCCATCCCGGGCGTCCAGGACGTTCTCCGTCTTGCCGCCCACGATCGCGTTTTTCACGCTGATATCCATGAAGGCCTGGCCCTGGATCACGCGGGCTTCCAGAATCTTGCCCTGCACCGGAGCATGCCAGCGATGATAGTCGAACGTATTCAGGAAGCTGTGCGTGAAGATCCCGCCCCGAAAGCGGTCCGCGTACGCGCTGCCCTCCAGCAGTTGGTGGATGGACCACTGGATACCCTTGATGTCGAGCTTGTTCTTCTCGACGTAGATCTTCGATTGCTCGCTGATCTGCCACCAGCCGACAAACGTTGAGTCGGCCGGGTTGACCAGGACGTTGTCGTCGCGGAGGCCAGCAATCGGACGCATGCCGGGCTTCACATGGCGGGCGAAAAATTGGTTGAAGGTGAAGTAGCCGCTGGGCGGCGGCATGTACTCATCCCAATTGAACATGGGATTCGTCCGGAACGAGTCGACTTCCTTCGCCGATTCCGCGGTGTCCAGGTAGCTGCCCCAGGCCCGTGCATACTCCTTGATCCATGCGGACAAGGGAGTCAAATTCTGGACGCCTTCACCCGGTCGGATCGGGCTTTGTAGGCCCTTGACGGGCTCTTGGTCCAGGAAGAAATAAAACTCGGCAAGTCTGTTGTAGATGAATCGCGTGTCCCCTCGCTCGCGAGGAGCCCACGTGACGAGCGCATCGATCCAGGTTAGGTAATCATCCAGAACTTGGATGCCCTTGATGCTGTGGACATTGTGGGACTGTGCATTCTTGATGGCGGCCTGGAAGCCGCTCTGCCAGCCATGCTTCTCGATCAACGCCACCAGTTCTTCAACGATCGCATGCATGACAACCTCCTGTGAAATTAACCCTGATCCGGCGTAGCACGGAGCGCGGACCGGCGTGGCGCATCCACGAAGGCGACGCGTTGGTAGCCGTGCGGAGACGACTAAGCGCGACCGGCAATAGAGCGACTGTTGAGGACTTCATTGCTAGCGCGCGCGCTTCCAGGCGCGCCAGTCCTCGAGGGTGGCATCGAGCATCTCGACCGCCGCACGCAGGAGCCATCGGCTCTTGCGCGTGGACAGATCGCGCGTCACGGCCCGGCGCGCACCGCGGCCGTGCATGTTGGCCGTCTCCCATCCCATCGCGCGGAGCAGCTTCTGCTCGTCGCGCTCCTTCGGAAGATCCGCGAGACTGATTCGCGAACAATCGGGCGCAAGTCGACGAAGGATCCAAGGCTTGCGCACGGCGAAACAGGGATCGGCGGCGCGAATCGCCTGCGCCAGCAATGCCTCGGCCGCATCCGCGCGTGGCGACGCCTTCGCCCACCGGGCCGCCGAAGGAACCCACGCTTTGGCTTCGCGCGCGATGAGCCCGCCGGCCCAGTCCGCGATCGCGACAAACCGCTCCCGCCCCAGACTGCCCACTCCGGCGACATGTTTGTGCACGCGGTACTCGTTCACGCCGGACGGCAGCATCGAGCGCAGCGCGCCGTGCGGCGCGGTCCCCCGCGCCACGGGCAGAGGTCACCGACCGCGATCAGTGCCGGTGCGCCGACGAGCGACGCCGGCAGCGCGGACCATCGCTGCAACCAGCGATAGAAGGTCGCGCGCAGGAATTCGGACGGGTTCTCGGCCATCCGCAGGTGCTTGAGGCGCAGGTCAGCGCTCACCACACGCGCCTGGGAGGCCAGCCACGTCTCATAGGCGCGCGTCGAGCGGACGATGTCTGTGTCCATGGCGTAAACGGGTTAGGATTCAGACACCATGCTACCTGCTGATCTCGCCTGGCGTTTACTGCTGGCGGCCGGCCTCGGCGCCGCAGTCGGCCTTGAGCGCGAGTACCGCCAGAAGCCGGCGGGCCTGCGCACCAACATTCTGATCGCGCTCGGGTCGGCGCTCTTCACGATCCTGTCGATCTCGATGGGGCACGAGAGCGGGACCGCCGATCGCATCGCGGCGCAAATCGTCACCGGCATCGGATTCCTCGGCGGCGGCGCGATTCTGCGCAGCGGCAACACGGTCCACGGGATGACGACCGCGGCGACGATCTGGGTGAATGCGGCGATCGGCGTTGCCGCCGGCATGGGACAGTACACGCTCGCGACAGCGACGGCGGTGCTCACGCTGGTGGTGCTGGGGATTCTCCCGCCGATCGAGGCGTACTTCGAACGGAGAGCCGGGCTGATCGATCGTCATCGCCCCCCGTCGGACGCACAGCCATCCTGACGCCCGAACGCGCCACGGGCGTTTCACGTCCGGGGCGCGAGTGACACCCGCGAATCCTTCGGTTTTCCAACGATGTCACCTCGCTCGTCACTCGCACTTTTCTCTCAGCCATCCGTCGAGCATGAGAGAGGGCCGAAAACATTAGGAAAAATGGGGTTGGATGACGAAGCGCTTACCGATGCCATTCATGCCCACCGAAGGGAGCAAGAAGGGTTCCGCCAGGAATTTCGAGGAATCCGGCCTGAGGCTACCTTGGCGTACGCGATTTCTTCAAATTGAGGACGCGGCGCAGGTAGCAGAAATTGAAATGCAAATCCTGCGGGGGTCCGCCTTCGCGGCTTCGCCGCTTCGGCGAGACAGCCTTCGCCTGTAGGTGAGTTCGCAATCGCTAGCTGAGCGAGCGGCAATACCGGCTCGCCTGCCTAGCCGAAGCTCACGCGAAGCGTGAGCGAAGGCTGGCTGGGAGGCAGGGAGACGAGGTTCGCGCTCTTCCGATTTATGCTGTGCTCTGCCGCCTTCTGCCAAGTACTGCTGTTTGTGCTAGTTAGCGGCGCGGCGGCTCTGCCGCGTACTGCCACGCTCTGCCGCCTTATGCCGCCAGATATTCTGAAATGACACTCGAAATGTCACTCGCCTCGAGCCCCTTCGAGATCTTCTCCTCGGAACACTCACAGGAAGGCTCCACCAGGTTCTCTCTAAACAGTGCGGCGCTCGGTCCGACGTTATTGCCTTCCAGGCAACCGCTTAACCGTTTAATCAACGGGTGTTGGCGCCGAATGGGCTTGCGACCGAGGCATGCCCTGAGCCATCATTCCTGCCCTTATGCCTTGGGAACACCGCTGATGTCCATCGTTGACTTCGGAATCATTACGGCGCTTCAGGAGGAATTCGAGGTGCTGCGACGCTTGCTGCCCCAGCTCAAAGAATTGCCCGGCAGCGGTCTCTGGTATCGGGGGCAGGTTCGTGCCAACAACGGCGCGGAGTACTCGGTCGTGGCGAGCGTTCAGGACCAGATGGGCCCGCTCGACGCGAGCGACCTGACGACCCGTCTGATCGACCGGTGGGATCCGGCGTACCTCCTTCTCGTCGGCATCGCCGGCTCGTTTGCGAAGGACGTCAACTTGGCCGACGTGCTCGTCAGCCAGCAGGTGTTCTACTACGACCCGGGTAAGGCTGTCGGCTCCGCGATTAGGTATCGGCCCCAAGGGTATCCGGCCAGTGTGGCACTAACCCGACAGCTCGAAGCGATTCGCTTGGACTCGGCCGCGCTGAAACGGTTTCGCGGCGACGCCCGGAAGAGCGCGGCGACACTCGCGCGCGAGGCGCAGCGTCAGAAGGGCGGCAACCGTGCGGCCCGGACGCTGCTGGCGCATGATCCGGAGGTTCATTTCGGCACGGTGGCCTCTGGCAGCTTGGTGATTGCAAGCGCTCGAAAGCGCAAGGATTTGCTGCGCTTGCACGGCAAGATTCTCGGCACCGAGATGGAAGGCGCCGGCATGATGCATGCGGCGTACTACCACCGCGAAGTGCCGACACAGGCCATCGTCATCAAGGGTGTGTCTGACCCGTCGAACAGAACGAAGGACAGCCTGGATCGGCTGGGCCACTGGCGCACGCTGGCCAAGGAGAATCCGGTGCGGCTGGCCCTCGCCATGCTGCGCCGTGGGCGTCTCCGCGCGCTTCAGACCGATCAGTACGGGATCGACGTGGCGATCGGATCTCCGGTGTCAGCGCGAGGCGTTTTTGGTCAGGTCAGTCCGGGCATGGCGCTGTTGGCGTTTCCGCGCCTGATCGTGCCGCGCGGCCCGTTGACGCGGCTGCAGCTCGAGGTCGACGTCCAGGGAAAAAACGGACCGGTGGAGATCCTGCAACGTGCGGTCCAATACCGGACGCCGGATGGCCTCCGCCGCTCCGAGGCCACGCTCGTACCGCCGGACGACCGTGCCCGACCGGAGACGATCGAGCCGAGTCCGGTGGCGCTTTACCTGATGCTGCGCGAAACTCCGACGTCGGTTCGATTCACCGTGGAAACGCCGGCTTCGCGTCAATCGGCCGAATGGAAGCCGGGACTCGGCGCCTGACGGGAGCGCACCAATGCCGACCAAGATGATTCTGTTGTACGACGCCTCGAACAAACCGTTGCGCGTCGCCGGCATTCGCGTCGAGCTTTTCGACGCCGCTGCGGGTACCTACGTTGCGGGAGACGACTCTCAGAACCTTGACCCGGCCAAACCGGACCCGCAATCGAACCTCTGGGGCGTCGACCTGAGCTTCACGGTCAGTACGAACCCCCTCGACATTATGATCAAGGATCCGCTGTATCGCTATCCGGGCAACACAGTGCGATATTTGAACGGGGAATTGCAGGACCTGGTGTATCTCGACCTAGTGTCACTCCCGACGCGCGCCGGCGGGCAGGCGTCAGCGCTGCAATCCGGCGACGCGGCCGAAGTGATTGGCTGGATCGAGCAGGGACACCATTGGGAGGACTCGGACAAGGAGGCCGTCTTCAACCTCGTGTTCAATTACATCCGTCTGGTGGCCGCGCGGCCGCTCGTGGTAGCCGGCTCGGCCGAGTTGCAGGACACTGCCACCAACTGGGAGACAGCACTTCGACGCGTGGGCATCGATCCAGAGCTCTTCCGCACCAAGCCCCGAGGCCCGGCCACTCCGAGAACAGCACCACGCCCGAACCTCTCTGGCGGGTATTCGACCGAGCAGAGCTACGGAGGCGGGTTGGAGGCGTAGTGCTCTTCGAGAGTCGCCACGACGCATTAGCCGGGCACATTGCCTAGGGGAGGAACGTAGTGGCGCTCGGCCTCGCCGCGGGCAGCCGCAGAGTCCAATGCAGGAGGCCTGCGGGCGAGTAGGGAGATCTGTCCCGAGTAGTGGCGCAGTGCCGAGGAGAGTGACCCGCACTTAGCCAGATCATCCCTGCGGCGTTTGTCAGGACCAATGGGCGACGGTCCGGGTCGACCAACCCTGAAGTGCCAGGGGGCTTCATGGCGTACCTCGCAGGCGACGCGTACGGAAGATAGAACGACATTTGTCTACCGACAACTTTGCGTGGACGTTCTTCGGCCCACACTTCAAAGTTGAAGTATTGGAGTTGACCGCTCGCGAAACATTGACGAAGACAACTGTGAACCTTTTCATTCAATGCGTGGATACGACATCCAAGACGAACAGCGCGCGCTCACCTTTGTCCGTGGTCTGGACGGCGACGGCCTCGGCACCCCGCACTACCCAAACCTTTTCGACCGCCGAGTCTATCGTGAGAGCTGCGATGCGCTTGTTGGAAGCAAGGTCCCACACGACGATCACACCGCCCTGCGATCCCGTGACGAGCACTTCTTCGCCGAGCAGGTGTCCAAGTGCCACCGAGATGACGACGGTCGCGTCAGCGGCGAGCGTAGGGACCTCTTCACAATCGTGCACAGTGACAACGTGCACTTTTCCTTCCTAGTCGATTCCGAGTCTGCCCCGAAACCTAGGTCTGCCATTGAGAAACCTCGCTCCTGGGAGCGTCTACTGGGCAGCATTGCCTCCATCTCCGGCGGCGAAACAAAGGGCGTATACTGCCGACACTATAGCCGCTAAAGGAACTACTCGCCTCTAAAGTGGAAAGCTCAGTTTAGGCGCATGACGCATCCTCGGCGTCTTTCGGCGGCGCTCCTCTTTCCGCTGGGCTGCGTCACGCTCAGTACCCAGACCTCTGCTTACCCCGTGCAGCGCGACGTTGACGGCGACAACCGTGGTCTTGGAGACCATCGGCACCGTACGCCTGACCGCCTTCGGGCACCGTCGATCCAAGCGAATCCCTTCAGCAACCAAAGTGCTAATCAGGAGAATGCGATGCCTACTGCAACCAGGATTAGGAAATTGGGAAAGACTGTCGGTTGGACGGTGCTCTTCTCACATCCAGAGTCGGAGACGCTGTCGGCCAGCAACGTAGGGCTTCCCGCGATGCTGGCCGGTGTCACGGGGCCAAGAGTTGCGCCCATTCTACTAACCGTCCCGAAACAGACATGGCATGTGGTCTGCACATCCGGCGGACACAGTGGGGTCAAAGCCAAGGTCTGGTTCTATCCTCCGCTGCCAGTCCTACTACCGCGGTGACGACTAGGCTGACTGGCCTCGGGGCCGCCCCGCCTAGGTGGTGTGAGCCGAGTTCCAGTGCCGGTGGGCGTCAAGGTGGGCGTCAATCCAGTTCGACACCTGCATTACTGGTGACTGGCCTTTAGAGATTGTTAGGGATTGTTGGTGAGCCGCAGAGGAATCGAACCGACGGCGAGGCCGATGCGCTTCCCACAATCGCATTACTCGCGCGTAGTCGCCAAGGGTTTACCTACCGCCCAGCGCAATCTCGGAGATTCTGACCTTGACTGCCGATGCTGCTGAAGATGGCTAAGAGGCCGAGTTTCACAGCCACCCGGCCAGTCTTCCACGTCGCGGCAATCCGAAGGCACAGAGGCGAGGAGACGGCTAACCTCAGCGCCGATCGAGCACCCGGCAACCCATCCGGATTGTCTATACTCCGAAGGGAAGTCCCCCTTTTCCCGGAGTGAACAAAATCAGATGGCAAAACGCAAAAGAGCCCAACGAGCGGGTGCAGCGACCCAAGCCGCTGTGTCAGTTGGAACGACGTTAGGAAGAATCGCCGCCAAGGTGGATGGCTGGATGGCCCAGCGAGACGAAATCGCCGAGGAGCTGACGACGGTCATCGGCCGAGCGCAGAGCATGTTGTCTTCGCTTGGTAAGGGTACGGCGCAGATCCAGCGGCAGGCTGAGACCGCCGTTAAGACGGCCAAGAAGGCCGCGAAGAAAGCCCGGCGAACGATGTCGGCGGAGGCCAGGGCCAAGATTGCCGCCGCGCAGACGGCGCGATGGGCGAAGGTCAAGAAGACGGCCAAGGCCTAACAAACGCGCTGCTCGACAAGAAACCGCCCCGGACCATTGGGGCGGTTTTTCTCTGGCTTGGCTTCGAAGCGAGGTTCTCAGCCATGCCTTCCGACGTCAAAACGACCTTCACGTTACGCTGACCACAGTGGCGCGAGAAGTTCCCGATCAACCGTAATCCCACTACGAAGCGGCCACCTCTGAAGGGCGACGGTCGTTAAGTCCGATATTCCCTTGGACAGCCTAACGCTGTCCAAGGAGATGTCGATTGCTACAACTCGATCTATTTGGTCGGCCCAGTTCCAACCATGACCTCGACCCAACGAGCCTTCAGAAACACGCTGAACAGTTCCTGGAGCATTGCCGCAACTCCAGGCGGCTGGCTCTGCACACCACACGGGCTTACGCGAGCGACCTCGCGGATTTCGGAAATCGAATCGGTCCCGACGCGTCATCCAGAGGAGTGTCACGAGAGAATCTCCTTGAATACGCCAGGCACCTTAGCGAGGAGCGAAAGCTGAAGGCGGCCACTGTACGTCGGCGAATCGCGACACTCAAGGTCTTCTTCAGATGGCTCGCACGCAAGGACGAAGCGTCAACCAATCCGTTCGACCGCGCTGACATTTCGATACGCCTGCCTCGCCGGCTACCTCGCGCTCTTGAAACCCAAGAGATGAGACGGCTACTGAAGCAGGCGCGCACCGAGGCTGCAGGTCGAGCGACCGGCAGGCAATACGACGCGCTCCTATTGGAGTTTGTCGTGGTGGCGCTGTTTACGACTGGGCTCAGGATTAGTGAACTGACCGCCGTCACGATCTTGGATGTGTCGGTTGCTGACAAGGCCATCCGCGTGCGTGGAAAGGGCGACCGTGAGCGGACTGTCTATTTCGCGGGAGCCAAAGCGACCAGGATACTGGGGGCCTTCTTAGAGCGCAGGATGCGACTCAGGACTCCGAGCACCAAACTGTTGGCCTCTTGCTCGGGGCTGGCCCTCACCTCCCAGGTAGTCCGTTTGCGGCTGCGCGTGCTGGCCGAAAGAGCGGGTCTGAATCGACGAGTGACGCCTCACATGCTTCGTCATACCGCAGCGACGAAGCTCGTAGAAGCTGGCGTGGACATTCGTCTGGTGCAGCGCCTGCTCGGGCATTCGAGCATTACAACCACCCAAATCTATGCGCAAGTCAGCGACCTTGTCCTCCGGAATCGAATGGACAGGGCAGACACGCTCTCTCGCCTAACCGGGAGGCATCAATAACTGGGAATTATGCATCCAGCGCGAGCGCGGATTCTGCTCGTCACGGCGCTCAGTGTGTCGCGCCCAATTGCCGCGCTGGTCTTCGCATGCATAGCGTTTCAAGACTTCAGTACGAAGGTGGTCGTATCTGTCTACTTGGTGGCCGCTTTTAGCGATCTTCTTGATGGCTATGTTGCGCGCCGACTCTGCGTGACAACCTTCTTCGGGCGGATTGTTGACCTAATTGGTGACAAGGCTCTCAGCGTCGTGTCGCTGCTGTACGCAGCTGCAAGAGAGGTCGATATCCGTCCGCTCGCAGTGATCGCAGTTCGCGAGATCATCACCCTCGGTGCGAGGATTCTCGTTGTTGACGGGAGACCTCTTCTCCCGACAAGCCGTGTCTTTGGTGGTGCGCTTGCGGTTCTGCTTTGGGGCACCACGGCACTGTTAGTCGTCGATCGCGCCGACGGCCACTTTCGCGAATGGATCGCGGCAGGCTACTGGTTATGCGCTATTGCGATGTTTCTGAATTTAACCATTCGGATCGTCGCAAACCGAAGGCGAATTATGGTGTCGGCACTAGGGAGCGAATGAGTGGGGCTGCCCCCCGAAGGAGGTCGAATGCGAGGGATACCGCGGATGGAGTCACTGCCAAACCGATGTATCCGGCAAACAGCCTCAAATGCGGGTAGTTTGAGATCGATTGGATGCGAGTCGAGAGTCTCTCGAAATACTCAAGCGCCTCGTTGCCCTCACTGACAGTCGCGACAGACACGCTGGCGCCATTGACGATTCGGTTGTAGTAGTCCTGCTGCAACGCCCTCACAGATCGCATTGCCTCCTTCTTGAGCGCAACGATATCTGTTCTGAGAAATGCCATCGGAACGGCATAGGCAAACGCCGCCGAAAACAGCAACACCGAGACACCCATAAGGGGCGTTACGTCGGCGGCGCGATGAATCGCGAATGCTGCGGCGGTCACTAGCGAACCTAGAAGTACCGCAGTGATGATTGGCGCGGTGATCAGACCCGGTACAAAGCCAAGACCGCCGGCGTCATCGGGATGAAACGGGATCAGTTTCAGGTGCCCCTCTGTCCGCGCGCGCCTGATACGAGTCAGGACGCTGACGAGGATTGCCGTGTGAACCAGAGCGATATAAGGGAGAAGCCAGATAAAGAGATATGCCTTGTACAGCCTCGTGATCCAAAATCCCGCCTGGTGATTATTTGAGTCCCAAAAATCGTAAGCCACGACGATTCCGGGCAGCTGGTTTTGATATGTATTCCAAACAAACGCGACTAAACCAGCGCCAAAGAACAGTGTGGCAGCCATGCGGCTGGCGCGATCACGGAGCTGCACAAATTGGAGGACCGGTTCAACAACCGCCTCGCTCCCTTTTCGTTCGTCCTTAGTGAATGCGCGAATCGTGGAGCGCGCTCTTACGAGGTTCGCCAACGAGCGCCGAATTGTTAGCGGCAGCGCGACCTGGAGGCCCACGAAAGCCCATATTGCGGGGTGCTCAAATAGACCGACATCGCGGCCGGGGAGGAAGAAGCTGCGGTCCCAAAGGCCGGCCAGGAGAATCGCACCGCAAGCCAACCCAGCCAAGACGTAGTTCTGGCCGAGGAATCCAAGGTTCAGGACTCTGCCGACTTGTCGATGGAGGGAGTAACCACCGCCTTCTAGGGCCGCGCTGAGCCGAACGGCGGTACGCATAATTCCCAGTTATTGATGCCTCCCGGTTAGGCGAGAGAGCGTGTCTGCCCTGTCCATTCGATTCCGGAGGACAAGGTCGCTGACTTGCGCATAGATTTGGGTGGTTGTAGTGCTCGAATGCCCGAGCAGGCGC
>JBAZYB010000001.1:99004-213627 GCA_041659545.1 Hyphomicrobium sp.
AAGACCAGCGCGGCAATTGGGCGCGACACACTGAGCGCCGTGACGAGCAGAATCCGCGCTCGCGCTGGATGCATAATTCCCAGTTATCGTTACAGCTACTGCCGAGGTCTGGGAATGATACACCCTCCCGGTGAGGAATCACGTCGCGCTGGTGGCTTAGATAACGGCCCTGACCAAGAATTGGCGTGTTAGAAAGACGGCCACCACCACCAAGGCGGTTCCGGCCAGAGACGCTCGTGAATAGTTGTCTTCGTGGGTATGGCCGCCCATGGCTAAATAGGTCAACTCATCTGCAACTAGCCCCAGGCCTATCGCAAAGAACGGCAGCGAGTTTAGCGAGAGACCTACTGCGACGGCCACAAGGCCAAATGAATAGTGGTGGAGACGAACGCCAAAAACGGTCGGGCCTGGCACTGGTCGAATGTAGAGAAACGCTCGGATGACGCCGACGGTCGATAGAAAGAGGAAAAAGAAATGATTGCCTAGGTCATGCATGGGTTCTGCAAGAGACTGTTAGGAAGGAACCTAGGGGAAGTATACCAGTCGCAAACAGCGAGGTCTAACGATGGGAGGTCCGACCTTTACGCTGCGGGCCACCGAGGTGAGACGGAAGAGCTCTCACCGTCTTCCTCCATCCCACAAATGGGAGATGACGGCACAGGATGACAGGGGGAGCCGAAGAACGTGGCAGATTGGGTGCGAAGCATGGAGACGAGGTTCAGGCTCTTCGGATTTCTGCCATCCACTGCCAATTACTGCGGCTTGTGCTAGTTAGCAGCGTGGCTGCTCTGCCATGCTCTGCTGCCTTATGCCGTCAGATATTCTGAAATTACACTCGGATATCACTCACGTGGTCATCGCGGCCGTAATCCTGTTGGGCCCACTCCGCCCGCCGCCCCAGGCGAACTGGGCTCGACCTTGTGAAACGCGTCGTTACCAAACTCAATCATGCACGGCTCACCAGAGCCCGCTGGGGAGTCGGTCGTTGCGGCCTCGACGAAACCATTGCGCAATACGTACGCGCCACGAATGTGGTCAGGGAGCCCAACAACGTCCGTTGGCGTACAGTCGAGATTCGCCTGCCGAAACAGCGTCAGCACACGGTCTCGTTCCGCGGCGGCGGCCAGCCAGGGGCTCAAATGTGCCCGCACTACGATCAGGAAGCCTACGACCAGCACGCCCGTCAAGACAATGGACAGCCGATTCGGTAGCCACCGCACTACCGCCACAGTGATGACTGCCCACGCCGCGGCCCCGGCGTAGAGGTAGCGAGAGCCCTGCAGATCGTCCGATACAAACAGCATGGTTCCCAACGGTGCGACCGTCACAACAACCCATAGTCCAAGAGCTAGCACCAAACGCGCGTTCCTGGCATTCGTCCACCAAGAGATCGCGGAACCCACCAGCACCGCCGGCCACCAGAGGGCGAACGCAAGGACCAGCCAGGGAACAGTTGCCAGCAGTTGTGAATGAAAAGGGAGCCCAAGGAAGCCGAAAGGACGGCTGAGCATCTCCTTGACCACGTATCCGGAAACAGATGCAAGCGGTGGCGCGGTCGCAAAACCACCGATGACGCGGATCAGCACGTATGTGCCAACGATTGCGAACGAGGCGGCAACAGCCACCCGCGCCTGCCTGAGGGTTGAGTGCGGCGACACCCACGCGGTGATCGCGAGCAATATCGGTAGTACCACGCCAACCTCTTTTGACGCCAGCGCCGCCGTCGTCAGCACCGCGGCGATAACAACTTGCGTTACGCCGTGGGTTGTGGCCACCGCAACGCAAGCCGCGAGCATGAACAAGACGACTGTAATATCGAAAATGCCGGACGCCCACACGACGGGTTCGACGGCCCCTGGAAAGACCAGGAAGAGAGCGCCCGCGATCCATGCCTCCAGTCTCGCTAGGCCGAGTCGGGCCGCGAGAGCCGCAACCAACGCTGCGTTGACGCCATGCAGCGCGATGCTGAACGCGTGCAGTCGCCATGGGATGTCAGAAGCTTCAACGCCCGTCGCGAGCAACCGCCACAAGGCCAGCGGCAATGGACGGAGATACTCCCACGAAAGCTCTGCGAGCACGCCCTGTTTCGCGCGACTCAAGAGGACGAAGTCGTCCGACAGAAGACCGATGGAGAGGGCCGGATAATATAGGAGCAGGGCTGACACGATTGCCACGGCAGCACCAACGAGCGTCACACTCAAGCTCGTGGGAGCGACCACGGTTGTGTCACGCTGAATACCCTTACGAACAGCAACCACTGCTGTGATGATGAGTGCGGCCGTAAACAAGAACCACGCCGCCTCGGCTCGGTACCGCTTCGCGGAATCAAGCGCAAACAGGATCCCATTGAATGCGGCCCAGCTACCAAGCGCGCCCAGTATGACGACGTATCCTGCAGGCGGCATGGAATCGCGAAGGGATCCGGCGTGGAACGGCGAACGAATGAACTGCATCGAATCCGCAGTGTCCCTCAAACGGCCGGCCCGGTGCCAGCGCAATTGCGAGTGGGAGAATAGACCCCGTTCACATCCGTCGGGGCTATTCTCCCATTGACAGCTAGATGTCGTCGCAGTCGTATTGCTGATTCAGATGTCCGTTGGAAGTCGGCGAGCCAGTGAAGTACCAGTCCCACGACAGCAACACGTATCCCACGCCGCCGTTCAGTCCGTAGATATCACAGGCCGCGCTGCCGTTGCTGATCGCAACATTCTGTCCCCAGTTTGCGGCGCAATCGACGTTGTTCGTCGCAGTGTACCAGTTCGAGAAATTACGTGAACCGGCGTAGCCGCCTCCGTAGTAGTGGCCGTACGCGTCCGCCGCGATAAAGCAGTTGTCTGAACGGGCCATCAGCGTCCCGCCGGGTGTGTGGTCAGCGAACACGAAGTAGGCCATCACCAGGGCCCATGTCGCCAAGATCGTTCGGGTTGTTTTGGTAGTCATCGTCGCTCCTAAATCGAATGCGTTGGTTGTGGGTTGGTTGGGACTAGAGGTCGTCGCAGTCGTACGGCTGGACTAGGTTGCCGCTTCCACCGCCACCAAATAGCCAGTTCCAGTCCAGCACCACGTAGCCGACCCCGCCACGCAGGCCGTAGTTGGTGCATACGGATGAGCCCAATCCCCACGCCCAGTTCTGGCACGTGAGAGAACAATCGAGGGCTGTCGACGTGTTGCCAATGTAGAAATAGCTGCTCGTGCCAGAAGACCCGACATAGCCGTTCGCGTAGTCATGGCCATGCGCGTAGCCGCTGCACGAGCAAGCAGCCGACATCTCGGCGGCCGCTTCGCTGGTGACCATGTAACCTCGATCGACGACCATGAGGCCACCGATCAACAGCACCAACCCGATTACGTGTCGAAAACGGTTCTTCATTCCTGTCTCCTTTGCTGACATACCGTCACTGTGAGACGACACCGGTGATGTGTTCGCCGGTGGGCATACCGAGCAGCTGCCGCACCTCGTTCTGTCGTTCATTCAGGGCGCCGACCCATTGATTGAGCACGACACCTTTTGAGTCGAGGACGACGAGCGTGGGCGTTGCTGCGAACTTGAACTTCCTGGACAACGTTGACAGCACGGCGTCGGTTTGCACGCGGTGGCCGGCCAGGTAGCTGGTGATGGTCGACTCGGGCTCAAAGCCGACGGCGAGCAGCTGCGTGCGAAGGAGGGTTCGCCCTCTCGCGAGTTCCTCGTAGAACGGCATGCTTTGCGTGCAGTACTTGCAGGTACTCGCCACAAAGAGCACTACAGTCTTGTCGGAGGCGCCGTAGTTGACGCGCTCCACTTCTGGGAAGGTATCGCCTTGTTGATACGTGGGAGGCACGGTTGGGGACGACAAGTACTGGGACCACAACCGTTGTCCCAGTACGATGGTCATCATGGCCGATGCCACCAGCAGTCCGACGTTAGTTGCGGTGTCGAGTGTGAGACGTCTCATAGAGTTTCACCTCTCCTCTACTGGACAAGACAATCGAGAATAACCTCGCACAGACTAGGTCGCGTGCAAACCGATACACAAGGCGCGAAGTTGCGAATTGTGCGACAGATCCTGCGATGAGAGAATCCGCCATCATGTCCGTCTACTTAGAGTGACCCCCTCGCGGAGGGGCCATGTACGGTCGCGTTGAGATCCACGCAGCGGTGCAGCGTTTGTTAGCTCATCTGTCGTCCGGCTTGCCTCTGCCAGGCAGCGCGCGACACGCGGCCAGACTGGTTGGCGTGAGCCACTCTCACCTGCATCACTTACTCAAGCAGCAACTCGGCCGAACCTACCTCGGCCTAGTCAGAGAGATCCGCGTCCAGCGTGCCTGTCAGCTGCTGGAATCGTGTCCGCAATCTTCGATATCCGAGGTAGCGGAGGCCACAGGCTACACAACGCGGTCGATGTGCAGAGATTTCGTGAGGATTCTCGGCGTGACGCCGTCCCAGACGCGAACACGTATCCCCGTCGTTCGGGCTGACATGACCTCGACGTCAGCTGCTCGGCCGGCTCCGTCGACAAGGAGTTCCGCGCGTTCGGAACGATGATTACGAATGCGTGACTTGGACAATCGGGAGGCGCAAGCGGCCGAACTCGCTTGGCACGTTAGACAAACAATATGCGGACCGCGCCTCGCTTCTGAATTGAGAGGTGGAGGTTCTCAGCCATGCCTTCCGCAACGCGCCCAGTCCAATCGAACAGGCGTTTTGCGAGAATGCAGCAGTTCCGGCGAACTCTGTTCTAGGTGTCGTTGATATCGAGACCGTCCAGCACCGCACGGACGGTGCGCACCAGATCTAGTGGCAGGTACGGCTTCGCCAGCAAGGGGGCGTCGTACTCGACCCCGCCACGAAGCGTAGCGGCCCGAGTGTAGCCACTCGTGTACAGCACACGCATCTTGCGATGACGAACCGCGAGCTTCGCGGCCAGCATACTGCCACCGATTCCAGGCATGACTACATCGGAAATCAGGAGGGCAATCGGGCCTTGATGCCGTTCGGCCACCGCGATGGCCTCCTCGCCGTCGCGCGCGTCGAGCACCGAATAACCCCACTTCGTAAGCACTTCGCGCGCGAGCCGACGAACAGCACCGTCGTCTTCGGCCAGCAGAATTGTTTCCGAACCTCCCTTCACCGCCTCGGTCGGCTCCGCGCATTTCCCAGCCTCGATAGGCTCTGCAGTGGCTGGCAGATAGATGCTGACCTTCGTGCCGTGTCCGACGCGACTCTCCAGCCCGACGAAGCCGCCGCTCTCCGTTACGATGGCGTGGGCGGTCGCCAAGCCGAGGCCCGTGCCCGTACCGAGACCCTTGGTAGTGAAAAACGGTTCGAAGGCCCGCGCCTGGACCTCCGGAGCCATGCCCGCGCCAGTGTCCTCGACTGTGAGGCGCACATACTGACCGGGCCTCATCCCGGCGAACTGGACCGAGAACGCTTCATCGACATGGATATTCTCTGTGGCAAGACGCAGTTGACCGCCATCTGGCATCGCATCCCTGGCGTTCACCGTGAGATTGAGAAGCACGAGTTCAAGTTGGGTCGGGTCCACACGTATCGGTTCAACCAGAGGATCGAGATCGAGGTCGATGTCGATGGCTGCACCGATCGTTCGTCGCACAAATTGTTGGAGTTGACCGACCAAGAAATTCGGAGACATCACTTTGGGAAGCAGGGCCTGGCGCCGACTGAAACCCAGAAGCTGCTTGGTCAGAATCGCGGCCCTATCGGCAGCCTTGCACACCTCCTGCAAAGTGTCGCGACGTGAGTCCTCCACATCTAGGCTCATCATGACCATCTCGGAGTAACCACCGATGGCTGTCAGCAGGTTGTTAAAATCATGGGCGACGCCAGCTGCCAGCTGCCCCACCGATTCCAGCTTCTGCGCCTGAAGGTACTGCTGTTCCAGACGTGCCCTACCCGTCACGTCGAGCGAAACGGCAATAGCTCCTACGACGAGACCTTGGTCGTCACGGATCGGGGAGTACCACATCTCAACGACCGCCTCGCGAACGCCAACGATCGCATTGAACGTCTCGCCGCGCAGCGCCCGCTCCGTGTTCTCGATGACCTCCGGCACGTCCCGATATAACTCGAGCACCGAGCGTCCGAGTAGCTCTGCGGACTTCAGGTTCACCAACTCCAATCCCTTACCCTGAACCAAGGTCACGTACCCGTCGCGGTCGATCGCCCAGAACACGACCGGCAGGCTCGTGACCACACGCCAGAGGCGGTTCTCACTTTCCCGAAGCGCGGCCTCGGCCTGGTAGCGTCCGGCGACGATCCAGGTGAAGGTGCCGGAGACGAGGGTGTAGCCGATGAGGAGTTCCACGAAACCATTCGGCGGCAGCGGTATGGGAACGACGATGTACCCGACCAGCCCGAACGCGACCGTCAACAGTCCGGCGGCCCGCCCAGCGATGGTGCTGGCCATGACAGCGGCGGCGAACCCCATCAGAAAAGGTGTCTGTTGAAGGTATCCCCAGAACAGATGTGTCAGTCCCTGCGCGGCGGCCGTGCTTGCGAGGGCGAGGCCAATCCGCCGAGACCATGGACTTTTTGATGTCCTAAGACTGGATAGCATTTGGCAAACTGCGTAAACTCTCCCGTGGATAGCCACGAACAACACTCTGAAACCCGGCGGCCAAACCGTTGACGGAGCCGAAGATCATAGATGTCACAGTCGGTCCGTCATCCCAGGCTCGCGAAGTTGCCGTTTCTGAGGGATGCGTAGAGGTTGTGGACCCGACGCGCACAATGCCAAGGCGTCTAAGTCTAGGGACATCGACCTGCGTGCGCGGCACGCCGCTAGGCCACGACACTGACCGGCCCCGAGTCAACGGCCCTACCCATGCCTCACCAGCGCAGCTCGACACGGTCGCCGGCGGTCGGCGAGGCCAATCAACGCGGTCACGGCGTCGACCGCCACGATTTGATCGGGGACCGGAGGAGGGGCGACCGCAAGCTTTTTGTTAGACCACAGCGGCTCCCTCGAATGGATATGCCTGGACTCGACCGGATTCGGTAAGTCGGATTGCGCCGGGTCACTTGCCGACGAGGCGCAGCGTGTCGTGCTGTCGATTAAGACGATCAGTGATACTCCCAGCGCCTGACTGATGCGGACAGCAGTGACGATTGACACATTTCGGCGCCCTCGCTCGACGCTAGACACATAGGAACGGTCGATCTGCGCTCGCTCGGCCAGCTCTTCTTGGGACCACCCTTGAGATATCCGGCTGTCTCGAATTCGCTTGCCAAAAGTATAAAGAATCTGACTCTGAGGGAGCGCCACGGGGGTAATTGGCGCAGACCAAGACACTCTTGTCCACGGTCTACTGTCGTCGGCTGTCTTCGCATCTTGAGTCTTACTAGATCGTAAGGAGTCTCAACAGAGGGCCCGCGGCATTGTCCGAACTTCCCGCTCTGACACTCTGGAGGACTGCGTCCAAGCAAGGCCCCCATCCTGCGACGAACCTGAGCGGCGGTCGACTCGACAAGCCGCTTGGAGGGGCGTGCCTTTGGTGGCAACTTTCCGCCACCAAATCGAGGTCGTGTGGCGAGGGCGAGGATTCCCGATCCCGGATGTTGTCTGTCAGCCACCGATATGGATAAAGAGGCTGTTTGTGTCTTCTTAGGACCTTCTGGCGCCGGGCCTGGACACAGGTGAGCCCGTTCTTTGAGAAATGGGCAATTGTCGATACACGGGCGTGCGCAATCGAACGGCGCGCGACCATTAGCGATCTTCATCTCCAGATCCTGAATGCCTCTGGCAGAAGACGGAAGAAGGTGGCAGAGGATGGTAGAAGACGGAAGCTATTGGCAGATGGGTGCGAAGCAGGGAGACGAGGTTCGTGCTTTTCGGATTTCTGCCGTGTACTGCTGTCTTCTGCCAAGTACTGCTGTTCCTGCTAGTTACCGTCGCGGCTGCTCTGCCGGGTACTGCCATGCTCTGCCGCCTGATGCCGCCAGATATTCTGAAATGACACTCGGAATGTCACTCGTTTCGATCGTCTCGGCGGCAATCGCGGGGAGCTAATTCGGCGGAGGCCTCAGGAACGACCTCACGCGCAAGTCCGCGCTGATAGTGTGAGTCCGCTTTCCAAACTCGAGGCTGCCAGGAGACCTACTCTTGCCGACCAAACGCGTCGCCGCAGAGTTTCTTGAGCACCTCCTTGGTCTTGGCAGGGAGTTCCGTGAACGCAAGGGCCACGGCAAATTCCTGACGCTGCCAGGTCGCGTCAGGCAATTGGACCGACACTACCTTGGATCGGACCACCCGCACGCGCAGTTCAACTGGCTCAGGCTCCACATTGATCAGCATCGGCAATACGCGCCCTGCTTCCAGCCTTCGCTGCAGTTGCACGAGTGCACCGGTGGCGCTGATGTCGATGAGCCGACCGAACCTTCCCGCGATCCGCACTTGCACGGGTGCGGTCGGTACGCGGACGCTGCGTGGCTGCGCCATGTCAGTAAAGATACCAGCTCATGGGCGGTGTATGCCCGAAGGCAACCAACGACACGGCTTCTCGCGGTGCATGCAGTCTGACCAGCTTATCGACCAACGCCTCGTGTTCCCACAGCGCCGTCTTTTCTCTTAAACAGCCAGTGAGTCGAGTGGCGCCCCTGGCTCCCGGACAAAGAAGGTGTTCGTCTTCGCCTCGATACTGGTGATGATGTACTCGCGTGTCCATTTCCGGCCCTCTGCAGATCACAACTGCTCGATAACTGGTTTTCCCAAATCCGGACCGGCCGAGCCAATCCGCAGGGCCTCCGATTCAGCGATCCGTACGGAGAACGGACGCGTTGTGAGCAGCAACCACGCGCGAGTCGTACATCAACCCCTCCTAACCGTCAAGAGTCCCTCTCACCTTGTGGAGCAACTCGGCCAACGCGTAGGGCTTCGCGAGAAGCGGTAGCGCCAACTCAAGGCCGGCGCCCTCTGTGACGTTCGCGCTGTAGCCGCTGCTGTAAAGGATTTTGACGTCGGGGTAGACCTGCACAAGCCGGTCGACCAACTGCCGACCACTAAGACCCGGCATCACGACGTCCGTCACCAGCAGATGAATGACGCCGTCGTACTGCTTCGCAATCGACAGTGCATCATCGCCATCACGAGCTTCGAGCACGTGATAGCCATATTTGCGCAGGACATCGCGCGCGAGACGGCGGACGCCGCCGTCGTCCTCTGCCAGCAGGATCGTCTCTGTACCACCGATCGGTTCCACCTGTTGAGATACAGGCAGAGCGGATTCAACCGGCTCCTGAACCGCTGGCAGGTAGATCTCGACACTGGTCCCCTGTTGCGGTTGGCTTGTAAGCCAAATGAAGCCGCCGCTCTGCTTCACGATCCCGTACACCGTCGCCAAGCCGAGGCCGGTGCCTTTCCCAGGCTGTTTCGTGGTGAAGAAAGGCTCGAACACCCTGGCCATCGTTTCGGGCGACATGCCGATACCCGTGTCACTCGCCACCAGGCGGACATAACGACCAGGAGTCATCGGTGGGTGGCGGCGTGCCCCTGCGGCATCCATGTCTACGGTGCTGGTGGCCAGTCGCAGTGCTCCTCCCTGAGGCATCGCGTCGGCGGCGTTCACCGCGAGGTTCATGAGCACTTGCTGAAGTTGACTTGAATCGGCGCGGACGTTGTCCAATACCGGGCTCAAGTCGAGCATAAACGTGATGTGCTCGGGGATAGTCCGCTGCAGCAATTTGTGAACGTCAGCCACGAGAACGTTCAGGTCCAGCACTGTGGACTGCATCACCTGTCGCCGACCAAATGCCAGAAGCTGGCGCGTCAATGTTGCCGCACGCTCGGCCGCTTTTCGGACTTCAAGTAAGTCGGTGTGCCGGGAATCGCTTTCGTCAAGGGTCGCCATGACGAACTCGGTGTAGCCGCCGATGGCCGTGAGCAGATTGTTGAAGTCGTGCGCGATACCCCCGGCCAGCAAGCCGACAGCTTCCATCTTGTGCCCCTGGCGAAGTTGTTCTTCAAGGTGCTTTCGCTCCGTGACATCGTTGGTAACGCTTAAGACCGCAGGTTCTGTGTCGCGATCAGCGGGCGCTACGTCGAACGGAACGAAATGAGACTCCACCCAGCGTTCGTCGCCGTTGAGCGCAATGACGCGATACTCCAGATGGCCGGGGGAACCGCCGCTGGCCGCGCGGTGCATCTTGGCAAAGCGATCTCGATCGGATGGATGTACCAGATTGGTGACCGGGCTTCCAGCGACCTGTGAAAGATCCGTGGCGCCGATCATTTCGAGGCCGGCCCGGTTCATGTCCAGCAGCAAGCCGTCAGACGAGACCAGCTTTACGCAGGCCGGCTCCGCGTCGATGATTGTCTGCAGCCGACGCTCGCTCTGACTGACGAGATCGTGAGCCGCCTTGCGTTCGGAAATGTCCTGCGCTGTCCCCAGCATCCGCTCCAGCTCGCCGTGCGGGCCGACCGCAGCGCGGCCGGTGGCGATGATCGTCCGCACCTGCCTGTCCGGTCGAACAACACGAAGCTCAACCTCGAATGGCTCATGCCGCTCGAAACACCGCCGGCTCGCGTCGAGAATGGTGGCCCGATCATCCGGGTGGACCCGTTCGAGAAGCGCTTCGTAGCTCGGCCCGAACGGCTCGCGCTCCATGCCAAACACACTGTAGCTCTCATCGGACCACCACACTTGATTCTCCTTGACCCGCCACTCCCAGCTCCCTATATGTGCGACGTTCTGAGCTTCTATGAGCCGCGCCTCTATTGCTGTCAACCTCTCGATCATAGCCTGCAGTTCGGCCCCGCGTGAGTGCACGCGGAATTCCAGGTCGTCGTTGGCGCGGCGAAGCAGTGCCTCCGCCGCGCGCCGGCCTGACACCGCGGCGCCTACGGTGATGCCGATGATGCTCGTGACAGCCATGAACGACTGAAGGAGCACGAGGGCTTCAGTGACGGAGCGGTCGCCGAATGTGCCGACACCGTGAATGGTTCCCCAGATGGCAATGAGGGAAAGCAGACAGGTGGCTGTCGTCGCCTCGCGCTGACCAAAGCGGTAGGCGGTCCAGACGCACAGCGGAATGCACAAGAAACCGAGCGGGTACGCAGACGCGACGAACACGGTCCACCCAACAGCGGCCACCGTCGTGAACAACACAGAGAGTTCGACACATTGCCGCCGCGGCCACTGAAGTCGCGGATTCGTGTACCAGAGGAGAAGGGTCGGCGCAACCACCATCGCCCCGGTGGCGTGTCCCAACCACCAGTTCGACCACGCCTGCCAGTACGCGGGCCACTCTGCTGCTCCGAACAATGACAGGCTGGTGACACCAACTGTCGCGCTGACAGCCGTGCTACCGAAGCCGGCGAGCACGACGAAGAACCCGATGTTGCGGGCTCGGTCGAAGACGGAGCGTCCGCCCGCGAACCGATTGACCAGCGACGCCGCCAACAGGGCCTCGGCAGTGTTGCCAGCGGCAATCAGCAACGAGGTTGCCAGTGGCCCGTTAGTCGTCTCGTTTGTCATGAAGGAACCGAGAAAGATGCCAGGCCACGCACGGGGTCCGAAGATCAGAATGGCGGCAAGGGCAATTCCGGTGGGCGGCCATACCGCGATTGCGCTCGGATTAACGAACGTGAGCGCCAAGCCGATCTTGCCGGCGACGCCGTACATCGCCGCCAGCAGGAGCCAAATACCTCCGTCTCTCCACAGGTGCCGTTCGGCCATTGACAACGGAACGCCGGACGCTGGGTCGCTTTGTGTAAGCACAACAACACATGTATCGGTCTGACGAAATGGATCCTTACCCGTATCTCGTTCTGTTCTCGTGGCTTGAAGCGCTCAAGGTGTGTGCGTGCGTTTCAACGTCGTTGCACGAGTCTGCTTACACATTTCGCCGTCGCTGGCGCATCTTCAAGCGAAAATATTCGCGCCGTCTTTCATCCGATTCCCAGCCGTCTTTCCAATACTTCTCTCCCTGTTCTCGCCATTGCTTTCGATGGTCTCGCTTCCAGAGCTTGCTCATCTCTCTGTGGGCCAGGCGAGCGCAGTTGTCGCTACAGTACTTTCGACTCGGAGCTGTAACAGACTTGTCCTGACAGAACACACACATTTTCCGGCGCACGAGACCTCGCAAGGCCGCGCGCCTTCAACGCTCTAGATTGATCGCTAAGCGTGCAGACCCACGGCGAGGAGGCCCCGGAAGAAGCCGCCGGAACTCGGTGCCGGGATGGAAGGTGTGCCTAAGCCGAACGGGCGTTTATCGAATCGATCCGATCGCTTCCCGTATGGCCGCTTCATGACACGGACGAGCCGCAGGTTAGCGAACGGAATCCTGTGCGTCAATGGCTGTTAAAGGGAACGGTTCGCGCGCGCCGAGGCGAGGTCGGTAGTCTGCTGCCTAGCTCAGCCCCGGAGGGCCGCTTGCTCGGTGCCAGGACGAAGACTGTGAAGTGTGTGTGACTGTTGTTCCGCAGCCGCTCTGCGAGTTCATGCCGTGGCTTTCGCGCGGAGTTGTTGGGCGCGGGCGGTGAGTGGGCCTAATCCGATTTTGTTAACAAGTAAGTTGAATCACCGATGCAGGCCTAGAAGCCGAGGTTCTCAGCCAGTCGTCTCTCATCCAGAAATGGAAAGATTGGAAGAGGATGGCAGAAGACGGAAGAAGACGGCAGAGGATGGAAGTTATTCGAGGCAGGGAGACGACCAGCAGGCTCCAATCAAATGACGCTCGAAATGACACTCATGTCAAGTGAGGCCTTGAGAATCTTACCGCGTCATTTCGCCGATGGCTCTCAGCCGTCTTTCGAGTAGCGGTCGCCGCGCCTGGCTCGCCGAGTCCGGAGGTAGGAACGCGGCGAGGCTGTCCATGAACGTTCTGTTATTGAGCAGCTGGCTGATCCCTGACGCGATGGATGTAGGTCCGGACGTCCACATTGCTGCGCTCAATCTCGCCGATGATCTCGGGCCGGCCATCGATGATCTCAATGATTGTCACGTCTTGAGGGCTTCATGAGGACCAAGAGGATTCTGTCGGACGCCGGCCTGCTGCTGACTCTCACGACCGGCTTGGTCTGGGCCTCCGCACCTGGGCGTCACCACTTGAGCGACGACCCGGTCTGATACTCGGTCACGCGGGTCTCGAAGAAGTTCTTCTCCTTCTTGAGATCCATCGCCTCCGACATCCACGGGAACGGATTGTCCGACGCCGGAAAGACGGGCGCCAGCCCGAGCTGGACGCAGCGGCGGTTGGTTATCACGTGCATGTATTCGGCGCACACCTCCGCGTTCAGCCCCAGCAGCCCGCGCGGCATCGTGTCGCGACCGTACGCGACTTCGAGCGCGCACGCGTCGTGCAGCATCGCCCGCACCTCGTCCTGCAGGGCCACAGACCACAGCTGGGGACTCTCGGCCTTGATCTGGTTGATCACGTCGATGCCGAAATTCAGGTGCAGCGACTCGTCGCGCAGGATGTACTGGTACTGTTCGGCGATGCCGACCATCTTGTTGCGCCGGCCGAGCGACAGGATCTGGGCAAAGCCCGTGTAGAACCACATGCCTTCGAACACGACGTAGAACGCGATCATGTCGCGCAGGAAGGCCTGGTCGGCTTCCACGGTCCCCGTCGAGAACCGCGGATCGGAAAGGTTCTGCGTGTAGCGCAGGGCCCACGCCGCCTTGTCGGTGATGGCGGGCACCTCGCGGTACATGTTGAACAGCTCGCCCTCATCCAGGCCTAGGCTCTCGCAGATGTACTGGAACGTGTGCGTGTGGATGGCCTCTTCGAACGCCTGCCGCAGGAGGTACTGGCGGCATTCGGGGTTCGTGAGATGCCGGTAGATCGCCAGCACGATGTTGTTCGCGACGAGCGATTCGGACGCCGCGAAGAAGCCGAGGTTCCGCTTGACCATCCGCCGCTCGTCGTCGGTGAGCCCGTCACGCGATCGCCACAGCGCGATGTCGGCCTGCATCGACACCTCGGTCGGCATCCAGTGGTTATTGCAGGCGGCCAGATACCGCTCCCACGCCCAGCGGTACTTCAGCGGGAGCAGCTGATTGACGTCAGCGCGGCAGTTGATCATCGCCTTGTCGTCAACGCGAGGGCGCGTCCCTGAGCGGTCGATCTCCCCCAGGCCGGTGGTGGACAGCGTGTCGGTCGTCGTGGGGTTCACTGGCAGGCCTCACAGTCGGGGTTGTCGATCGAGCAGACCGCCGCCGCCGGCGTTGTTGCGATCACGGCGTTCAACCGGCGGTCGAGTCCCTCGAGCGTGCTGCGTTCGACGTGCGTCGCGGCCCGTGAGCGCAGGTAGTAGGTGGTCTTCAGGCCGCTGCGCCAGGCCAGCCGGTACATCGCATCCAGCTTCGGCCCGTCCGGACGGTCGACGTACAGGTTCAGCGACTGCGCCTGGTCGATCCACTTCTGCCGGCGTGCGGCGGCAGCAATGAGCCAGGCCGGGTCGATCTCGAAGGCGGTGGCATATAGCGTCCGGAGTTCGGCCGGCACACGGTCGATGGCGGCAAGGCTGCCGTCGTAGTACTTCAGGTCGTTCACCATGACCGCGTCCCACAATCCCGCCGCCTTGAGGTCGGCGACCAGGTACGGGTTCGCCACGGTGAAGTTACCCGACATGTTCGACTTCACGTAGAGGTTCTGGAATGTCGGCTCGATCGACTGCGTGACGCCGCAGATGTTCGAAATGGTGGCGGTTGGCGCGATGGCCATCACGTTGGAGTTGCGCATCCCGGCCGTGCGGACCTGTGCCCGCAACGGCTCCCAGTCGAGGCGGGACGATACGTCCACGTCGATCGCCTGGCCGCGCGCACGCGCCAGCTTGTCGATCGAGTCGTACGGCAGCACGCCCTGGCTCCACAACGAGCCGTCGAACGTCTCGTAGCGGCCTCGCTCGGCGGCGAGCGCCACCGAGGCCTCGATGGCGTGGAACGCGATCCGCTCCATGCTGGCGTCGGCGAAATCGACGGCCTCGGCTGAAGCGTAGGGCAGGCGGAGGCTGTGCAGCGCATCCTGGAACCCCATCAACCCGAGTCCGACCGGACGGTGCCGCAGGTTGGAGCGGCGCGCCTGGGGAATCGTGTAGAAGTTGATGTCGATAACGTTGTCGAGCATGCGGAGCGCCGTGTGCACGGTGCGACGCAGCTTCTCGACGTCGAGCCCGGTTGCGCTCACGTGCGTGGCGAGGTTCACTGAGCCGAGGTTGCAGACGGCAACTTCGGCATCCGTCGTGTTCAGCGTGATCTCGGTGCAGAGGTTGGACGAGTGGACGACGCCGTCGTGTTGCTGCGGGGATCGGACGTTGCACGCGTCCTTGAACGTGATCCAGGGGTGCCCCGTCTCGAAGAGCATCGTCAGCATGCGTCGCCAGAGATCGACGGCGCGCACGCGCTTGAAGATGCGGACCTCGCCGCGCTCCGCGGCGGCTTCCATCTGCTCGTAGGCGTCGACGAACGCGCTGCCGCAAGCGTCGTGCAGGGGCGGGCATTCGTCCGGCGAGAAGAGCGTCCACGGACCATCGGCCTCCACGCGCTGCATGAAGAGATCGGGAATCCAGAGGGCGGTGTGCATGTCGTGCGTGCGTCGCCGATCGTCGCCCGTGTTCTTGCGGAGTTCGAGGAACTCTTCCACGTCGATGTGCCAGGGCTCGAGATACCCGCACACGGCGCCGGCCCGCTTGCCGCCCTGGTTGACCGCGATGGCGGTGTCGTTGGCCACCTTGAGGAATGGAACGATGCCCTGCGATTCGCCGTTGGTGCCCTTGATGCGTGCGCCCAGACCGCGCACGCGCGTCCAGTCGTTGCCCAGCCCGCCCGCGTACTTCGAGAGCAGCGCGTTGTCGCGAATGGCGCCGAAGATTCCGTCGAGGTCGTCGGGGACGGTCGTCAGGAAGCACGACGAGAGTTGCGGCCGGCGTGTGCCGGCGTTGAAGAGCGTTGGCGTCGAGCACATGAAGTCGAATGACGAGAGGAGGTCGTAGAACTCGATCGCGCGGGCCTCGCGATCGTCCTCGCGCATCGCCAGCCCCATCGCCACGCGCATGAAGAAGGCCTGCGGCAGTTCGAACCGCGTGCCGTGGCTGTGCAGCACGTACCGGTCGTACAGGGTCTGCAGACCGAGGAACTGGAACTGACGATCGCGTTCCGGACGGAGGGCGGCGGCCAGGCGCGGCAGGTCGAATGAGGCAAGGGCCGGATCGAGCAGCTCGAGATCGATGGCCCTGGCGATGAATTGCGGAAAGTATTGCGCGCAGGTCGGCGCGGTGTCGACCGCCGGCGTGTCAGAACCGGTCACGAAGGCCAGCGCTTCGCGCGTGAAGTCGTCGAGCAGGAGGCGCGCGGCGACGTAAGTGTGGTGCGGGTCGACGTCGATGAGCGCGCGGGCGGCCATGATGGTCGCCAGCTGGAGCTCGTGCTCGGGGATGCCGTCGTAGATGTTGCGGCGCGCATCGGCGAACAACCGCTCGACCGAGACGTCGGTCAGGCCGTCGCAGGCGCGCGCGATCTGCGTGCGCCACGCGGCCGCATCGAGCGGCACGCACTCCCCGTCACGACGCCGCACGTGGATTGCCGGCTCGGGAGCCGCGGCGGGCAGTTCGGTGCGCCGGGCCGCGGCGCGCGCCTCACGATAGAGCACGTAGGCGCGGGCAGCCTTGTGGTGCGCCGCGCGCATGAGCGCCAGCTCCACCTGGTCCTGGATGTCCTCGATGTGCAGGGCGCGGGCGGCGCCGGCGCGGCGCGCCAGGGCGTCGGTGACCGCGGTCGTGAGCTCTTCGGCGATGTCGTGGATCCGGACCGAGTCCGTGGCGCCGGGCCCCTCGACCGCGAGGAACGCTCTGGCAATGGCCGAACGGATCTTGCCCGGATCCCAGTCGACGACCGTGCCCGAGCGCTTGATGACGCGCAGAGACACCGGCGACGACGAGGAGCGAACGGCGATCTCGCCCGTGGATACGAAAGCAGGCAACGAGAACATTCGGCGAACCTCCAGGTCCTGGACGAGGGTGGAGGATGCCGCCGGCGTGGCCCTGGAACGCGCAGGGCGAGACGTCGAGAGGCGCACTCAGGGATCCCCGCCCGAGGAACGTAGCAGCAGTGACACGGCAGGTCTCCTGGCTTGCGGGTCAACGCCATTCCGCCTGGCCTTCCCGGTGGGTCTTCTCACCAGTGGCGCTCGTTGCGCGGGTGGCTCGCCGCTCACAGTTGCGGAGTCAGCTCCGGCCTTGCCGCGTCACGCGGCGCACCGGATTCCCTCTTTCGCCCAATCCGAAGATCGGCGACCGTGAACGCTATATCTAGTGTCGAACGCCGTCGCGATGTCAACCTGTTGATTACACGCATCGCCCGAAACTCGCCGCCGGCGCGCCCAGCGATCGGCCGATGAATACCGGGAACCGGCTGTGTGTCGACGGCAAACGCTGGCGCGTGCCGGAATCGGTTGTGAGCACGACCGATAAGGCGAAGCCATCCCTCATTGCAGAGCTGGCTGGGTGTCAGGGTCGGAATTCGCAACTGGCTGCTGACGGGCAGCGGATCGACTGAGTCACGGATGGCCGGCGTGTTTCTCGAGCATTCCCTTCGACCAGACCTCGGCCGGGCAGAATGCGAACACTACTGCGCCCGACCCAGTTGGTGTATTGACAACGTGTATACGCCACGCTATCGTCATGGCACCGACATTCGAACCGCCGAACCAGCAGGAGTCCATCATGGGAACCGCGACCGCACGAACCAGGGTCATCAATCTGCGCACCGACGAGGCGCGCCGCGCGTTGATCGATCGTGCGGCCGAGGCGCTGGGGAAAGATCGGACGGAGTTCATGCTGGACGCCGCCACCCGTGAGGCCCAGTCCGTCCTGCTGGATCGCCGGTTGTTCCATCTGGACGAGGCGGCATTCCGACGGTTTGCCAAGGCGCTCGATGCTCCGCCGGCGGACAATCCGCGTCTGCGCAAGCTGCTCGCGAAGCGCGCGCCTTGGGAGCGATGAGCAGTCCGGTCAGCGCGCCGCAGCATCTCACCAGCGAGCACGACGTTTCGGCCTTCGACTGCACCGTTCCCGAGCTGAACGACTGGCTGAAGCGTCGAGCCTTGCAGAATGAGGGTAGCCGTGCTTCGCGGACGTTCGTGGTCATCGGTGACGGACGTGTCGTTGGCTACTACGCCCTGGCCACCGGCGCCGTCGCTCACGCCGTCGCCACGGGCAAGGTGCGGCGCAACATGCCGGAGCCGATCCCGGTCATGGTCCTCGTTCGGCTGGCGGTCGATCGGGCGCATCAAGGGACTGGCCTCGGTTCCGCACTTCTCCGGGATGCACTCCTGCGAACGCTCGCCGTGGCCGAAGCCGTGGGCATCCGCGCGATCCTGCTGCACGCCATTTCGGAGGAGGCGAAACGCTTCTACGTTCACCACGGCTTTGCGGAGTCGCCGGTCGATCCGATGACGATGATGATCACCCTGGCGGATGTCGAGAAGGCCATGGGGATCAGCCGGGACCGGGATCGATGACCACGGCAGCCGTACCCTCGCTGTTGCACCAGCAGGTCGACCGATGGGCCTCCAGACCCCTTCAACTATCCGATCGAGGTGTTCCCGGAATGGCGGGGCAAGGCCTTCTATCTCTCCGTCCGGTATCGAGCCCGGAGCCGACGACCAGAGGATGACTTCGTCGTCCGGCACACCCGGATGACGCTCACCGGGTTTCCAACAGAGCGCACATTATGTGGCGATCCGGCCAATGTCAAGACGCAGCGCGGGACGGGCGCTCCGTATCGACCTCGGGGGGTTGAGATGGCTGGAGGCGGCGAGCAAGGAAATCCAATGTGTCGACGGTCAGGATCTGCAAGAGGAAGGGCTTCTCAGCCAGGTGTGCCCCTGGGCCAAATTGGGAACTAGCGGCAGAAGGTGGCAGGGCACGGCAGAGGATGGAAGAAGACGGAAGTTAACGGCAGATGGGTTGGAAGCAGGGAAACGGGGGTCAGGCCCGTCGGATTTCTGCCATCCTCTGCCGCGTACTGCCAAGTACTGCTGTTTGTGCTAGTTAGCGTCGTGGCTGCTCTGCCGTGCACTGCCATATTCTGCCGCTTGATGCCGCCAGAAATTCTGAAATGACACTCGAAGTGACACTCGTCACGAGCCTCTCCGAGGCCTTCTGGTTGGAACATCCGCTGGGAGCCAGTCGTGTTTAGCCAGCCGGTCATTCATGGAGAAGAAGGCGCTAGCCGAATATCTCCTTTGCAGATGCAACCACAATCACCGCAACCCCCGCACCTAACGGGATGGTCAGCAGGTTGACCTCACCAACGACCCCGAGTAGATACAATCCGCCCGTCGACAGCAATGCAGTCGCAGTCTGAGCCAGAATCCGCTGCCAGAGCGTCAGGCCATGGGCAACTGTCCGAGTGATAATTGCCGACAGCAGACAGAGAGTCACGACGCATAAGGCAGCGACGATTACAGCCGGCGTCTGAGGGCTGGATTCAGTTCGTCCAATTCCTAGTGCGGCGCGCGCAATGCGCTCGGCTCGGTCCGTGTCTAGGCCGAACGACTCTTCGATCCGCACCATATGTTCAGTTTCTCGCAACAAGACGGCACTTTCGCAGCCCGCGCTGCCGCATCCCTCAGTTCTGGACACCAGGTAGATCTGTTTCCCGTCGCCCAGGGAGAGCTCAAGCCTCTCCATGCTGTACCCACCACTCATCGATTGTTGGTTCATTTGACCGAACGTGCACTTGTTACGGCACGCGTTCGCGTTGCTCATGCTGTAAAAGTAAACAAGCTCAGTGTCGTCGAAAAAATAATCCGCCAATAGGATCCTACCGGACAATGCGATCCATGCCAGTGCGACACCGACGATGATGGCCTTGCGTAGAGTCATACTGGCGCCCCGCCCCGAGAGACAGAAACCGACGATCGGCAACGGTTCGTACCGCCCGTTATGTTAGAGGGGGATCTTGCGCCTAGCGTCTCTCGGCCCACATCACAGTCTCGCGCGCCGAGATCGGGAGCTCTTCGACGCGTTCTCCTGCAGTAAAGCCTCGATTGGTTCAATCTTCGCGACCCCTCACAGCCCACAATACCCAGGCGACACCGTCACCACTACGTGCATCCTCTGCCTCGTTCACGCTCACGCTGCGCCTTGCCCGAGGCAGCGCGATGCCAAGCGACAGCATCGCCGACGCAACTAACAGTGTCTGATCTATTGAAGGGTTTGACGAGGTAGCCCACGACGCCGCGCTGAATGCTCACCCGAGGCGGCACTGCATCGTCGCCAGTAGCTAACACGATAGCAACCGTCGGGAATCGCTCTCGGATCTCCGACACAAGCCACTCTCCGCCACGTCCTGGCATCGAGAGATCGCAGAGCACGACGGATACCGGAATGGTCTCGAGGACGCTAATCGCTGATTCA
Organism: Hyphomicrobium sp.; assembly: GCA_041659545.1. Classification (GTDB taxonomy): domain Bacteria; phylum Pseudomonadota; class Alphaproteobacteria; order Rhizobiales; family Hyphomicrobiaceae; genus Hyphomicrobium_A. The sequence goes on from JBAZYB010000001.1 coordinate 119,365, forward strand.
GCATCGACTGCCTCATGAAGGCTGTAATCGAATGGGGCCAGCCATCGAAGGAGTAACTCCCGCACGGAAGACTCGTCGTCGACAATCAGCACGCCGCGCACGCCGCGTAGTTTGGCATACGCGCCGGCGACTGCCCACAGGTATTTCTACCCGTTCCGAGCATGTCTATTGCCGGTAAAGCACATCTGCTTCGGAGCGGTCCTGTCTCATCAATAGACGGGCATGATGTCAGCCTTTTCTCCCTGAAGTCTTGGCAACTGCGCGCCTGGGTACTTTCGCCGACTCCCAACTGGCGATACTGAGCCTGGGATCCTTGAGACCCAACTGGTCGCGACGCGGAGGTTTCTCAGCCCCCCGACCATTGGGGGTCTCTGGCTTGGCTTCGCGACGCGAGGTTCTCGGCTGTGCCTTCCGACTGTCAAGAACAACCTTCATGACACGCCGACCACAGTAGCGCGCGAGATTCCCGATCAACGCTATCCCGTTACGAAGCGGCCACGTCTGAAGGGTGACGGTCGTTGAGTCCGATATCTTCATGGACAGCATCAGGCTGTCCAAGGAGGCCTTTCAATGCGACAACTCGATCTATTTGGTCGACCCGATTTCAGTAGTGGCTTTGGTCCGAGCAGCCTTCAGAAGAATACTGTGGAGTTTCTTGACCATTGTCGCAACTCCAGGCGGCTGGCGGTCCACACCACACGGGCATACACGAGCGACCTCGCGGACTTCACAAATCGGATCGGCCTTGACGCGCGACTTGGAGGAGTCTCACGGGAACATCTGCACGAGTACGCAAGGCATTTGAGCGAAGAGCGGAAGCTAAAGGCGACAACCATCCGACGCCGAATCGCAACCCTCAAAGTATTCTTCAAGTGGCTCTAACGAAAGGACGAGGCATCGATTAACCCGTTCGACCGTACCAATATCTCGATACGCCTTCCTCGCAGGCTACCTCGGGCTCTTGAAACCCAAGAAATGATTCAACTCCTGAAGCGGGCTCGTGCCGAGGCCTCGGGTAGAGTCACTGGCAATCGGTACAACGCGCTCCTGATGGAGTTTGTTGTCGTGGCTCTGTTCACGACTGGTCTCAGGATTAGTGAGCTCACCGCTGTCACGCTCCCGGACGTGTCGATTGCTAGCAAAGCCATTCGCGTGCGTGGAAAGGGTGAACGCGAACGCACTGTCTATTTCGCGGGAGCCAAAGCAACCGGTATTCTGAGCGCCTTCTTGGAGCGCAGAATGCGGCTCAAGACTCCGACCCGCCAGTTATTGACATCGTTCTCGGGGGTGGCTCTCACTTCCCACGTTGTGCGCCTGCGGCTACGCGGGCTGGCTGAAAGAGCAGGCCTGAGTCGCCGGGTGACTCCCCACATGCTTCGACACACTGCGGCCACGAAGCTGATCGAGGCCGGTGTAGATATTCGACTCGTGCAGCGCCTGCTCGGGCATTCCAGCATTACGACGACCCAAATCTATGCGCAAGTCAGCGACCTTACCCTTCGGAATCGCATGGACAGAGCTGACACCCTCTCTCGGCTCACAGCGAGGCACCAATAACTGCGAATTATCATTAGACGCGCACAACGCTAGCAGTGAGGGGCCGAACACCGTTCTCGCCCGTGCGGCCAGCCGGTCAGGACCAGAGGAATACAACAACGATGGCGGGAATCCTAGTTGCCGCGCTCCTCGTTTCCTCACTGCTCCTCGTCCATTTTTCAATGCGCTCGCGGCCGTTGGACGCCAAACGTCCGCTAGACGAAGACCATGGGCTTCCCTGGCCAGAAGCGGGCCAGGCGAGCACTGTCTTTTCCTTGACCGCACTGTTTGGAGCCTACTTCGGCATCACGTTGATTCTCGGCCTGCCCGCATTGCTAGGCCTCGCGTTCGGGACCGTGAGCGGGCTCATTCTTACCGCCCGTCTGATCAAGAAGCGGAACCAGGACAGCTTTGAGGAGTTTCTACAGTCAGTGTTGAAGGCCCGTGGCGACAATGCCATCGTTTTTGGTGTCCTTCTGGCTGGGATTCAATGCTGTTTTGCAGCCTCCGAATTGCTAATTCTCCGAGAGATGGCCCGCACCGGACTCGGCCTGAGGGGAGAGGATGCGACCCTCTTAGCCATGGCACTAGGCGCGATCGGTTACTTTTATGTGCTTTTTGGCGGGTACAAGGCGGTGTTTCGAACCGACGTGCTCCAGTTTTCAATGATTGCGCTGATGGGAGCAGTCCTCCTGAGCCTGGAATTTCACAACGCCACGCGTGGCTCACTGGTTCCGCCGCTGTGGCCCAGGAGCGGATACTGGGAACTTCCAGCTTTAGCCGCGACTGGGCCGCTGCTCTACGTGTTTCAGTTTGGGGTTGCTTCCGTGATGGGCCTGGGTTTCCTGGTGGCGAGCCCGGACACATGGAAGCGCGTGTTTCTGGTAGTGAAAATGAGACGGCAGGGACCGCGGTTTCCGATGTTTGTAGGCGTCGGCACCGCGCCCTTCCTGCTGCTAATTCCGCTGGCGGCGCTTACTCCGGCCATTGCAGATGGACCGACCGACTCAGGAGCTCTTTTTGCCGGGCTCATCTCAAGCGACATGCTGTTTGTCGCCGCCGCCTTAGGGCTTGTCGCTAGCTTCCTATCGTCTTTCAACAGTGCCCTGCTCGCGAGTGTTCACGTCGGGCTCTTGTTGCGTCGAACAGCATCTGGAGTTCGCGAAGAGATGTCACGATTTCATTGGCTGATGGCTTCCGCACTGGTCTCCATAGGCTTCGTCTTTCTCGCGCTTTCGAGCAATGGCAACCCGTACCTTCTGGCCAACGCTCTGCTCGGAGCCTATTCCGTTGTCGCCGGCGTTCAGGTCGGAACCGGCTGGAAGATATCGCGCCTTCGAGAGGGGCATTTGATCTGGCTGGCGGTTCCGAGCCTGCTTGCTTGGTTTGTTTATCTCACATCGCTCGGCGGCCTCACCGATGCGCCTAATACATACCAGCTCAATACAGTGCCTGTAGCAGCTCTCTTGTCCTTGGTGCTGGCTGCGACTTGCAGGGGCCTTGTAACTTGGTCGACAAAATGATGGATGGACTTTCAATTCTCCCGGGCCTACTCAAGAACCGTCCAAGCGGCGAAAAGGGACGGCTTTGTGCCTTCGTTCTCGCTCCTAGCTTGGTGGTGGGCCTGGCGTTCGCCGGAGGCCAACGCGCCGGTTCACTTTTTGACCTTTCAGGGCCAATTGCCATTACGGAGCTCCGCACGGAGATGTCCATCGATGGACGACCGACGCCTAGAAAGGGTATTGCGGTCATCCTCGAGCCCACTGCAGCTGAATCCCACATTTCGCTAAAGGGAGACCTCCAGAGGCGCGTTTGGAGTTCCCTAAGTGAGTCGGGAGCCGAAGCCAATCGCGATCGACTCGTACTGAGCCGCGATGGCCTCTCAAGCAAGACTCCCTTAAACGGTGTCAGTTCGCCCGTTACCCTCGTCGTGGAAGGTGAGTTGGGCTCAGGCATTCTGATTCCTGGAGGTGTTCAGTCGATCGCGTCGAGCACGCTTTCGTCCCGGCGATCCCAGTCGCTCTTATCAAGCGTTCTGTTCTCGTGCGTGTTGGCTTTCGGGATGGCGCTTGCGTCGGCTGTTCCTAGCCCGGTCCCAAGCGAGAAAGACCGTCGCAATGTACGTGCATAGCCACATGAAGATGAGGTCGTTCACTGGCACACCGTAGACTACGAGCCCTGGATCTCTCGGGTATCTCCAAACACCGAGGCGGATGGCAAAGAAATCCCATGGGTATGCGAACAGCGTTGTGAGCAAGCCTACACGTGCGGCCAGTGCGAACTGCAGCGGGGGAAGCGACGAACGGACGCAGATTGAAAGCAACAGAGCCAGTCCGGCAAGACCCAAGTTGTATAGGGCATAGATCGTCATTGCTGCCGTCCCTCGTACAGTCTTAAGAGCAGGACGCACATCAGGGTGTGGATAAAGAACAGCAGATATTCTTCGAGAGGCAGATGGAGGATCCGAATCTGTAAGGTCCCGCCCGCCGGAAAGCTCCAGATTCCTGCTCTCACCGCGATCTGATCGATAGCAAACCAGAAGACCGCTAACGTTAACGCCGGTTTCCAGAAAGCTCCAGACGTCAGCTCTGTGAGCCGAAACTGCTCCCAGCAGAAACCAAGAAAGAACACAATCGTCGCGAGCTCGAGAAATAGATAGGCTGACGACGGTGGCATCGACTGGCTTCTCCTGCCGGCCTGATAATTCGCAGTTATCAGCCGGCGCCAAAGGATAGCTCAACATGGGCGAACAATGAGTGTTCATTTCCCCGAGCACCATCGAGCCGCCGCTTGAGCCTGCCGCCCTGGGCACCCACCTATTCGCTTGCTATACTTTCACTACCGCAATTAACCCCACTTAGGTGTCCGAACGTCAAGAACACCCAAATCACGCAGCCGGCGAAGCGTCTATCGAACATCAACTCGCCGAGTTCGATCGCCTCGACGCAGAAGGGCAAGAACTGGCAGAACTTCACCGCGCTGTTAAGGAACTCCTCTACACCAGTCTCTCCAGCGATTTAGTCGAGAAGCTGCCGGAGCTGGAACACGAGCTGGCCAGAGTGCATCGGCGGCAACACGAAGTCATCGACCTCCAGGCAGCCCTGGAGGTCTCGATTCTTCGAGCCAGGGCCCGGAAATAGGTCGAGCGTCGACTTCGGCCGGAGGCGGTTTTTGTCATGGCCAACGGAGGGCCGAGTGCGTGGCCGTTGAACGTACATTTGCCACCTGAGCCAACGTCTGGCGAGTTGGGCGCCCCCGGACCGTTCCCACCGGTTGCAGATCGCGCGGTTCGTGGGCTAATAGGCGGCCAAGAGTGGCCGTTTCCTCAAGTGACCCTGAAAGGCCGCCTGGAGGGCCAAGGCCGACCTCTTCGACGCGACCAAAGATGAGAAAAGGCGCGGGTCTGGCCGTCTATCAAATAGATAGGCTGGATGCCCCGCGACGATCACATCCAGCGCTGCACCCGTGATTGATCCCGGCCACTCGACGTAGGGTGCGCCTCACTGATGGACGGTTGCCGCGCGCTCAGGGCGCGTCGGCTAGATACGACGTCACGGTGATTGTCACCCGCCGAGTTCTGAGGATCTGGAGGCTCTCGCCAATGGACCCGAACCTATTCCACCTAGATTGGGAACGCACGTTCGAAGCAATCACCGCAATCATCGTCTTGGCGTTCGTCCTCGAAAGGGCATTGGCACTGCTATTCGAGCACCGTTGGTTTGTCAGGCGGTTTGATGAGTCTGGACTTAAGGAGCCGATCGCTTTTGCACTGTCCGCTGGGGTGTGCTGGTGGCGTGACTTCGATGCGCTAAGCATCATCATTCTCGCAGAGAAGACGTCCTTGATCGGGGTTCTGATTACGGGCGCTGTCATTGCGGGAGGCAGCAAGGCCTCCGTCAAGCTGTTCCACGATCTGCTGGGTGTTCAGAGCGATGCAGTCAAGGCCAAGAAGGAGCGAGATGCCGCACGCAACGTGCGGTCAGACACGGTGGTCGTCCGATGAAGACGCGCCAACTTCTTGCGTTGCTACTAGGCCTGGGTCTGTGCACCGCTGCGCTGCAGGCCGATTTTCTTGAGGTTCGTCGCTCCGTGACGCTCAAGGGCACGCCTCAGGGTGATGCTGAGGTCTTGGACAGCCTCTCAAAGGGCGTGAATGTCGAGTTGCTCCAAGACGGACAGCAGAATGGCTACTATCGTGTCCGGGTGCCCGAAACCGGGCTTGAAGGCTGGGTTTACCGGACCTTTGTCCGCCGGCACACGGGGGGCCTGCCGAGTTCGGCGCCACCATCCCCGCCGTTGGCCGCCGCGGCAGCGGGCGGAGGTGTCTGGATTCGCTTTGATCCGGAGTTTGTTCAAAAGCACTTTGACGGAGACCTTGCCTTCTCCGAAATCACCTTTGATGGGCAATGGAGAGCCGGTCCGCTGCACAACATGCCCGCCAACAAGGTGTCTTGTAGCGGAAAGGACGGCGAGGTTCACCTTGGCGCGTACGAGTCCTCAGTCGAGTTGGACGGCTCCGAACGCCCATTCTCGCGACTCGTCGGTCAGCCGACCGTGGCTTGGGGCTTGGTAGCCGAACCGCCAAATGCTACCCGTGACGACGCGGAGCTCCTGGAGAGCCTCGAAGGGTCGCGGGTCACGTTTACCGGCTACATGCGGGTCTGGAACGAGGGCCACTACGATGACGAATCGAAGAAGAACCCTGACGGTTCAAGTAACCCGAACCACGTTGTTGAACTGCATCCTGCCTGGCATCTGGAGTCTACTGATGAGGGATCGGAGGACTACGATTTCCCCCCGACAGCTCCCATGCCGCGCTACGCCGGATATGGCCTGAGCAAGGCCGCCAGAATTTTCAGCGCGGTCTCCGCCGGCAACTGGCCTCTCGCCTATAACGCGAATGGTCAATTGCACATCTTCTTGTCCGAGGAGTCAAACTTCTACCAGCTACCGGTGCGCATAACTTCAGTACAGCCCCTGGAGGACGGAATCGTCTTGCGCGCAGACGTTTGCAGTACGGTCGGTTGCGTGGGGAACCAAGTCCTCTATCGGAATCTTCGTCTTGTCACGCGTAGTGATAGCCAGGACGGAAAGCCATTCAAGAAGGGTGATGTGACTGAGGTGCTCGGCATCTTCAGTGTCCACCTCGGCAAGGCGAGGCAGATCGCCGCTCCGGCGAACGGCCAGTCACAAGCAGTGTCGGTCGCCGAGGCCCTTGAGTTCTTCGTCTTCACTCGCGCCGCGCAGAAGGCAGTCATGAACAGCAAGTGTGTTCCTGAGGGTTCGTAGCGTGCCCCGATGAGTCCATAAAGTAAGGCGACCTTGCGGGGTGGGTGGCCATTCGGCCAAGGGTGGGCCGAGGCAGGTTCACCTTCGTCTGCCATGGACCAAACTGTCACCCGCCAAGTGACAAGGTCTGGCTGAGAGGCGAGGCCCCAGCCAACGTGCACTCCGTCGGAGTGGAACAGTGGCAGAGGCCTCAAGGACGATGTCAATCTCTTAGACCGTTCGCGACAAAGATCGCGCGGTCCCGCCAGTGATACGATTCGGAGCGATTCGCAATTGAGGGAGCTGCAGTGCAAATCAAAGCGTATATCGCTGTCCTGTTTGCGACGACGTTTACGTCATGCGGTGGGGCCACACCCCTGACAGCTCCTTCAGCTCCAGGTCAGCCTTCCCCAACTGCGAGTGTGCCCACTTCTCCAACTCCGATCGAACCCCCAAAGTACACATTGCGGGGGTCTGTAGGGGAATACGGCTCGTCTAACTTGAACAACACAACCCCGATTGCAGGGGTAAGCGTCTCCATTGTCGACGGGCCGAACGCCGGGACATCGGCAATGAGCGATGCGAGCGGACAGTACTCGATACCTGGTGTTCTTGCCGGCACATTCAACCTTCGAGCCGCTTTGAACGGCTACCAAACGCAAGAGCGATCAACGACTCTGGCAACCGACATGACTGTCAACTTCGTGATGGTCAGAGACTGTAGTCCGTGGCCATCGGCGCTTGCGCCGATGATGGCCAGGATGTCGCTGGTCAGTAATCTTTGTCTCGTTAGGTGGCCAAGCAATCAGGCCTCCAACTATGTTGCTTCGCAGCGCGTCGTGTATTACCGCTCCCCGAGCCCGGTGGGTGGCGAGCTTGCTGCAATAGCCCACGAACTCTGCCACGTACACCAACACCGCGTGATTCTTGATTCAGGAAGGTCGGATCCGGCACATGACGGTGAGTTTGTGCCGGCGTGGACCGAAACCGCCGAGGGGCGCAGCTTTGTTGAGCTAACAGGCTGGCGGCTGGGTAGCCCGGGAGGGCAGGCACCCGGTTTTGGATGGGTTGAGGCATGCGAGAGATGGAGCTGTGGCTACGCCAACCCTATTGAAGATAATGCTGAGGCGTGTGCCTACTGGAGCAACCCTGGCAACGATGCGGGCCGCGGCAAACAGCCACTGCAAGAATTTGCCCCAAGAAGGGCTGAGTGGATGCGGCGTTGGTTGCCATACTGAGCGGCGCGCGCTAACACGTGAGCCTTGACGACGCGATCAAGGAGACTCAGATTAGGACGCCAACTGGTTCAGAATGTCTGGAATCCACAAATGGCCTAGCCGATCTCTCTGGCTTGCTTGATTGTCTGAGACGTAGACTTGTTATGTTCCTGACACGCCTCAGTGCCGTCGTGCCGCTCTGTTTACTGTGTTTTGTGGCATGTAGTGGCAAGGAGTCGCCCAAGACTCCACTGTCACCGTCGCCCTCGGCTACCGTGACTGCAATCACGGTTTCTGGAACGTCCTCGCTTGTAGCTGTGACGCAAACCACCCAGCTGCGAGCAGTTGCGTCACTTTCGAATGGCACCAGCCAAGACGTCACGACGCAAGCCTCGTGGTTGTCCAGCAATCCCAACGTTGCCATGGTCTCGGCAACCGGACTCGTGACCGCCACGGGTTATGGCGGCGCCGACATTCAGGCCACTCACGCAGGCTTCAGTGGAATCATCTCCGTGTCGATCGCACCACCAGCGAGCGGCAGCCTCCTTCTGTACGACGTCGCAGCGGATGTCCCCGCAGCCGATCTCGACGCGATTCGCCGAGGAATCGTTCAGGCGCAAGCGTTCCTGGCGAGCGAGCTGGGAGGAGACATCCCGGTCAACACTCAGCTCGGCATCAACGTGAAGGTGGTCGCGACGGCCTCGGCAATCCGGACCCCGGCGCTCAAATACCGGGCGGTGGTGGCGCGTGCTGCACGGCACTCGACACCTCCGGGCGGCCCCGACCGTTCTTCGACGTCAGGCATCCACATTTTGCCCAGCCCGGATGGGGCGGTGAATGGAGCTTGACGGCCCAGAAAGAAAAGACCGCGGCTCACGAATACACGCATGGGTGGCAGTCTGCGTTGGGTGGACTGAGTTTCACATCAAGAGAACGCCTTGTTGCCTGGATGAGCGAAGGGATGGCTGATTACATCGCGTTTTCGATGATGATCCGACGCGGTCAGATCAGGGAGGCCGACAGGGATACTTTCATGCTTCGGAACGCACTGTCGACAGGGCAGGCGGTTCGATGTTTGGGATCCCTCGAAGGCGTCATCACGTCAATTGGTGTCTGGCCCGGCGACGTCGGCCAGATTGCGGTGAAGCGACTGGTTGCCCAAAGCTCCAATGGCATGTTGTCGCTGCGCATCCTGAACCAAGGCTTGGGTGCCGGCATGAATTTCGACCAAGCCTTCCAGGACGCCTTCGGCGTAACTAAGCAGGCTTTTTACGAGGCCTTCCCCACCTATCTGGCGAGCCTCGGCGGGCCTTCTTCATGTTCCTGACCGTCCGACGAAATCCGGAGATCGGGGCCCTCAACGGCGTTCGAAGTCCGTCTTCCCAGCCACCTTGCCCTCTCAGTCGAACTGGGAAATAGCGGCAGAGGATGGCAGAAGATGGAAGAAGGCGGAAGAGGATGGAAGCTATTGGCAGATGGGTGCGAAGCAGGGAGACGACCCCGAGCCTCTGCTGATTCCTGCTAGGCTCTGCCGTTGTCTGCCAAGTACTGCCGTTTCAGCCGGTTAGCCGTTTTGCCGCTCTGCCACGGTCTGCCGCGTACTGCCGTGGTATGCGGCTAGCTCCAATCAAATGACACTCGAAATGACACTCGCCGCGAGCCTCTCCGAGATCTTCTCCTCGGAACACTTGCTGGAAAGGCTCCACCAGGTTTTCTGAAACAGTGCGGCGTCAGTCAGGATCCACCGTGAGCTTCGGACAGACCGAGCATCGACTCGGATGCCACCAGCGGGTCCCATTCTGGTCGCCGCTTGACAACCGCTGCGGAGACTGTGATCGGCGCCGTGTTCATGGACATCGCGCAAAGTGGTATTTTGCGGTCTGTGAGTAGCCCCGCCCATGAGTCACCCCAAGGTATCGAAATGCGTCGCAGCGCGGAGGCGCGGGCGCTCAGGCGCGGCGGGAGTTAGGTGATCGCCAGGGGGCGGAGCGACGGTACTCGGACCAGCTCCGCCACGAGGCCGTCGCGTACTGGCGGGCGCGCGAGCCGACGGGCGACGGGGTGCGCGCGGTGGCGACCGCGCTCGGCGTCGCGCCAGTGAGCCTGCGCCGATGGGCCCAGGATCCGCGGTGGCGCCCGGTCCGTGTCATCGCCGACGCGGCGCCCGTGCCCCCGCGCCTCGTGGTAGTCATCGACGCCACGGGCGTCCGCGTCGAGGGCGTGGACGTCGAGACGGCTGCGCAACTGGCCGCGCGGTTGCGATGAGATGGGCCGGCCGGCGCGTCGCCGTCTACGCGCACGGTGCGCCGACGGACATGCGCAAGGGGTTCGACAGCCTCTGCGTTGATGGTCACCGAACGACTGGCGCGGAATCCCCTGAGCGGCGATGTCTTCCTGTTCGTGAGCCGGAATCGCATCCGCGCGAAGGTCCTGCACTTCGACGGGACGGGGCTCTGTCTGTATGTGAAGCGCCTGGAGCGCGGGCGCTTCGCGGCCCTGTGGCGTGACGAAGCCGCTGGTCCGATGACGCTGACGGTGAGCGAGCTCGATCTCTTTCTCGATGGCAGCTCGCTGGTGGGGCGGATGCCGCTCACGCCGCCCGCCCTCACGCAGTTTTCGCTTGCCTCGGATCGCGCGTGATGATCTACTGTGCGGCAACGTGGTGCCCTTGGCTGGGGAACGCGACGTCGACACGCTCCGGCAGATCAGTCGGCTCCTCGAGCGCGAGAATCAGCGACTCATCACCCAGAATCTCCAACTGACGACGGAACTCGCGCGGCTGCGCGGGCTCCCCGAGGTCGCGCAGCTGACGTTCGCCATCGAGCAGACGCTGCACCAGACACGGGCGGCCATTCTCGGGGGCGCGCCAGCCGCGCCAGCCCCGGCCATCCCGCGGCCCCCGCGGCCGGGACACGGGCCGCGCGAGCAGCCGGCCTTGCCGGTCATCGAGGTGCGGCACGAGCTGGCGCCTGATCAGCGCGGGTGCCCGGCCTGCGGGGGCACGCTCACCGAGCTGGCCGGCCAATACGAAACGGCCGAGCGCATCACCACCGTGAAGGCCACGTATCACGTGCAGCACCATGCGCGGCAGAAGTATCGGTGTGCGTGCAACGGGGCCGTGGTCACCGCACCCGCCCCGCCCACCCTGATCCCGGGCGGGCGGTATACCCCGGCCTTCGCGGTCAGCGTGGCCGTCGCGAAGTACACCGATCATTTGCCGCTGGAGCGTCAGGTGCGGATGATGGCGCGCGAGGGCCTGATCGTCGAGTCGCAGACGTTGTGGGATCAGATTCAGGCCCCTGGCGCGGCATCTCGAGCCCACCTACGAGGCCTTGGTCGCCAGGCCTTGGCCGTGCCGGCGATCCATGTCGATGAAACGCGCTGGCCCCGCCTCGGATCGGACGCCCAGTCGGCCGGCACCGTCTGGGGCCTCGCGACACCGACGATCGCCTTCTATCGCATCTTGCCCGGGAAGTCCGCGGACGAGGGCCGGCAGTTCCTCGGCGGCTATCGCGGCACGGTCGTCGTGGACGGGTACGCCGTGTACGAGGTGCTGGCGCGGGACGGACCTCACTTTGCACTCGCGCACTGCTGGGCGCACACGAAGCGGAAGTATGACGCGATCGCCGAGCACTGGCCGACTGCGTGTGCTGAGATCACCGAGCTGATCGGCGATCTGTACGCCGTCGAACGCCTCGTCCCCGGTCGGTTTCCCGGCGATGCCGCCGCGCAGGCCCTGCGGCAACAGCTTCGGTAGGCGCGATCGGGGCCGATCCTCGGTCGCATCAAGACCTGGGCGACCGAGCAAGTCGGCCTGCCGCGCAGCGAGTTTGGCAAGGCGGTGCGTTACATGCTCGAACGGTGGACCGGCCTCACCCGGTTCGTCGACGACCCCTGCATTGCACTCGACAACAATGCCGCGGAGCGGGCGCTCCGGGGGCCGGTCGTCGGCCGCAAGAATCACTACGGCTCGAAGTCGCTGCGGGGGACGCAGGTCGCCGCGCTCTTCTACACGCTGTGCGAGACCGCGAAGCTCACCGGCGTCGATCCGCACGCGTATCTGCTGCACGCCGTCGAGGCCGCCCTCGCGCGGCCCGGCACGGTCACGCTGCCCGACGCGCTCCTGCTCGCCACCTCGGCGTAGCGGCCCCTTTCGTTGCCCCCGGCTCAGAACACCACCACGGGCCAGGGCGAGGACTTACTGACTACCGCATTGGAATCCGTTGGTGTCGCTGTGCCGTTAAGGCTACTAGCGGCATCGCCATTTGTGCTCCGGTTCCCACAGACATACCTAAATGCAGTGGACCCGGGCCGCATGCTATATGGCATTACCTCCCGAGGTGAGGGCGGTCACCTCTCTCTTCGGCCCACACTTAGCAAGCTTTCGACAAAGGTGATTGCCGTCCGAGCTGTGACACAACGCGACCAATTTGCAGAGGAGGCGCCGTTCCCAATTCGTCCTCAGATGCGACTGGGCGTAATTCCGTTCGGCTCCGCAGATGGAATGGATCGACTCACAGTAGGTCACGTGCTAGTGCGCGGGCGGCGCGTGCCAGTCATTTCTCGCCCTTCGCTTGAGCACACTCGCATCGATCTGACCGATGTTCCAGACGTTGGCGTTGGTGAGGAGGTAGTGATTATTGGCAAACAATTGGGTGACGCGATAGATGCGGAGACAATCACCGCGAAAACCGGCATACCTCACAACCAAATCGCGACAGCCATCGGTCCGCGTGTCCAGCGAACTTACCTATCAACGCCTATTCTCTAATGACGTCCGACGCGCTTCGAGGTTCGAAACAGTCCACGACTTTTCAGCGCGGCCGGCCGATTGACACTCTAGAACGCGAACGAACATATCCCTCGAGGAGAGTGAGCTGCCGGCCGTTCATCTTTCCGTCATGCCCGTTGGAACATCCTCCCGAAACCGCTCGTTGAGCGACCCGATTGCGGCGTTGTCTGCCCGCCAAACAAGTTGCGACACACCCATGTAGACAGATAGACGGCCACTAAGTAGAATTCTCTCACACGCTCGGCTGAACAAACCCTGGCCTCGAAGGCATCCTTGGAATCGGAGCATCATGGAGAGCGCGCAAGTCGTTCTGCAAAAAGCACTTAGCCAGCTTGTTGCACAGAAAGTTCGAACGGAAAGGGAAATAAGGGCTGTACAGACCGCCTTGGCATCGATCGGGATCGCATCCCCGGCGCTTGCTGCGCGGCGTCGGCGGAAGCCCATGAACGCCGCCGAAAGGAAGTTGGTCAGCAAGCGAATGAAAGCCTACTGGGCCAAGAAGAGAACGCAACAGTCCTCGTAACGAGTGCCAAGGGGCATTCGCGCTCGGCGCCAAACGCCCGCTCTTAAATTCAAGCTTCCGCTACCCCCACAAAACACGGTCCGTTGGGATCCTGAGCACGATCTGCCGTACTTCCTCCGCTGCAGGGTTTCTTTGCATCTGGAGGCGCGGAAATCGTTGCGGAATGGTATTGTCGCGTTTCCTTAAGACATAAGAGACATTATCAATGTCTCATACTCGTTAGTCGTTCAGACAGGGTCGGGGCCGCTTCAGTGGAGCGTCGTACATGTCGCAGCTTATACTCTTGGCCTCAAGGGAGTCTGGCTTAAAGGCCATTCGCGAGCGACTAGAGGCCGCGGGTTTTGGCGTCGTCATGGACTCGCAACAAGACGACTCTGTTGCAGAAATTGAATGCCGAGTGCCGCAGCATGACGAATGCTATGTCTTGGTGTTGATCGACCGCGGCATCCCAGCAAAGGCAAGTCGTCCCGAATGCTTTGGAAGCGCCGACGGACGAAATGCTACGAGACACACCTCGGTCTTGGATCCGTCGCTTCACGCCAGGATCGAACCTCTGTCGATCACCCACAGTTCCGGCGACACCATTCGCTATGCAGCCGCGCGTTGGGCAACGGCAGTCGTTCGCATCCTTGATTCTCCAGAAGACCCAAATACGGTGTCGGCATGGAGTTCCTGTGTGAACGCGTCCTCTGGAGCGCTGCGCAACTGGTGCAGTACTGTCGGCATCGGTGCACGGCGGTCGCTGGTCTTCGGGCGTATGTTGCGCGCGGTCGTTTTGGCAATGGACCGAGGGACAAGAGCAGAAAACCTCTTGAACGTCACAGACAAGAGAACCCTGAAGAAGTTGTTTGAACTTTCTGGCCTACCCGATCCCCGCTTGCCGCCGGGAGTTGACGACTTCTTGGATCGGCAGACCCTCGTTCGAGATCCAGACGCATTGGCCGAGATTAGGCGGCTCCTAGCAGTGAAAGGACTTCGGACGGCTAGGTAGTTATCTCTGCGCCAGTTGTTTCGTCACGCTCGACGGTTGTACTTCCGTTTGCAACTCGTCGCGCGTTACGACGTGAGCTGGCTTCCCTCCAAGGGCAAAATGTACGTCGCTTCCTGCCTCACTCTGCTCTTGATCAATTCAATTAGACATCTAAAGTGTCTCTAATCAGTCGCAGGTTTGGCGTCTCACACTTCAAAGGCCCGACGACTGCCTGTGACTGAGAGGGCGAAGCTCCATCCGGCCCTTTAGAAATGACTTCCCAATACACCTTTATCAGGGCCAGCTTGGCCAATGCGCTGCCAGCCGTCGAATTTGCCGGTCCGCTGTTAATTCGCCTATTCGCGAAGGATAGGAACGCAGACCTTGGCGCGCGCTTGGAAACTATCCTTGAGCGCGTGGCCCTGGACTGTGGGTGTGAAGCAGAACTGGCCGCACTAAGGACATCATCTCACCAGGCTTCCGGCTCTGCCAGCAGGTTCCTCGATGCAGCCTCTCAACTACGCTATCTGGTGGAATGCGCTTGTGGATCCACGATTGAATATCGCCTGTCCGAGGCACTCGGCGTTGATTGTCCAAGGTGGATTCGGCTTCGCTGCATCGCCTGCGACGCCGAGATTAGATGGTTTGTGCCCTCATTACCCTGTGAATGAACGCTGTGCGGGACGGTGTGCAGAAGTGGCTTCTGCAAGTATAGAATGGCCGCCAAGGACCCACTACACTGAGGAGCCGCCATGCTGAGACATGTTGTCTATGCTCTCCGATCTCTATTGAGAGATCCTTTGTTGACCACCATGGCGTCTCTCACCATGGCTGTGGGACTCGCTGCTGTTACTGCTACGTTCAGCATCATTGATACGACCCTGCTGAAACCTCTGCCGTATCCTCGATCCTCCGATCTTTACTTTCTTGGAACGGGCACGCTGGATGGAAGTGTCTCCACCGGAAAGGTCGCACCGGTGGAACTGTCTCGGCTTAACGACGCCAGGAAGTCGGTGGCACACGCGGCTTTCACCGCGCGTACGGAAACAGCGATCATCGATGGTGCCGGTATCCCAACTCCTACCGTGGCTGTGAGTGTGAGTGACGAGTTCTTTCAAGTATTGGGACTGCCGATGGCGCTCGGGCGAGTGTTCACGCCAGACGAGCACAAAGGGAAGGGCCCCTCAGTCGCAGTGCTCGCGTTCGATACCTGGACGAACCTGTTCGGCAGCGCGCCAGACATCGTCGGACGTTCGATTCGTCTGACAGAAGGTCCTGTTACCGTCGTGGGCGTTGCGCCTCCGAGCCTAAGAACGCCAGCCGATACTGCGCTCTGGACAAACTCGCGCCTGGATCGCCAGAGCACCGTTCACAGGTACGATGGGTACGTCCGGCTTCACCCTGGTAGAACTGCCGAAGAGCTGCGGGCAGAACTTGACGTCACGATGGCCGCACTCGCGGTCGAGTACCCCGCAGAAGAGCGCAATCGCCGATACACATCTCGGTCACTACTTGACCACGTTGTTGGTGACTTAAGACCGGTCCTGGGACTCCTGGCGATTGGGTCGGTGGTCGTTCTATTACTGGCGTTGGTTAACGTGACCAATCTTCTCCTTGTTCGTGGATTATACCGCTCGCGCGAGGTCGCATTGCGTGCCGCATTGGGCGCGAGCCGCGGAGATCTCGTACGGCAACAGATTTCCGAGGCATTGGTACTGACGACCATCGCGGTAGTTGTTGGGTCCGGGATTGCTTTCGGGAGCTTACGAGCCCTCTTAGCTATGGGAAGTGCGATCCTGCCCCGCTTTGAGACGGTCTCGGTCGACCTTCCGGTTGTGGCTTTCGTTGGTGGGATTTCATTGGTCACCGCCTTATTGGTTGCGGCCATACCGGCTTGGCGAATCTCGCAAGCGGACGTGCGAGGCACCTTGAATGAAGGCGGACGGGGTATAACCCTAGGCAAGTCGCCGCGCCGCCTGTTCGCGACAATGATCGTGGCAGAAATAGCGCTCGCGATCCTGTTGATCGGTAACGTCGGCGTGGTGTCACAGAGTCTGTCACTGCTTGAGGAAACCCATCCCGGATTTGACTCTGAGGGGCGGCTGACGGCGGAAGTGCTTTTGGAGCCAACGAAGTACAGGACAGCCGACCAGTTGGCTACTTGGTTTCGAGCAGTTAGCGAGCGAATAGGCGCGATACCCGGAGTCGAGTCTGTTGCTTCAGCGTCGTCATTTCCTCTCGGAACCGAGCGGGACACGGCCTGGTTTCTCGCAGTCGCCGGAGCTGCTCAAGATCCGAACAGGCAAGACTCAGCGAGGGTCAGGCGCGTAAGTCCTGGCTTTTTCGGGACAATGGGTATCGCGTTGCTTAACGGCCGCGAGTTCAACTGGCAGGACTTACCGACAAACCCGCCAATTGCCATTGTTAACCGCTCATTCGCCCAGAAGTTCCTGGCGGGACGCGAACCATTGAGCTCACAGTTCGCCGTCGGCTATCCGACCGTAAACCCCAAAGTCCTCATCAATGTTGTCGGGGTGGTTGATGATGCAAAGTACGCGACGTTAGACGGCTCGGCTGAGCCCACTTTCTACTTCTCACAGAGTCAGGCGACCTATTGGCGCCAAACAGTAATTGTCCGGACGCAGATTGCTGATCCGACTGTCATCGGCGGCGCTGTCACGTCTGCAATTCGGGAGGCGGACCCCGAAGTGCCGATCGTAATCAACACGGCGGACCGGGTTGTAGCGGACTCACTGCGGATGCAACGTATCGGGGTGGTGCTGATGATGATGTTTGCGGGATGCGCTCTCGTCATGGCGGCCGGAGGTATCTACGGCGTAGTCGCTCATACTGTCGGACAACGGACTGCTGAAGTCGCCACCCGTTTGGCGCTTGGTGCCACACCTCAGGACGTCGTGCTGCTCATCGCTAAGCAGGGTGCGAGTCTGATTCTCGTCGGCGGTGCCTTAGGGCTCTTTGGTGTCTATGCTGGAGGGCGTCTCCTTCGCAGCCAAATCTCTTACGTTGCCGGCACAGACTTGGCGATGGTTTCTGCGGCGGTCGCCGTGGTCGTCGTTGTCGCCGCCGGCGGAGTACTGCTTCCTGCAGTGCGAATCAGTCGGATGCACGCCCGGGAGAGTCTGAGAGCCTGACAGCTTTGTCACCCGGACGGTCATTCGTCTCCAAGATGCTCGTGAAGTCTAAAGTTGAAACGTTAAGGTCCGAAGGGAATAGCCTCGCGATCCTCGGTGAGGCGGAAGAGGCGGTGCTCGGCCGATTGGCTGCCGCCTTCGACCCCTTGGCGACCGACATTGTCTTCGTGTCTGGCTCGCGAATGGAGGGGCTCGGCAACTCGACATCGGATTTCGACCTCTACGTCGTGCAGTCCGAGAAATACACTGGGGACCCGTTCGTGACAGTTGTACTGGACGCTCAGTACGCCGTTTACGAGATCTTTAGCCTGGCCCACGCTACGCGAGTGGCTACAACGCTTAACGCTATCGATCGGAACGACTATCGGCAAATAGCCTCCCTGTCGCTGTTCGAGCTTGAGTTCTACTATCGCGTCTTAATTGGCCGGGCTCTCACCAGCCACCACTCTTTCGAGCAACTACGGGATTCATTCCGGCGCTCAACAATAGATGAATGTGTGGCGACATGGTGCGGGCTGCGCTCGGTGGTTTTGCTCGGTGAGGCTCGGCAAAAGCTTGCATTGTGTCGCGAGGCCGGAGCGTACGTAGCCGCTCAACAGGCGGCGGCGGCGGCACTCGACTCATTTCTGGCGGCACATGGGCAGTCTTATCCTGGATTCAAGTGGCGGTTCGAGAAATTGCTCAGGATCGTTCCAAAGACTTCGCCAGATTTCAAACGCGCCTGGGACATCAAGTCATTGGGCCGTCGGGATGTTTCCCAATATCTCGATGCGGTCGCCGAGTTTTGTCGCGACATGGGCATGCAGGCGTTTGAGTCCTGGTCGTTGAACGACGTGATGTGCCGTCAGGCGAAGACAGCCCAGGCTATCGTGGTGAACGGTCAATGCTTCATCGTCGAGAACAAGACAACGTTGTTTGAGCTGGATGAAGCCAGCTCTAAGCTCTGGCAATGGATTGCGACTCCGACCCGGCGAGGCGATCTTCTCGACCGCGCTGAGCAGGAGCAAGTCATGACTGCGCTCGAGGTGGACGAAGTCCTGTTCGACCTAGCAATGCACGGTCTTCTTCGGCAGGGAAGCGTATGACAGTCCCGGTGCGCCGTTTGCGAAGGATGCCTCGCGCTGCCAGCGCGCACTTCGTCGCCGATGCGCTCGCAACGAGGGTCGTCACCGCACACAGTGGGTACCATCTCGATATCGAGGGTGGTCTGCAAGCGAGTCAATACGGCATGGTGTTTGTTGCAGCGCGACTAGCCCTATATGCCGCGCTGTACGTTCATCTGGCGAGACAGGGGAAAGTGGCGATGCTGCCCGCGGACATGCGAGAGATAGGCAGCCAAGTGTTCGACCTATTAGCCGCGGACCCAGCAGAAGCGGACGTGCTAGCAACGGCAATGGAGTTCGAGCGCGCGAATCCGTCAACCCCTGACGAGGTGCGCCAGTTCGTCGAAGCGTATCGCGCGTTCTTTGCGAACGTCCTGCAGCTCGATCGCGGATTTGCGCATGCCACACTGTTCTCGGACAACACCTACGATCAGTACTTGAACTATGCCTCCGAGCTGACCAAGGCATTCGAATTGATTGGTATTGCCGGCATCAATATTCCGGACATCCGCGCGCGCGCAGCGAAGCGGACCGCTGTGGCGGGTCGCCTCTCCGTAGGAGAGCCGAATGTGCCTTCCCTCTCGATAGCTAAACCGATTGAGGAAACAGCGCCAGATGTCCGACAGGTCGTCGTGTCGCTTGACGAACGCGATGTCGAGCCACTGCGTGCGGCGCTGCGTGCGCTAACCGAGGCAATCACGGCCGAGCTTGCATCGACCGACGGCCGCGATGAGCGGCGCGAACTACTAGTTCGCCAAGGTGGGTTCGAGCGGACGCTGGAGCGGTTGGCTGAACAGGCACGGCCGACTTTATCAAAGCCATGATTGACGAGCCCGCGACGCAGGGGCCGCGATGGTCCTTCGGCGACCGGGTGAACCGCGTCGATGAATCCATGATGATTGCCGGAGAGCTGCGCGAAGCTATTGATGGCGAGCGTTACGTCGTCTTCAATCCGGCCGATAGCTTGGAGGTCGGCACGGCGCCGCTCGGAACTCCGGCAGATGCAAGGACCGCTGTAGATGCTGCGGAGCGAGCTGGTGAAAAGTGGCGAGCCGTCAGTGTGAAAGAACGCGCGCGCCTACTTGAGACTGCTGTGGACGCTGTAGCAAGCGAATGTGACGGTCTGTCCCAATTGCTAACGGCTGAACAGGGGAAGCCTTTACACGAGGCACGCGCCGAAGTTCTTAGCTTTATACAGAGGATGCGAGTCTTCGCTAGGATCGCTCGTGGCAACGCTGACGGCCACGTGCCTTTGGTGTCTGCGGTCCCGAGCAGACGCTCCGCGACAGCATCGGATACCCGGCCCGTAGTCGGACTGGTCGCTTGGAACTATCCGGTGGGCCTCGCGGCTAAGAAGGTCGGTCCGAACCTCTTAGCTGGGCGCGCAGTTGTTCTCAAGCCGGCGCTAACGACACCACTGACGACCCTCCGTCTAGTGCAGCTCATGAACCACGCAGGTTTGCCTGAGGGTGTTCTCAACTGCGTCACGGGTAGGGGCGACGTGATCGGCAAGGCTCTCGTCGCCGACTCGCGGGTCGGGCGAATTCACCTGTCCGGAAGCGATCAGACCGGCACCTCAGTCGCACGCAACGTTCGATCGAACTTTCCAGAAATGATTCTTGAGTTGGCAGGATCGGACCCGATGGTGGTCTGCGCGGATGCCGATATCGCGGCCGCCGCCACGGCCGCGACCGTCGGGAGATTCAAGAATGCTGGTCAAGCATGCATAGCGGTCAAACGGCTGTATGTCGACCGCGACATCTATCCTGAGTTCGTGGCACGGCTGCGCGATGAAGTCAGCAGGCTCGAACCCGGAGACGGCCGCATTGAGACAGTCCCGCCGCGCATACGGATGGGCCCTCTTCACACGGGTGCTCAGCGAGAACGGGTTGAGGCGCAATTGTTCGACGCTCTTGAAAGTGGTGCGTCCTTAATTATCGGCGGCTCGCGGCCAGCCAAAGCGGCCCTCTGCTCTGGGTACTTTCTCGATCCGACGGTAGTCGCGCACGGACCAACTTCGAGCCGCCTCCTGACGGAGGAAGTGTTTGGTCCGGTATTGCCCGTTGTCAAGACCTCCGGTCTGGATGATGCAATCACGAAAGCCAACCAAAGCACCTGGGACCTGAACGCATCTATCTGGACCCGCGATCAGACCGTCATTGACACCGCTCGGGCGAGTCTTAAATGCCGTTCACTCTGGGTGAACCGCCTGCCATTTGGATTCGAGCCCGGCGATAAGGTTGAGCGCACCACGGCCCTGAGCCAATCCCATTGAGGCGCCGGTTGCTTGGGAGGAGTGGAATAGAGGTCTCGGCCATAGGGTTCGGCTGCATGGGCCTCTCGGAATTTCGCGGCCCTACGTCGGCAGAGGATGGGATCAAGGCCATCCACCGCGCCCTCGAATTGGGCATTGATCATTTCGACACCGCCGACATGTATGGCCACGGAGCCAATGAAGAACTCGTCGGAGCCGCGCTTGCCGGAAGGTGCGGTCAAGTTGTGATCGCGACCAAGTGCGGCATCGTCCGGAGCGCCGACGGTCATCGCCGGGATGGCCGCCCCCAGTACATCCGCGACGCCTGTCTGTGCAGTCTGAAGCGGCTGCGTCGCGAATACGTCGATCTGCTGTATTTGCACCGCGTGGATCCGTGCGTCCCAATCGAAGATAGCGTGGGTGAGATCGCCAGGCTGGTTGCTGAAGGCAAGGTCCGGGCCATTGGTCTGTCAAAGATCGATGGCGGACTGCTGCGCCGGGCGAGGACTGTCGCCCCGATTGCGACGGTGCAAATGTCTTACTCGGCTTCGGACCGGAGAGTGGAAGCGGAATTGCTGCAGGTCTGTCGGGAGGTCGGCAGCGCCCTTGTCGCATACTCGCCTCTCGGTGGTGGCAGCATGGCGAGGGCGGACGTGGCCGGAAAACTCGAGAGAGTGGCGCGCGACTACAATGCGACGCCAGCACAACTGGCGTTAGCCTGGCTGCTATCTCGGGGGCCCGACGTGGTGCCGATTCCCGGGATGCGCCTAGTCGCGCATGTAGAAGAGAACGTAGCCGCTTGTAGGAAGGTCGAGCGGGCAGAACTCGAGGGAGCCGTAGAAGCTGTGAGCCGGATTGTTACGAGTTCCGCGTGGGCGATTCATTGAAGCCGATCGCGGCTCTGAGCCGGGCCGACCGTTGCGTCTACGGATCAAAGGCGACGGCGCTCGGCGAATTGACTCGGGCCGGATTCTCAGTGCCGGACGGCGTGGCGCTGCCAATGTCCGTGTTCGACGCCGTCGTCGACGGCGCCGGTCTCAGCGAACGAGTCCGCCTGTATGAGAGCGATGCCGCATCGGCTACGCCGCGGGAATTGATCGCGCTTGAAACGACCATGACCGGGCTGTTCGAGGGGGCGGCGCTTTCGGAACCAGATACCGTCGCCCTCGCTGCATTCGCTGAGGAAGGCACGACGTTTGCTGTCCGGAGTAGCGCAGCGAACGAGGATCTTGAAGGAGCGACCTTCGCAGGTCAGTATGTGTCATTTCTCAACGTCCCGCCCCACCTCCTTGTCTCACGGGTGTTGCAGTGCTTTGCGTCTCTCTTTGGTGCTCGCGCTGCGCTTTATCGCCGGAGAAAGCGCATCGAAGGAGTGGGGCGAATGGGCGTGATCGTGCAACAGATGGTGCAGGCGTCACATTCGGGTATCGTGTTTACGAAAGCGCCTCGGCACCCCGGAAAACTTCTGCTGGAATGCGGTTTAGGTTTGTGCGATGCAATTGTGTCTGGCCAGCTGGCGCCAAGCCGTTACTACATTGACCGCTCCACGCTGGAGATTGACACCGCGCAGGAAACGTTTTCGCTGAGCGACAGCGACATCCGCCGAATTACACAGAAGGCACTTGTCATCGAAGCGCTGATGGGACACCCGCAGGACATCGAGTACAGCATCTTGAACGACGACTTGCTTGTGTTGCAGGCACGCCCGATTACGTCATGACTCGCCAGACGGAAACCGGTGCGGCAGATTGGAACGACCGAGCGGTGCTCTACGGGTACGGCCTGTTCGAGACCATGCGTGTCTATCGCGGCGTGCCGTTCGTCTTCGATGCGCATCTCGATCGCTTGGAGGCGTCGTTATCGTCGCTTGCCCTGAACAGGGTTCCGAATCGTGTGGCCTATCGTCGCGACGTGTTAGCGCTTGCCGCCTCGCTCGATGAGGGCGCAATCCGCCTGATGGTCACTGCTGGCAACCCCGATATGGATGTCGCGCCGACGCACCACGTCGCGGTCAGGGCTCTGCCCTATTCGCCCCGGTTGTACGCGACCGGAGCGACGGTCTGCATGGCGCGTGAACCTCGCAACGAACTCTCGATGCTGTGCCGCCACAAGACGCTGAACCAGCTTCAGAACATCATCGAGTGGCAGGCCGCCGTGAAGGCCGGCAGCCTGGATTGTCTGTTTCTGAACACGACGGGGCACCTGGCAGAAGGCTCGCGCAGCAACGTGTTCATAGTAAAACAGGGACGACTAATCACTCCCTCGCTGTCGTGTGGCATTCTTCCAGGCATTGCGCGCCTGATGGTGTTGGACCTGGCGCGGCAAGCCGGTCTATTCGTGACCGAGGCGCCTGTGACGACAGCGGACTTGTTCTCGAGTGATGAGTGCTTCTTGACGAACTCACTTGCCGAAGTGCTCCCCGTGCGTCAGATTGGCACCGCTCGGCCGCAGCACTGTCCCGGCCCGATCACGAGCCTGCTGGCACAGCGATATCGCCAATGTACCGACGGCGTCACGCCCTACGCATTGCCGTCTCTTCTTCTATCCGAATGTGGAGATAGCCGCACGTAACGCTCGCGTGGGAAATCGCTGCGTGCTCGTGCACAATGCGATCCGGTACTCGGGTTCTCGACTTGATGGCCTGTCCGGGCAGTTGGCAGAAACCCTGGCGGCGTCGGGAGTGTCGGTCCACAGTCGCGTTGCGGTTTGCCTGGGAAACTCGCCGGCCTTTGTGATCGCGGTGCTGGCCTTGGACAAGCTGGGTTGCGGCGTCTTCTACCTGAGCCCGCGATCCACTCAGGCAGAGGGCCAGGATTTCATCACGAGAGCAAAGCCAGCGGCTTTGCTGCTGCCGGGCGGGGACGCTTCGACGCACTTCGCCTGCCCTGATGCAACTGAGTTCAGGCCCGGGCAGCCGTTCTCAATATCTATCGTCAGGCTCTCAGGTGTCGATGCGAAGGGCTCGGTCACCGCGCACATGACTTCGGGGGTCTCAGGTCGCTCGAAGATCTCCCTGAGACCACCTGCGGCGATCGAAGATGAGCTCGAGACGTTTGCGGCCCGGCTGGATCTAGGGCATGAGGACGCGACTGTTTGCCCCTGCAGCCTGGCGCACATGTACGGGTTTGTGAACGGCTTGCTCCTACCGTTGTGGTCTGGACGTCCGCTTGTGCTCGTCGACAACTGGTTGTTGCCAAACGAGCTGATCCGCCAGATTCGCCTGTTCCGGCCCCGCGTGCTGATCGGCGTGCCGGTCATGTTCGACGCCTTGTCACGCGCCTACGGAGCTGCCGCCGATGACCTGGCATCGCTGCGGATCTGTTTTTCGGCCGGGGCGCCGCTCACGCGAGCTACGGTGGACGCATTCGGCAGGACGTTCGGCTTGCCCATTCATCAGCAGTATGGTTCGACCGAGACCGGTGTCATCGCCGTCAACCTACTCGAGCAGCCTGGGCGAGATCCGCTCTCGGTGGGAAGGCCCCTGGCTGGCCGCCATGTGACGGTCTGCACGGACGACGGCGAGGCGTTGCCTGGAGTGCGTGGAGAGATCGTCGTTCGAGGCCGAGCCGTGGCGTCGGGATACTTGGACGACCAGGACGATTTGTCCCGGTTGCGGGAGGGCGCGTTCTACACCGGCGATCTCGGCGCCTTCGATGCAGACTCAGGTCTTCATGTCGTCGGGAGGGCCACCGCGACCATCAACGTCGCCGGCCTGAAGGTCGATCCGGTTGAAGTGGAGGCGGTGTTGAGCGCCTGCGATGCGGTCGCCGAATGCGCGGTGGTGCCGGGTGTCGATCGATCCGGCAACGAAGTGGTCCAGGCGTTTGTGGTTCAGAGGCGGGAAATCTCTGCCCGAGAGATTCAGCTGTTCTGCCGGCGGCGTCTGTCGGCGCACAAGATCCCGAGGCTGGTGCGATTCGTTGACGCGTTACCCCGAACGGCGAGCGGCAAGGTGCTCGTCAGGCAGCTCATGTGAGGAGCGATCATGACCCATCAAGAGATTAAGACGGATCTCATTCGGATCCTGACGTCCGAAAAGTTTAAGGAACTCGAAATCGATCCGGCCGATATTCATGACGATACTTCGTTGTTGAATGAAGTAATGGTCGATTCGCTCCAGTTGCTCGATTTCATCGCGGAGATCGAGCACGTGTTCGGCTTCAAGGCTACCGCGAAATACCTCAACCTGGACGTGTTCGACCGGTTCGCAGACGTCATCGACTTCGTTCATCGATCCATGAAGGACGCACAGGTGGCGACTCTAGTCGGAGATCAAGGTGGCGACTAAGATCCTGCACGGTGAGCCGGTCGGCGGTGGCGTGGTCACGGGCCGTGTCCGAGTGGTGATCAATCCCCGCGACGCCGTGACCGTTGAGGCTGGCGAGATTGTCGTAATTCCGCACAGCAGCCCCGAATACGCAATCGGCGTAATGCAGGCGGCTGGTCTTATCTGCGAGTACGGTGGTGTCATCTGCCACATCTGCACCGTGGCCGCCGAACTAGGGATTCCTTGCGTTACCGAGGTCAAAGGAGCGACGGCTCTGTTGTCGACGTCCATGTCGGTAACGTTGGACGGTGACAACGGGATCGTCTATGCCGCCTGACAGCGGCCAGGCCAGGGTGGACCGCTATCGGGAGAGCCTGCGAAAGGGATGGCGGCACAACGGTGACTCTTACGTCTGGCCCATTAAACTCAGTGCGGCGATGCACTTGTTCGCAAAAGCGTATGGCGACGAGTTGATAGAAGACATCAACGCCCTGGAAGCCAGTGGAAAATCCCTCGCCGAGATCGCCCGCCCGTTCTACAACCCTGCTCGACCGTATCGCCTGATCGACTATGCCATCTACAGTATGCGACGCAACCGTTGTTCCCTGAAGGAGCAGCGACAGATGGTGTTGCGGATGCTGGACATGATGAGATCCCTCAAAGACAGCGACGAGTTCACCGAAGATGGGCGCAGCATCATTTATCGTCCGACCCAGGCCAAAGGTATCGCCGATCACCTAGCCTCATTGCCTCCAGCCTCTCTCGCGGAGTCGCAAGTCGTTCATCGATTCTGCGCAGCGATGTGGGCCTATACCGAGGCGATTTGGTTTCGCGCTCACGACGTAACGAAAGAGTTTCACGGCCCTTATGCGCCCCGCGACGATCAACACCCGTTCGTGGTAAAGGAGTACATGAACCTCAGTCCGCGGGAGCTGTGGCCGGACGAGCCGCTGCTCGAGTGTCAGCACATCGTCATCTACAAGTCGTACCGGCCTCCCGTGCGCGCGCGGGTTGATTGCCATAACCGTGTCTTCCACGAGGGCGGCGCACTGATTCCGCACCTCGACCGATACTCCGTCAGTGTTGACGGGGTCTGGCAGCCTTGCGACGTTTTGCCGCCGTACGTGGCCGCGATTCAACGCGCAATCCCCGCCATTGCCAGGGTCGTGGAGCAAATGAACTGGAACGAGGTTGCGCTGAAATACGCCGATATCTTCTGGTTCCGCAAGAAGCCCCTCACCGACCAACGTGGCCGGGACTGGAGGGTGCCCGAGTCGGTCCGTGACGCAGTGCGCGCGGGCAAGGAGTTGGACCGACGGCGAGTTGCCCTGTCCGAAGACGATTGCGAGAAATTGGCGCTGCTCACGATCTAAGGCCTAGAACAGTGGTTTGTTGTCGATGAGTGCCACAGAAAGCATGACGAGGCAACGGTTGCGCGACCGGTTCGAATCGATCGACGCGTCGCTGCCAACGGCGTATAGAGCGTTCGCGACTTTCCTGAACCTCGGCTACGTCCCGAATGGCGCCCCTCAGCGAGCGAGAGGTGGTCTTGCACTTCCCAAACTGAATGCCGCCTCGACCAGATTGTTGTTTGAAGTCATCGGGTCATGCTCTTTGGATGGGAGAGCAGTCGTGGAGGTGGGAGCTGGTCGTGGCGGGAACCTCGCGGCAATTCAGCGGCACTATGGGCCACGAGTTCTGGTCGGGGCCGACCTTCTGTTCGGTAACACGAGATTCTGCGTCGAACATCACGACATCGGTTCAGGCGGATTCATCACGGCTGACTCGGAGGCGCTGCCGCTGCAGAGCGCCGCGGTTGACGTCGTCATCAACATTGAGTCGTCCCACTACTACCCGAACCGCCGTTCCTTCTTCGCTGAAGTCCAGCGCGTCCTCGCCGGGGGAGGCGACTTTCTTTACGCCGACATCCTGCCGGTCGACGAATTCGAGCGCGCGAAGACGTCTCTGGCCTCCCTCGGGCTCGCGATTGTTCGAGACGACGACATTACGGCCAACGTCGTTTTGTCATGCGAAGAGATTGGCAGGAGGAGGGCAGCGGGTCGTGGTGGTGGTCTGTATGACACCTTCGTCGTCGTTCCAGGCAGTCCCGAGTTCGACGCGCTGGCGTCTGGCCGCACGCCGTATCGAATTCTTGCCTTGACCAAGCCGCTCTGAGTGCTACACGCGTTCGTCCGTTTGTGTCGATAAGCAAACACATTGCGTTAATCGATAACTACGACTCGTTCACCTTTAACTTATTTCAATGGTTGAGGGGGGCCGGGGTCGGAGTGGATGTCGTGCGGAACGATAAGGCGACAGTCGGTGAAATTCGCGCCATGTGTCCAGACGGGATCGTAATCTCCCCGGGCCCCAAGGCGCCGGTCGACGCCGGCATCAGCATGGGCGTGATTAGCGAGCTTCGTGAAGTGTGCCCCATCCTTGGTGTCTGCCTGGGCCATCAATGCATCAACGAGGTCTTCGGCGGCCGTACGGTGCGTGCCCCGTCGCCTTGGCACGGCAAGACCTCAGCTATTCGACACGATGGCCGACAGTTGTTTGCGGGCATTCCTCAGTCTTTCGAGGCCGCCCGGTACCACTCCTTGGTGGCGGAACGTCGCAGCATTCCAGATTCGCTGGCGATCAGCGCCTGGACCGAGGACGGGCTCGTGATGGGTCTGCGTCACCGAACCCTGCCCATTGAGGGTGTGCAGTTCCATCCGGAATCATTTCTGACCGGCTGGGGTGGAGCGATCCTGCAGAACTTTGTGAACCAACTAGCTACGAGCCCTCTCAAGTACGGCAAGGCAGGATGAGTCCCCCCCGCCTCTCGGTGATGGATCTCCCGATCGACGCACCGGGCTCGTCGTTCCTTGACATGGCAGAAGCCTGCTCTGGGGAGCCGGAGTTTG
Source organism: Hyphomicrobium sp. (assembly GCA_041659545.1). GTDB lineage: Bacteria > Pseudomonadota > Alphaproteobacteria > Rhizobiales > Hyphomicrobiaceae > Hyphomicrobium_A. Next base: position 147,356 of record JBAZYB010000001.1, read on the forward strand.
TGTTCCTGGATGCGCAGGGAGACCACCCAGGGTGGGGAATGTCGATGTTCGCTTTCGCGCCAGTGGCCACCATCGTGGCGCGCAGCGATGAGACCACGGTCCGGAAGTGCGGGGTGGAGCGGCGGTCATCGCTGCCTGTTCTGGAGAGCATCGAAGAAGAATTGCGTCCTTACCGTCTGGACCTGCCAGATGGTCAAGCGCATCCCCACTTCGTCGGCGGCGCCGTCGGATACCTGGCATACGAACTCGGCCGCCAGTTGGAGGTGCTGCCATCCTCCGCGGTAAATGATCTCAGGTTGCCCACAGCCTATTTCAATATCTACAATTTTGCCGTTTGCTACGACCATCAGAGTGGTCGCTGCCGTTTGGCCTATGTTGACGGCTTTCCCTCTGACGCGCCCACGCGAGAAGCAATTCTGCGGCGCCTTGAATCGGCGTCGGCGACCCCGCGGGTTGCGGCAGCAGATTGGCGTGGACGGTTCGGAGCCATCACTTCCGACCTATCGAAGGCGGAGTATCTCGACGCGCTGAGTCGAATCAAGGAGTACATACGAAGCGGAGACGTGTACCAGGTGAACATGACCCAGCGTTTCCGGGCTCCACTGGGGATGTCTCCCTGGTCTCTCTGGAGGCGACTGGCTGCCATCAACCCCGCGCCCTTCGCGGCATATCTCAACCTGGATGAGCATTCAGTGATTTCGTCATCACCGGAGCTATTTCTCCGCGTTCGCGGCGACCGTGTGGAAACCAGGCCCATCAAGGGGACGATCCGTCGCAGCGCAGATTCCGTTGAAGACGCCATGTTCGCGCGTGAGCTGCTAGGCAGCGCGAAGAACAATGCCGAACTGGCGATGATCGTCGATCTGATGAGGAATGATCTCGGCCGCGTGGCAATGCCGGGTACGGTCGAGGTCGAGGCTTGCCCAGTCCTGGAAACATACCCGTCGGTGCATCACCTGGTCGCCACGGTGGCCGGCCGCCGCGATCCGTCCCTGTCGTTGTCAACGCTATTGCGCGCGACATTTCCGGGCGGCTCGATCACCGGTGCGCCGAAGATCCGCGCGATGGAGATCATCGACGAGCTTGAGCCCGTAGCACGCGGTGTATACACGGGCAGCATCGGGTATATCAGCTGCCACGGCACGATGGACCTCAACATCGCGATCCGGACGGTCATTGTGAAAGGGGACACGGCCTACTTTCACGCCGGCGGAGGCGTTGTCGCCGACTCCGAACCGGAACAGGAATATGAGGAACTGCTGCTCAAGGCGAGCCGTCTCGCGCAGGCCCTCACAGCCGACGGCCCGGTCGGGACGGAGAGCCCCTCCGGTCGTCTGCGCAGTGCCAGCGAAAGCCGAAACCCTTCCGCCATAACACAGAGGAGTAAGTGATGAAGAGTGTCGCGATCCTTGAGCTGGGCCTGATGGACCAGATGGTCCCGCTCGTCGGCGGCTACCTCGAAGCGTATGCGAACCGCGACCCCTGGCTGCGCCAGTCCTATCGAATCGAAAAGCTCTGGGAGAGCGCGCGGGTCGACCAAGAACTGCTGCTGAAGCGCCTGGTGGACTGTGACGCCGATATCTACGCCCTCAGTTGCTATGTCTGGAACACCGGGTTGATCAAGGCGCTGCTGCCGCAACTACGAGCGCTCAAACCGGAGGCCCAGTACATTCTTGGTGGGCCGCAGGTAATGGATCAAGCGCCGCGGATCCTGTTGCCGGAGACGGCAAACGTGACTATTTGCAATGGTGAGGGCGAAACCACCTTTGCCGACTATCTCAGGGAACTGACCGAGTCCAAGCCGGACCTGCACAAAGTGGGAGGCCTGAGTTTCATCGCCGACGGAACCGTTGTGACGACAGATAAACGGCAGCGGCTGACATCGATCGACGATATCCCGTCGCCGTTTCTGACGGGACTCTTCCGGGGGCAGTACCGCATGTCGATCCTGGAAACCAACCGCGGTTGCCCGTTTCACTGCAGCTTCTGTTACTGGGGGGCCGCCACCAACGATCGGGTCTACAGCTTCGATCGGGATCGCGTGCGAGACGAGATTGCTTGGATTGCCAAACAGGGGATTCCGTTCATGTTCCTGGCGGATGCCAATTGGGGCATGCGGACGCTGGACGTCGAGCAGACGCGGCACATCGCTGAGTGTCGGAAACAATACCTGTGCCCGCAGACCGTCTTTTACTCTGCGGCAAAGAACTCGCCAGACCGTGTCTGCGAAATCGTCGAGATTCTCGATAGTGCTGGAATTCTCGCGGCTCAACCGATTTCGCTGCAAACACAGGACGATCACACGCTGCAGGTCATCTCTCGAGAAAACATCAAGAAAGACGCCTATGCGCGAGTGCAAAAACGACTGGCGGAACGGCACATCAGCTCGTTCACTGAGGTGATCTGGCCCCTGCCGGGAGAGACGCTCACGACCTATACGACCGGAGTCGCCAGCGTTTGCCGAGCGGCCGGCCACACCAACACGATCATTTCGTATCCGCATCTCCTACTCGTCAACACACCCATGCATCGCCAACGCGAGGCGCTGGGATTGGTGACCAAGGGCATTGGCGACGGCCGCTGCGAGTCGGAACTCATCATCTCGACCGCCACAGCAAGCTACGATGACTACCTCGACGGGTTGCGCTTCTATTTCGCGACACTGCTCGCCTACAATTCACGTGGTCTGCGAAATCTCATGGCGTATCTGGACGCGGGTAACCGCGCCAGTTACGAAAGGGTGCTCTCGGAATTTGGCGAGTATTGCCGCGCCAACGTTGACCGTTCGCCGCTCTTCAGATACATAGAGGACGAGTCGATCGCAGGCCTGGAGGCGGCACGCTACAACAACTTCGGTGCTGTGATGCACTACGCGCTATGGCAACACCGCTCCGATTTCCAAGACCTATTGTGTGACTTCGTTGCCTCGCGATCCTATTGCGCCGACCGGGAAGCGCGGCTAGTGTTTGAGCTGGATCGCGTCCTGCTGCCCTTTATCTACAGCACCCCAACCCGCCAGAAATCCAATAGGCCGTTCGACTTGCTGTCCGTGACCGCGAAGCCGGAGCGCAACATCAGCATCAGTGTACCTGAAGATCTGCGGGCCCTGGCCGCGACTATCCTCGCGCCTTACGGCGGAATAAATCAATCGACCGCGCGGTCCTACTCTATCGACCATGTGCGCCATCAGTTTCCCCATTGGCCGGCCAAGGGTATGCAGCAGAACGCCGACTATTGCTACGCCATGCTGTTGCGTATCGAGCGAATTACGCCCGTATGCTACGAGTCTGACAGTCCCGCCGCGGCACTCGGCGCGCGCACCGAAGAAAGCGCACTCGGGCGCATGCTGTGACGGGCGCATGACCGTTTCGCACATGGCCCGTCTACGACATCGTTCGAAGTTCGCAGTCCTCACCGACGGCACTCGGTTGCACTACGTTGAGGCCGGCGCCGGGCCCACCTTGCTCATGGTGCCTGGTTGGATGGGGTCGGTCGAATACTGGACTGACCAGATCGAAGCGCTTGCCGCTAGCCACCGAGTGATCGCTTTGGATCCGCGATCCCACGGCCGTTCCGAACAGACTGCCGACGGCAACTCGATCGCACAGCGGGGAGCGGATATCTGGAACCTAATCGAGAGGTTGGATCTGGCGCCGACTGGCATCGTCGCGTGGTCACTAGCTGTCGCCGATGTGCTGAGCATGGTCAAGGAGCGTGGGACCGGGCATGTTCGTCAACTTATTCTGGTCGATGGTCCCATCGTCAGTTGGACCCTTCAGCCGGAGATGTTGCAGCGGTGGATGCAGCAGCTGCGTGTGCTTCAACAGAACCGACCTCAGTTCGTGGAGGACTGGACCAAGCGAATGTTCAAGCGACCGCCAGACCCCGTCAGGCTCGCACGGCTGGTCAAAGAGGCCATGAAAGTGCCGACCAATACCTCCCTGGCAATCCAGATGGACTCCCTCGACTTCGACTACCGGGAAACGCTGCGCTCGCTCGACCGACCGACGATGTACATCGGACGCGGCGAGACGCCGGGAACGCAGTTCGACATGTTCACACAGCTACTGCCAGAAGCACCAACCGTCGTGTTCCCCGGATGCGGACACGCGATGTTCATGGACGACCCGCGAAGATTCAACGAGCTTGTCCGCGAGTTTTGTTCCTGAAAGCGCAGTCGTGAAACGAATCGGCATTCTCGGCGGGTCAAGCGAGCACTCAACGGCAGATTACTACCGGCGTCTGAACGCGGCCATCAACATGCGACTTGGCGGGCTAAATACCGCCGAACTGCTCATATCATCGATGAACTTCGCCCTGAGTGCGGACTGCGTGCATGAGAATCGATGGCGCGAACTCGGAGCGTACTTGGCTGAGAGAGCCAAGGCTCTCCAGCGCGCGGGTGCGGACCTGCTGATCTGTTCTTCGAATACCTTGCATCTCGTGGCCGACCAGTTCTGCGAGGGGTTACAGATGCCATTTCTACACATCGCCGATCCCACCGCGACTGCGATGGTCTCGGCCGGTGTGAGGCGGGCGGCTCTCCTCGGAACGTTGCCAGTCATGTCGACAGAGTCGTTCCCCCGTCGCTACGAGGCGCGCGGCGTCGAGATTATGGTGCCGCGGCCGGACGAGCAGGCGGTCATTCATCGGATAATTTATGACGAGTTGTGTCTCGGATGCATTCGTGATGAGTCACGCCTGCGGTACCTCGAGATTGTCGATGCCCTTGTCTCGCGTGGGGCCACCGGGGTGGTGCTCGGCTGCACCGAGATTCCGTTGTTGCTACGACAAAGCGATCGGCCCAATGTCCTGATGTTCGACACTACGGGATTGCACGTCGATGCCGCTGCCGACGCCGCACTGAACCCTTCCGCAGAATAGTTGGATAGAACCGTTTCATCGTGTCGCGTTCTCGATCGGACCGCGTGCCGCCGGGAACAGATGGTTATCGCGAGCGAGTGTTTTCGAAGCAATCTGGTCGGAGAGCCGTCGACGCGTACGGCTCAAGTGGTCTTGCCGGCGGACTACGACAGTTCGAGCGACAGGTATCCAGTTGTTGTTCTGCTTCACGGCTTCGGTCGGAACTCGGCTAGGTCGGGCCTGTGGTTTGGCGAAGGTTACGCCGCCGATCTGGACCTAACTGCTGTACTCGCCTCTGCAGTCGGACTAGGCAGAGCGCGGCCGATGATTCTTGTGTGTCCAGATGGCGGGACGTGGCTTGGTGGCGGGATGTGGCACGACTCACCGATTTCCGGCATGGCGGCGACGTTCGTCGCCGACGAACTGGTTCGCGAGGTCGACCGTCAGTTTAGAACAGTTGCTCTGCCAGCCTATCGAGGCATTGCTGGTCACTCCATGGGAGGCCAGGGTGCGCTGCAAATTGTGATGAACCATCCCAAGGTGTTCGCCTCGGCGTACTCGCTTAACGCGATGATGTCGTTCAACGAGTCACAGCTGCTCCGGTACTCGGACGCTTGGCGTCTGGCTTTGTCAGAGGGGCAGCGTTCGGAAGACTGGAGCGAAATGGCGTGCGCCTATCTCGCCATGTGCATGGCGTTCTGCTGGACCGGTCGCCAGCCGATGTGTGGGGTCAAGTTTCCAATAGTCGATTCGCCGCGCGGACCCCGAGTCGAGCCCGCGGTCGCCGAGCGCTTCCTTTCACAGTGGCCATCGCAGACCTTCCAGACATCCAATGCGGCAGCAACTCTGCGCGGTTTACTCGGACTCGGTCTCGAAGTCGCCCTTGACGACGAGTTCGACTGGGGTGTTGAGTCGAATCGCAGATTCATCCGTCAGTTGCAAGCCGCTGGCGTGCCGTATCAGTACACGGAAGCCGCCGGAAGCCACACGTCTGGGATCGCGGAGAGGCTTGAGAACCGGGTACTGCCCTTCTTCTCAACATGTTTCGCTAAGGCCGGGGCAGTGCGAGACGACCTGATAGAGAGCAGAGCATGAATCCAAAAGCAGCGGCGTGGGATCGGGTTGGCGGTGCCTTTTGGAGACTCGGGCGGCCCTCCGCCAAGCCGTCGCAAGCCGCAATCGATCTCTACCTCGCAGGTATGCGAACGAACGATCGCGTGTGCGTGGTAGGTGCAAGTACGAAGAGCGTTGTGGCCGCTGCCCTTGACCGGGGGCTCGAAGTATCAGTGATCGACTTTTCCTCGGTCATGTGTGAGGACCTGGAGACGGAGATTCCGTCGGCGCGGCTGCGTTGTTACCATCGGGACATCCTCGCAGAGCCCGAGCCTTCGCTCCGAGGCCGTTTTGACCTGCTGATCGCGGACCGCCTAGTCAACCGAATGGAACGTGATGAGATTCCGCGTCTCTTCATCAACATGGCTGCGATGCTTCGGCCCGGCCGTGAACTGCGAGTTGGCGTCAAGATCGGTTTCTATCCATCAGATTCCTTGCTGATCGAGGAAGGACGGCGTGCAGGGACGCTGTCTCGTTTTTTTGACGAGCGCAATTCCACGATTGACTACTCAAAGGCTACCGACGAGCTGTCGCGGATTGCCTTGACCCATGGCGATATTCCTCGCGAGACCCTATTGGTCTGGTACGCCGGTCGTGGCCGGGAGAGTCGATTCGAGTTGGCCGACTTGTCCCGGGCCGTCGCGGTCGCGCAAACGTCTAGTTCAGGTTTGTCGTCACACTCAGTGCGTGACTTGCCGGATGCTGACTCAAGCGTCCTACTGACGCTGCGGTTGGCGGCAGCCTGAGTCCATCGGAATGTGCGGTATTGCCGGCGTGTTGCATCCTACGGATGCGCCTCTCCTCGTTGCGTCCTTGCTTCACCGGCTGCGCCATCGAGGTCCTGACGGGGAGTTGGTGGTGTCCGGAGAAGGCTGTGCCCTCGGAGTACGAAGGCTGGCGGTACGCGGCGCCGCTTCCGACCGGAATCCCATAATCGAGGCTAGTCGAATCGTGGCGCTGAACGGCGAGATCTATCGGTTTCCGCAAACCGGGCCGGTCCGTGGACGCGTTCCGACCAATCCGCTTGAGGAGGTTAGGGCGATCTTGGCGTCCGAAGCAGCTGGCGTGAGACCCGAAGGAATGTATGCAATCGCGGAGTTCGAGGGCGCTCTTGGCGAGTTGAGATTGCAACGGGATCAGTTTGGGATGAAGCCCCTTTTCTGGCGCGTCCATGGCGACACGCTCCTGTTTGCGTCCGAAACCAAGGCCCTGCGAATGCAAACAGCGCCCGAAGCGGTCGATTGCTCGGCAATAGATGACATTCTCGCGTTTGGTCGGCCTCTAGGTTCCAGGACCCCTTACCGAGGCATCCGGCCGGTACCTCGAGGAAAGTCTGTTGTTTTCTTCAAGCGAGGCGAAGTCATAAGCCCTGCGATGACTCGTCCGCTGCTTCCCGCGCCGTCCTACCCTGGGGGCCTGCGACAGGCTGTGCGCGAATCGTTGCTGGCCTGCCTTCAAACCAACCGAGCCGTGGGACTTGCCATCAGTGGCGGCATTGACTCGACCATCCTCGCGTGGGAGCTCAATGACTTGGGCGTCGAAGCCCTGACGACATTCAGTGTCCATGTGGAAGGTGCTGCCGACGGGGTCCGAGATCTGGGAAACCTTGGCCTCCCTGCGAACGGGCCATGGCGGCGGTGGCGCCACGTCAACGTGCCGGTGCGTGCTGACCAATTGTTCGAATTGACGAACGAGTCGGTCCAGGCAATGGACACGCCGCATCGAATGACGAGTGCGCCCTTGTGCATCGCACTGGCTCGAGCCGTGGCGAAAGATGAGATCTCGGTTCTGCTGACCGGCGAAGGGCCAGACGAATTGTTCTTTGGCTATGAAAGCCATCGCCGGTTCTTTCAGGGCATCACCAGCCGGCCTCGGTCCCGACAAACAGCCCGGTTGGCAGACTTGACCAATTTCGCGCTGCAGGGGACCGGCCGGCACATGTTGAACCTCGTCTTGCCTAATCGGCGCTCCGAGGCGTGCGTCGAGCGGTTTGCGCGCCGCTATAGGGCTCTGGCCCATGGCTCGCCCGCGGCCGCGCTAGGCGAAGTCGAATTGGACCTGAGTCTGGAACCCCTGCTGGCGCGTACTGATCAGTGCCTGATGAAGTACGGCATCGAGGGACGAATGCCGTTCTTGCATGACGCTGTGCCCGCACTGGCTGCCAGTGTGTCCGAGAGGGCGGCGGGCCAGACCGTGTCCAAGCAACAGTTCCGTGAAGCGTGGGCCGACTGTCTGCCCCCGCAACTGCTGTTCAAGAAGAAAGTGGCGTTCCGGAGTCCGCTACGCGATTGGGTCGCCAAAGGCGACGGCGGATGGCTGAGAGCGTACTTGGTAGATGCGCGCGACGAGTTAGCCAAGATCGGCCTGAATGTAGATCCCCTGGTGACGCGCGCGGAATCAACCCAGAAACACGTCTTGATGTCGTTCGCCCTGTGCACGACTGCGATGTGGCTGCGCTCAATGTCCCAGCAGTCGGCGAGTCAACTCAACCATCCCACAGCCAGCTAGCTAACGAGGTCGATGAATGACACAGAACACCACAGCCGGATTGAGTTTCGGTGCTCGAACTGCTGCCTACAAGAAGTTTCGGCTGTCATACCCTCCGGAACTGCACTCGACAATCGAATCGCTCGTGCCGCCGGAGCGCCGCGGATTGGCGGTCGACGTTGGCAGCGGAACAGGCCATTCGGTCCTGCCTCTGATTGGGCGCTTCAGAAACGTCATTGCGGTCGAACCCGACGCTCGAATGGCCAATGAGATCCCGCCGAGCGCAAACCTCGAGGTGCGCAACGTCCGGGCCGAAGAGGCCGAGTTTGCCTTTCAATCTGTCGATCTGGTGACTTGCGGGACAGCGTTCTATTGGATGGACGGGCCGGTGGTGCTAGACCGAATTCGACGCTGGCTGAAACCGGAGTCACCGTTCGCGATCTTCAGGTATGCCCTGCCGGAACTGCCGCCAGCGGTGGGGGCGATCCTGGATAGAGAGTTCAGGAATCACTGGGATAAATTCCGGCACGTTCGCCTACTGGACGAAGACTACAGCCGGCGCGTTGTCGAAGCAGACGCCCGGTTTGTCAACAAGCAGGTGCATCGGCTGCCGCTGTACACGGAGATGACCGCAGAAAGCTTCACCGGGTTCTTTGGATCAACTTCTTATGTCGGCGCCTACTTGCGCACCATCGCCAACGGCGACGAGTACCTCTCGGCTCTCGAACGCGAGGTCGCGCAGGCAGTTGACGGCAAGGAATTTCGCGTCAACTTCCCAACTGAGCTAATTGTTGGGTTTACCCTCCCCGCCGAAGACTGGAGCGATGATGTTTGCTAACTTCACTGAAACCGCACTCCACGAGCACCTAGGCGCGTATCAGCGCGATGGGTATTGTGTGTTCAAGCAGGCCGTCTCGCCACCAAGCATCAAAACGATCGGCAAATGGCTCGATTCAGCATGTGAGCGGGCGGCCGACACACCCACGTTTGAAGCGCAGTTTGAGAATCAGGCGCAGCCACGGGCGGCTGAAGTGCGGAAGCTGCGCCGGCTCTTCTGGAACGACGAGGCATTCTGGCGACAGCTGCTGGGCGCCGAAGGATTCTTTGGCCTTGTCAAACGAATCGTCTCACCCGATCCGGCGTTGGTGTTTCACGCGGCCTTTCTGAAACCGGCGTCTGTTGGTAGTAAGGTCGCCTATCATCAGGATCAAGCGCTCTGGAAGTACAACTACCCGAACGCCGCCAACCTGTGGCTGGCAGTCACACCCTCGAAAGTGCGCAACGGCTGCATTCGAGTGTGTCCAGGTTCGCATAAGAAGGGCGTGATTCCGCATATCGCGGTGCCTGACTATCCACACCACGACAGTATTGATCTCGTGGCAAACGGCTTGGTGTCACATCCGGTCGAAATGGACGCTGGCGATGTCTTATTGTGGGACCGATTCTTGGTCCACGGAAGCGAAGCCAACACAAGTCCTGAAGCCCGCAAGGGCGTGGTCATGGTCTTTGTCGATGGCTCTGTGAAGGACTTCAAGGCCACGGACGCGTTCTTCGTGAATGAGCACTCGCCAGTGGCGAGTTAGCCGAGCGATGCATTGGCTTAGACTGTCGGTAGATGGACGGCAACGTCGATTTCTCTGCCAATGCAGGACTCTACGACCGGCGCCATGGTGCGCGCTTGCCTCAGGACGTGCTCGAGGCCCTCTGCGTTGCCTCCGGCTTGGCTGAACACAGCCGAATCCTGGAAATCGGCGCCGGCACCGGCCGGGTGTCGGTCCCGATGGCGGAGGGACGATTCAGGATGACGGCCCTCGACATATCAGCTGAGATGCTTCGCACCCTTCGGACGAAAGCGGCTCCCGGTCTGTTGGCAGTCGTCTGCGCCGACGCTGCTGCGGCGCCGTTCAAAGCCCAAGCCTTCGATGCGGTCATCATCGCGAGGGTTGTCTACCTAGTTCCGAACTGGCGGTCGATGCTTGGTGAGGCGCGGCGAGTGCTCAAGGCGCAAGGCCCGATACTGTACGAATGGGGAAACGGCACGGGCCGTGAGATGTGGGCCCGAATTCGTGACCGGGCGAGGGAGATCCTCGAGCGGGCTGGGGTCGATACGCCGTTTCATCCAGGCGCCCGCTCTGATGCCGATGTAGACCGCTGTCTGCAGCGCTCCGGTCTCCGGTGCGTGGCAGAGATCGCCGGCGAAGCGTTACCTGCGATCAGCCCGTCACAGTTCGTGACGCAGATCGCCACAGGGGAGTGCTCGTACATGTGGCGGGTGCCGGCGCACTTGCGCGCGGCATGCCTGCATGAGCTCAATGCGTGGGTTCAAGACCAGTTCGCTCAGGATCTTGTCGAGAATGCCACCGGTTCGTGGAAAGTGTATCGCCAGCCTTAGCCGGCAGAACTCTCCTTCTTGCCTGACCTTCCGAGTCGGGAGCTGACATGTCTGAAGTAAGTCTCGAAGAGTTCGCGAGAGTCGTGCTCACGTTCGTCGCGAAACGGTCTGGCGCGGACATGGCTACGTTGCATTCCGACTCTGAGTACATCGCCAACGGGCTGCTCGACTCGCTTGGGACGATGGACCTGTTCCTGCTGGTGGAGGAGCACTTTGGAGTGAAATTCCGGCTCGAGGCATTTGATGTCCAGCAGGCGACGACCGCACGACGTCTCTACGCGCAGTACGTCAATGCGCACCATCGACTTAATTAGCGCGACCAAACCCACTTCTATGTCCCTTAAAGTCGCCCTGCTAGAGTTTTCGGTATGGGATCGCATGGTCCCACTCGTTGGTGGCCTCCTAGAGGCTTCTGCCCTGCAGCGGCCTCGGCTCAGAGATAGCTGTGAGTTTGTGAAGTTCTCGACCTCGGTGCGCGGCGCCGAACTCACGCCGATTCTTGCCATCGAGGCGGACGTCTACGCCGTGTCCTGTTACGTGTGGAACACAGGCTTCGTCACGAAGCGCTTGCTCCCCGAGATCCTGGCGAGAAATCCGAAGGCTCGGATACTGCTCGGCGGGCCACAGGTCATGCATAAAGCGGAACGGTACATTCCGCAGCAGAGCCACCGAGTGACGGTCTGCAATGGCGAGGGCGAGGACACCTTCGCGAACTACCTCGAGCAGTTACTCGTCGAACGCGGTGACCTCGCGAACGTTAACGGACTGTCCTTCTATCGAGGGGGCACGCTCGTCACCACGCCGCCGCAAAGCAAGATCGCAGACTTTGCGGCCTACCCGTCGCCTTATTTGGCAGGCGCTTTTGATGGCGGGCGATTCATGTGCGCGGTCATCGAAACCAATCGAGGTTGTCCCTTCAAGTGCACGTTCTGCTATTGGGGCGCGGCCACCAACAGTCAAGTGCGGAAGTTCGATCAGGATCGCGTGATGGCTGAGATCGAGTGGGCGAGCCGAAACCAGGTGTACCTGCTGGTTTTGGCCGACGCCAACTTCGGGATGCTAAAGCGAGACCACGAGATCGCCGAATGGATCGCCGAGTGCCGGCGGCGCAGTGGCTTTCCGAAGGCGGTATCTTTCAGTGCATCGAAGAACACGCAGCCTTCTCGTAATGCTGCAACGGTCGATACGTTGGCCGGCGCCGGTCTGCTGAGCAATTTTCCAGTGTCGATTCAGTCGATCAGCGAGAACGTGCTTGAGAACGTCAATCGCAGCAACATCTCAACTGAGGGTTACGTCACCCTGCAGGGGCTCTTGAATGACCGTGGCCATGATTCCACGATCGAGCTGATATTCCCGTTGCCAGGAGAGACCTTGCCGTCGTTCAAGCAGGGTGTCGCAAAACTATTCAAGCTCGGCGCTTCCACCTTCAACGTGTTTCCATTGCTGCTGATCAACAACGTGCCAATGGAGACCCAGCGCGAGGAGTTCGGGCTGGTGACGGTCGAAGACCCTGACGCGAATAGCGACGCCGAGCTCGTCGTGCAGACCAAATCGGTGAGCCACGAAGACTACCTGCGGGGATTGCGCTTCATCGCCCACGCGACGTCGTTGCTCAGCTGTCATACGCTCCGTTGCGTGGCCCGCACGCTGGATGCCAAGAGCGGAATTGGCGTGGACGAGTTGATCGATGCCTTTGACGCCTACTGTCACAGCCGGCCGGACCATCCTTATGTCGAGTACGTCTCGATGGCGACCGCCAACTCGCGGTTCTTCAGTTTTGGGATGCTTGGTTCGCTATTGCACCGCTGCGCCGGAGTTTGGGTGCACGAGGTCGATCAATTGTTGGCCGGCTTCATGGAGCAACATGAGTATTGGAATGATGACGAGGTAAGGGTAGCTTTTGAGCTGGACCTTCTGAACCGTCCCCACATCTACTCCAACCAGTCGATCGTCGAGAAGTCGAAGTTTCTGGGTCACCTCACGATGACTCCGTTAGATGACGGTGATCGCGTCAGCGTGACGGTGCCGGACGAGTTCCGTGCGACGGCAGCAAGGCTGCTGACCCGGGGGGCAGCTCCGCTCCCGCCGAGCAGCAGCTACGTCATCAACTACAAGTCTCAGCAGTCACAGCATGTGTATGTGGCGGGCAAGCCGGACGACAACTACAACTACTACTGCACTGGGTTGTTAGTGCGGATCAACACCGTCCTGCCGAAATGGACGCCTGCCGGCGCCACGCGCCCGCACTAGTAACGCCGGTCAAGTCGCCCAGGGAGTCTTCCATGCCAATCGTCGACAAGAAATGGCCGATTTGCGATGTCGTACCGGATTCACTCGCCGAGCGTTGGCGACGGCAGCAGGGCTGGCGGGGCGACGGCTTGGCCAAGCGTGACTGGCTGGTCGAGTTGCCGGCAGGGTTCGCAGAGGTGGTGCACGAGACTGTCGCCGACCGGTCTGACGCGTCCGCCGCGGCCCAACGGCTGTCGGACCACGCGTTCGTCATGCAGCTTCGACTGGATGTTGAGCAACGGTTGGAGGGAGGGCATGGCTTCTGCGTGCTTCGGGGAATCCCGCCAACGAGCGACGACAGACTCAACGCACGAGTGGCGCTCGCGGTCAGCCTGCTCTTCGGGCAGCCCGTCACGCAAACCCTTCAGGGTGACATCGTCGCTCGCGTGGAAGACCGCACCGGCCGAACGCTCGAGCCGACGAAACGGGGGCACACGACGTCAGCCGAACTCGCATTTCATGCCGATCGCGCAGACCGGGTGCTGCTGTACTGCGTGAGGCCAAGCAGAAGCGGAGGAGAGTCGAGCGTCGTGAGCAGCGTGTTTCTGCGAGACGAAATGCGCAGGGAGGTGCCGCACCTGTTAGAGGCGTTGGCACAACCCCTTCCCGAGGACCGGCGAGGCGAGCAACCGGCGCATGAGCCGCCGTTCGCTCTGATTCCTGTGTTCTCCGACTGTGGAGGAGTCTTTGTCTGTCGTTATATCAGGCGCTTCCTTCAGGATTCGTGCCGGCACGCTGGCGCGCCGCCACTTTCAGAAACCGCTGTTGAAGCCTTGAACTATCTGGACGCACTGACGGCCAGGGAGGGCGTTGCGTTCTCGCACCGGCTGGAGGCTGGCGACCTTCAGATGCTCAACAACTGCGTTGTGTTGCATTCGAGAACCGCGTTCGTCGACGATCCGCTGGCCCCTCGCTTGTTGCTGCGGACGTGGCTCAGCCATCGGTCGTCCCGGCCGCTGCCGCCATCTTTCGCGCCGTTGTACGGTTCCACGGAGGCCGGGGCCGTTCGCGGCGGAGTGCAGCAGAAATCGTGACCCATCTCTTTTCAGATCGCGTGTCGCGCGATCAGGGCCCGTCTTCGGAACTGCCGCCATCCATTGCCGTGATTGGCGGCACACATGCCTGCGTTGACGCGTTGGCGACGGAGTGCCGGCGCCTCCAGCCGGCGTGGCACGTTACGACCGGCATCGTCAGCCGATCGGCAAGCCGAAACGAAGCAACAGAAGACGCGCGCCCTGACAGGGCGCTGGCCGTCGTCACGTGGTCGGAACTCTCAGAGTGCGGCCCCGCACTGCTCGCGAGCCGGCTGAAACACGATGCTACTGAATTGGCCGGCCGGCCGGATGTGCCGTGCCTGATCGCGGTTGTTCCGTACTCGTCGTTCCGGGACGAGCACGGGCAGGTCGTCAGGTCCTATTGCCCGCCAACGTCCGGTCACGCCGCTGGCGCCTGCGCCCGATTGGTTGCTCGGTTCAGGCAGGAATGCGAAGCCTTTGGCAACTGTCGCGTTGTCGAGACGCCGATGGTGATCACATCGGCCATCGTTTCGCCCTGCGCCTATGCCAGCGAGATGAGCCGAATCATTGCTGCGATCAAGTGCTTGGTTTACGAAGTGCGCTCTAAGGTTCCTGCCTATTTCGAGCAGCATCCGCTCCGGCTGGCTCCAACTTCTGGTAACCCAGATCTACTGAGCTGGGAAGCATTGGTGCGGTGGCTCTTGTCGGAGTCGGTCAGGTCCGATGGCAGCGCATCCACCGACGCATTTGTGAGCGATGCGAACTGGGCGGCAGTAGCCGACGGGTGCCATCGTGGCTTGAAAGTGCGGTTGGAACGTGAGGACGATAGCGGACAACACAATTGGTTGGACGAAGTGTTCAACGAGCTTGTCGTCGCCGTTAAGCCGATGTGCGGCGTTACGACCAGGCTGCAATGGTCTGATTCAAGCCATGTTGTCCGCGCGATTGGCCTCGGTGATGAGATCGAGAAGTTCGCGAGTATGCCGCCATTCGACTGGGAAGACAGCTATCGCGTCGTTCCAAAGATCGACATTGCAACCGCCGGCCTCGAGCCTCGGCATTACCTTGGCGGGCACGCTCAAGGTGACAGGGCGTGTTTGGACCGTACCTATTTTGTCGGCGGACGGGGCCCACGGACCGTAGTGGCCCTGGTGCCGCTGGGCGTAGATCCTGGCTATTTCGCCGATCTGTTGCGGCGGCTCGACGCCGATCACCGGCTGATGGTGTGGGAGATGGGTGGACACGACTGGCAAGGCATCGATGCAGATGCGAGGGCGCTGGACCAGCTTCTGGCAGCCGAGACGGAGCTGCATCTGGTGGCTTGGTGCGGCAGTATCCGGCTGGTCGCGAAACTTCTCGAGCGCTCGCCGGAGAAGATCCAATCGGTCTGTCTGTTCGCGCCTGAGCCGGACGCCGATGATCAGCAGACCGAAGGTTACCGGGGACTCGTCCGCTTTTTCAGCCAGCTGACAGCCAGCGATGATGGGGTCGACCGCGCGATCGCCAGGGCGCAGGCATCCTGGCGCGCCGCTGTTCGAGATGCGCCGTCCGCCAACCTCGCGCAATACAACGTCAGCGCGGAGCAGAAACGGTCGCCGCTTCAATATCACCCGGCCGGGTTCTCGTCGGCGGTGACCGAGGAGTTGTTCGGCGATTCGCGTCGAATTCTGGACATCGCCCGAAGTATCGACGCACGAATCGACGCGGCGGCGGCTCAAGTTCTGTGCGCTTATCCCAACAGGGTGATGGTCGTGGCGGGCACTGCGGACGCACTCATCCGCTACCAATCGGCGCGACACCGGTTCGGCCAGCTGGCCAACGGTGTTCTAGTCAGTGTCAGAGGCGGCAACCACTATGCGTTGACTGAGCACGCGAGCGCTCTGGCGCCCCTGTTGCGCGAGTTCATCGGCGGACGTCAGTTTGTCGAGGGCCAATGGCCACGACACGGAATCGGTCGCATTCGTATCGAACGCACAAGAGAAGTGGAGCTCAGATGTCGAGTACAGAGCCTGTAAGAATCATTGACGCGACCCTTCGGGAGGGGAACCAGGCCCCGGGGGTCAGATTCACGATCGAGCAGTCCTGTGTCATTGCCTCGATGCTGGCGACTGCGGGCGTCGACTCGATCGAGTGCGGACATGCGTCGGCGTCTGACCACGAGATGGCTCGCGTCAAGGCGGTCGTCGAGCTCAACCTCTCGACGCCGATCCTCAGCCACGCTCGAGCTTGCGTGGAAGACGTGCAGCGCGTCGCGGATGCCGGCGCGCGGTGGGTGGGGATCTTTGCCGGCGTCAACACTCTCTCTCGAACCACTCGATTGTCTGGCCGGAGCCACGCGGACGTCATTCGGCTGATCGGTAGTTCCGTCGAGTTTGGCAAACGCCGTGGCTTGAACGTGCGCTACACCCTCGAGGACGCCAGTCGAACCCCGCGGGACCAGGCACTCGACGCCTTCCGCGCCGCCCTCGACAGCGGCGCCGACCGTCTCTGTTTCGCAGACACGGTCGGCGCGCTCACGCCCGACGAGATATGGCAGGCCATCCGTTTCCTGGCTGATGAGCTCGGCAACCCGAGCTTTGAGGTTCATATTCATGACGATCGGGGCCTCGCGGTCGCCTCGGCCCTCAAGGCGATCGATGCCGGCGTGCGCTGGATATCGGCATCGGTCAATGGCCTCGGAGAACGATCGGGGATCGTCGACACCGCAACCCTCGCCGCGAATCTGGACGTCGGCGGTCCGAGCAGCCGATGGAACTTCGGATCGCTGCAGGAGTTGTCCACGCTGGTTGGAGCAATTTCACGCGAGCACCCTGACGCGCGCCGGCCGGTAATCGGGAAATACGCCTTCACGCACTCCGCCAAGCTGCATGCCGATGCTGTCAGCCGTGATGAGATGGCTTACTCGTGGCGTGCGCCCAGCTCGCTCGCCCGCTCGACGTCGATCGCCGCGCCGGCGCTGGACGATGTGCTGGCCCTTATCAACAAGGCCGTGCCAATCTGCGCTACCGAGCTTCCACATCACCGCCGGGGGCCGGGCACACGATACGTCATGTTGGACGATCGCTTTGTACCCAACGCCAAGCAGTACTGCATCGTCCGTGAGATTCCGCCTCAAGATACCGCCCCGACGCCTCATGTCGATGCCCACCGGCACAATGTCGACAGCATCTTCGTATTCATCGGCAGTGGTGAACGGCTGACCGGTCTAACCGTCTCGGTGAAGCTTGGCGCTACCGATATAACGGTCGAGAGTCCATCGAGTGTGCTGATTCCTGGCGGCCTCGAGCACAGCTATTCGATTCTCAACGGCAGTGGCTACTTCATCCACTTCGTCAATGCGGGCGACTACGCCAGCAGTCTCCTCAAGCTTGCACCCGTCCGATCTGCTCCAGCCCCGATGATGAATCAGTCTTGCCAGGCCGATCTTACAACGGCGACCGCGAGGGGCATGCATGCGGCCATGACCACCAACGGACGCGCTAATGGAGTGGGTTTGTCCGCAATGCCGTTCGAAGAGTTCGCGCTGCTTGTCGCCGAGTTCGTGGCGAATCGCAGCGGCAAGCGGCCGGCGGAGATCGCACCGGACTTTGACTACGTCAGTGCGGGACTGCTGGACTCCCTTGGACTGGCGGAGTTGTTTTTTTATGTCGAGGACACTCTCGACCGCAAGTTCCAGGCAGAAGAACTTCGTCTCGAACGGCTGAGCACCGCCGCCCGTTTCTACGCCTTTGTTCAGGCGCAATGAACGCCAATCGGCCGTCACACATTGCGGACGTCTATTTTCGGGTCGAGGCCGGATGTCCACCCTTGACAATGCCGCTCGACGCGGTCTTGAGAATGCGGGCTGAACGAACGGGGTCCGATCCGTTTCTCGAGTTTGGTAGGGCACCGCACAAGGGACTGACAATTTCCTGGTCCGAACTCGACGAACGCGCTGACGCTGCCGCCGGTGTGTTTGCGATGAGGGGCATCTCAACCCATGATCGGGTCGGCGTCGTCCTCGAGGACACTCCGGAGTGCTTGGCAGCGATCATCGGGTTGTGGCGATTGCGTGCCGTTCTCGTTCCGATCGACCGTCGCTGGGGGACCCAAACCACGCAAACGATCTGCGCCCATGCGGGCATGCGCGCGATTGTCGCCGCCGGGGATTTTATCGCCCGGCTGGGAGCTGACCTCGGGGATGCTCTCAGGATTGACGTCGAGGAGGTCGAAGGCCATCGCGGCGAGCGCCGACAACTGCTGAGCCGTCCAGAAGATGTCGCGATCATCGCGTATACCTCGGGAACGACGTCCAGCCCCAAAGGCGTCGTGATTCGGCATTCGCAACTGCGCTGGGCGTACAGCATTGCCCGACGTCACCTATTTGCCGGCGAACCGCCGCGCCGGTTCGGGAATGTCTTCCGCATGGGTGGGCTTGGCGTTCTTGGTCTGAACTATTTGTTCCCGCTGGAGTGTGGTTCGGCGGTCGTAGCCTTGCCCGAGCTTTCTATCGAGACCGCCGCGACGCTATGGCGAGATGTGGATGAAGCGCAGGTGGACTTTCTCTACCTGGTACCAACGCTGGTCCAGGTGGTCGTCCGGTTGTCACGGGCGGTATCGCCGTCAGCGCGAGTCGATTGCGTCACCGGTGCGGCGCCGATCTCGCCCGAGCTTCACGACTCCTTTCATAACCGCTTTGGCCATCGGCTGCGGAATATTTACGGAATCAGCGAAGCCAGTTTTGGTGTGTTCTATGGCGCCTACGATGGAACGGATCGCGGTGCATGGCACTTGGGGAAGCCGGCGACGCCAATCACGGTGCGTCTGCGCGCGCCGGACGGCGGTCTGATCGAAGGGCCAGGCGCAGGCGAACTCGAAGTGAATGGCCCAGTACTGTCAGACGGCTATTGGCGCAACGAGGCCGCGACGCACGAGCGGTTTGTCGATGGATGGCTCCGGACTGGTGATGTCGCGGCCCGCGATGCTGAGGGCAACTACACGATTGTGGGACGTCTGAAAGACGTAGTTATCAGGGGGGGATTCAACATCCACCTGGACGAAGTTGATCAGACGCTGGCCAGCCATCCGCAGGTGCTCGGCGCCTGCGCCATCGGTACCGATACCGCCGGCGTGGACGAGGGACTATCCGCTCTGGTCCATACCGCCGCCGGCGCGCCAGTGACTGCCGGCGACCTGGCTGACTGGTGCCGCCAGCGATTGGGACCAGCGAAGACGCCTTCGCCGATAATCCTGACTCACGATCCGCTGCCACAGAACAGTTCAGGGAAAGTGGTGCGCCGAGATGTTGCGGCGTTGGTGCGAGCCTTGTCCGCTCCAGGAAGGGGCTTCTAGTGTTCAACGAGAGTTTCCTGAGCAGCATTGCCGATCTCGCGTCACCACGGATGGGCACCGAGGGCATGGGACCCTTCCTGTACAGTCTCGTCCGCATGCTTCGCCCCCGGTCCGTCCTCGAGGTAGGTATCGGCTATTCGACTCCCTTCATCCTGAAGGCCCTGGATGACAACGTCAGCGAGATTGAGCGCGAACTTAACTTGGTGCCGGACAAGAACCGCCTGTTGTCTCCGGACGCTTTGTCTGGCACGGCGGTGACCGATGCATTGAATTCCGTTGACAAGGCGACCAAGGTGCGATGGCTGGTCGCCGCGCCGCCACTGGCTGATCCGGCATTCTATGAGGCGCCCTATCGCCCCAGCCTGACCGCCATCGACGACCTGTCGAGTCCGCACGCCACGGCACGAAAGCTGAAGGACCGCGTCGAGTCTCTGCCCGGCGCCCAGTACCTGAACGTCGTCAAGGGGTCATTCCGCGGTCAAGGGGCCGCCATCGCCTCGGCCGCCGGCGGATTGGACTTCATGTGGTTCGATTGCGGTGGACACCGTGAATATCGGGACTTTCTCGATGAGTACTGGCCGTTGCTTGACGCGAACGGCGGCACCCTTCTTCTTCACTACACACTCACCAACCTCACCATCGGCAGCATCGTTAAAGATCTAAAGATCAAGCAAGCGACGACTGGATTCTCGGATTTCGAGCTATTGAGCCTTCGCGAACCCCACAAGATGATGCAGAACAGCGTCTCGGTTGTGCGCAAGACCTCAGGGTTCCGCGACCGCATCTATTACGAGATCCGAGACGTCAGCCTCGAATCAGACTAGTCCTCTCCGGCGGCTCGTCTTATCGCAATCGAGTCCACGCCCCGACAACAATTCAGAGGTGACCCGTGCGAGTGCAGCTGATGTACGCGCCTACCGCCGACCCCACGTGCCCGTGGGGCAGCCTGTATATGCTGAAGGGCTATCTCAACGATCGGACGGATCACGAGGTGACCGTGCGCGACCTGAACATCGAGTGGTTGCACTACATGTTCGAAGCGGGATCGCTGACGAGAGCGCAGGGGGTGATCGAGGGCCGCTTGGCTGAACTGGAGAACAAGTCCCGATTGGAGCCCATGGAGCAGTTTGCTTATACCAGGCTTCTGCAACCGATTGCGATGCCGACCGCTAGCGTTCTGGCTGAGGCGGTCTCCATCCTGCAATCCGGTGATCGATTCTACGACGTCGACGAGTATTTCGACGCGATGACGGCCCTGAAGCAATGGGAAAGGGCAATGTCGCGAATCTCGTTCCCCGGAGTTTTCGACAAGTTCAGCCGCTACGGCATGGGGCCGTTTCTTAATCCGACCAGCGCCGCGGACATCGTTTGCGCCACCTCGGATGCCCAGTTGGGTTTCTTCTCATCCTTCCTGGACGAGCGAGTGCTTCCCGGTATGTCAAAGGTGCCGCCGGATGTGGTCGGGATCTCGATACCTTTCCGATTCCAGCTCTGGCACGCGGTTGCTCTTGCTCGAGCATTGCGTGCTCGGTTTCCCGCGACCAAGTTGGTTGTCGGTGGCACTGCCCTGCAACTACAGAAGTATGCGCAACTGCACGGTCGTCACGACGGCCTCTACGAGTTTTTCAAGCTGTTCGACGCCGTGGTGGTTGGTGAGGGCGAAGAACCGCTTTGCGAACTGCTGGCGCTTTGGGAGCGAGGCGGCACTGTGAGCCGCGCGCTCCCGCAGGCAGGAAAGGGCGCGACGACCACAATGCCGAACGTGCTAGTAGTCGATCCTCATCGACCGATCGTCTATGCGCCACCGTCATTCAGATATCACGACCTGAACGCCTTGTCGGTGCCTGACTATTCAGACGTGAGATGGGATCTCTATCTGTCGCCGGAACCGGTCCTCACTTACTCACCGACGCGGGGATGCTACTGGGACCGATGCACATTCTGCGAGATTGGCCTGGCCACCGATCGCCCGACTGCTCCTTCTCGCGAACGAACCCCGGACCGCGTGATCGAAGACCTAAAGGTCCTGCGCAAGATCGGCCGCCACATCTACTGGTCGGTCGATGCCATTCGACCCGCTTGGCTGGTCCAGGTCTCGAGAGGCATCGCGGCCGCAGGGCTGGACGTCCTATGGGGAGCCGAAGTGCGACTTGACCGGATGTATACCGACGAGGAGGTGGCGGTGCTCAAGAAGGGCGGATGCCTTGCCATCTCTGTTGGCCTGGAGACAGGCTCGAATCGCCTGCTTAAGCTGATGGATAAGGGGACGACGACCGAGCGCTACGGTACAACGCTAGCGCGCCTGCGGTCGGCGGGAATCGGTGTATATCCGATGACATTCATCGGCTTCCCAACCGAGACCATTGACGAGGCCAATCAGACGATCGATTTCCTCGAACAGCACGCGGACGAACTGGCGATGCTCGCGATGCCCGCCACCTTCTACCTCGAAGGGAACGCGATCATCACACAGAAGCCGGAACAGTACTCGCTGAGGCGCCTGGAGCGGTTCAAGAACCTCGACGCTCCTAATGGCTGGTACTGGGAGGGACCCGAGCGATGGCCGATTGGGGAGCAACGACAGCTCATGGCTCGACTCGTCGAGACATCGACACAGATCATGGGTCTGTTGGATCGGCCATTCCTCGGCGGGGTCGACACTCCTCACAGTGCCTTATATCTGGAACGCCACGGTCTGACTGCGATCAAGACGGCTTCGGCCCGGTTCAAGAGCCGTGTCAAGGAACGGCCAGCACTCGCCTCACGGAACCGCGTAGCGTCGCCGTTCGATCTCGAGGAGATTCGAGCAAATGTGTGGCGCCTGATCGACTTACTCGAAGAGGAGTATCGAGAGGGGCTGTGCGCGAGCGGGGAAATCACCGTGCCGCTGTTGGCATCCCTGCCGAGTGTTGCACGCCAGCAGGTGCGATACCAGGACCTCGATGCTGACATTCAAACGCCTCTCGATCAGTGGCTGGACATCAACTTCTCCCGCGACCGGTCCCGTGATGAGCCGATGTACACGCAGTATCGACCCGCCGCGCACAGTGGCGCGGAGGTAGTCCGCTCCAGCTGATTCGCCGCAGTGGCCAGACCGCTGCCGTCTATTTCAACTCCGCGACTATAAGGTGACGCATGACTGCACAGAAGAGACACGTCGCTCTGTTCGAGTTCTCCGTGTGGGATAGGATGGTGCCCCTCGTAAGCGGCTTGCTGGAGGCTGGTGCGTGCGCCCGGCCGGAATTGCGAGACAGCTACCGGTTCTCGAAGTACAGCACCAGCACCGGCGCCGCTGCCATTGATCGCGTCATCGACGTCGAGGCCGACGTCTATGCTTTCTCTTGCTACGTCTGGAACACCGGATTGGTGCGACGGATTCTTCCGGCGGTGTTGGAGCAACGGCCGCACGCAAGGATTTTGCTGGGTGGTCCGCAAGTAATGAACAAGGCCGCCTCGTATCTGCCAAAGGATTGCGAGAGAACCGCCGTGTGCAATGGGGAGGGCGAGATTACGTTCTCGAACTACCTTGCCGAACTCCTGAATGAAGAACCAGACCTTGGTCGGGTCAATGGACTGAGTTTCTACCGGGATGGGACTCTCATCGACACACCCAAGCAGGATCGAATCGCGGACCTAGACAGCTATCCGTCTCCTTACCTTGCGGGCTGCTTCACCGGCCAGCGGTTCGTCTATGGCGTCATCGAGACGAATCGTGGTTGCCCCTTTAAGTGCACTTATTGTTACTGGGGTGCTTCGACTAACAGCAAGGTACGGAAGCAGTCCGAAGACCGCGTGTTTCAGGAACTTGAGTGGCTGAGCCAGCAGAAAACACACATGATCCTCATCGCCGACGCCAACTTTGGCATGTTGAAGCGTGATCAGGACATTGCCGCCCATATCGTCGCTTGTAAGTCGAAGTACGGGTTTCCGATGACCGTCTCGTTCAGCGCGTCGAAGAATACTCCAGACAAGAACGCGGAGTTGGTCAAGGTCCTGGCGGATTCCGGTCTCTTGAGCACACTACCGATTGCCATTCAGTCGACCAATCCGGAGGTGCTCAAGAACGTCGATCGCAGCAATATTTCTTCCGCGGGGTACATTCAGCTGCAGAACGCCGTCAATGAACGTGGGCAGAGCTCCTATGTCGAGCTGATCTGGCCGTTGCCAGGCGAAACCCTTTCCTCCTTCCGCGCCGGAATCGAAGACTTGTTCCGCCAGGGCGCGAGTACTTTCAATGCCCATCCGCTGATGCTCATCAACAATGTTGAGATGGACGACCATCGTGAGCGCTTCGGCTTGGTCACCGTGCCGGACCAGGATCCGAACAGCGAGGCGAGTCTCGTCGTGTCCACCGCGTCGGTGTCTGCCGGTGAGTACCTCGATGGCCTGCGGTACATGTGCCATGTGACGGCCTTGCTCAGCTGTCGCGGGCTGGCGCATTCGGCGAAGTGGCTCGACCAGCGGCAGCAACTCTCGTTGGGGCAACTGTTCGCTCGGTTTGACGACTTCTGCCTTGCCCGGCCGGATCATCCCTACACGGCGCACGTCGGCACTGCGACATCGGGTGACGGCGCCTACAGTTTCGCCATGCTGGGGTCGGTCTTCCATCTCACCTGTGGCGCGTTGATTCGAGAGTTCGACCAATTGCTTCATGAGTTCGTGCAGACTCTAGAGCAGTGGTCTGATCCTCGACTGCGCGCACTTTTTGCTCTTGACCTATTGAATCGGCCGTACGCGTACCGGAACACACGAATCGTCGAACGGGGCGGCCTGCTTCAGGGATTCAATTGCCGCCCTCTCGCAAAGAATGACCGGGCGCAGGTCGAAGTGCCTCCAGCCTATGTCGCACTCATTGCGGAGGCTTTGGGCGTGCCGGAGGCTGGAAGGTGCGCTGTTTACGAGGTGTCTTACAAGTCCGAGCAGTATCCGTATGTGGCCGGCAAGAAGGAGCTCGACTACCACACCTATTGCACTGGGATGCTGTTACGTATGAACGCCGTGGCAGCCCGCTGGACACCCTTGGGGCAATCCCGCGAGTTCTCAATTTCGAGCGATGTCAGCCGAATCGGCGTCCCCTCCGAATCGGCGGTCACTGAATAGGGCCTCCGGCCGTTTCCCAGCGAAGTGAGTCGCCATGCCAGTGCCACGCGTTGAACGTTTTGACAAGAGCTCGAGGGACGGCACCTTACTGAAGTGCTGCCGAATCGGCGTCGGTAGTCCTCTCGTCGTTGCTAACCCGATCGGTATCCACCCTGATGCTTGGATGCCTGTCGCCGCAGAACTCGACGGCCAGTTTTGCCTTCTGCTTTGGGAGGGACGCGGGTTGGGCAGTTCCGCCTATCCTGTCAACCCTGCTGCCATGGAAGTGACGGACCATGCCGCGGACTTGCGGGCCGTCGCATCCACTTGCGGGAGTTCTCCGTTCGGGTTGATCGCATTTTGCTCTGCCGCGCTGGTCGCGTGTGAGGCACTTCAGGACAGAGCGTTTGCTCCCCATCGCGTGATGTTCATCAGTGCCCCGTTGGCTCAAAGGCCTCAGGACCAGGTAATTCTCCGGTTCTTGAAGAGGGTGGCGAGCGAAAAGAACGGATGGCGCGGAATGGCGGAGATCTGCCAGGCGTTCGTGCCCGATGAATTCAGAAGCGGAGTTGCGGCGATGTTCGAACAAAAGCGCGGTGCCGATGCGTTCATGAGGACCATCGAGAGCTATGTTCGCTACCGGCCTAGTCCTGCGTTCTCCACCGCGCCGCTATGGCTGGCTCTCGCTGAGTCCGACGATGCAGCAACGAGAACTGGAAACGAGATCTTTCTGAAGGCGAGGCGTGACCCTCGCGACCGCATGGTGACATTGCCTGGAAAGCGTTATGCGTCGCTGGTCAGACCGGCAGAATTCGCAAGAATGCTAGCAGAATGGTGGCAAGAGGGCGTCACCGTGCCGCCTGACGTCTTACAGTCGGTCCAGAAGATCGGCGGTCACTTCGGGTGAGGTTCTGGCGGCGTCCAGCGTCGTCCAGTTGTCCCTTGCCGACCATAGATCCAGTTGAGCTGTTATCTTGCGTTGATGGCTCAAGAAGCTACCGTAGCTACAAGTCGCGTCCATTCCGCATTCATAGGGAACGACTTGGCCTCGCTGCTTGCGAGACCAAGCTAGATCAGGATCTAGCCTCAGATAGAACACCCGATCCGGCCGACGCAGTCCAGCCACGACATTCTCGGTCCATGTGGCGTCGAGGCCATAGGCAATCTCGCTGGCAGCATGCTTCATCCAATAGCCGTCCATAACGAACACGTGCGACCTGTGTGACTCTGCACGAGTCACGGCCAAGGAGATGGTCCACATCAAGAACAGGAAACGCGGCACCTGCCGCATCTCGATCAAGCCTTCGCGAATTTCTCCGCTCTGGGCCCTCAAGAACGTGGCAGTCGGATAATGGCCCGGGTTGTTGAGGATATCCCAGCGGTCCAATACCGTGGCGTGTGTGCCGCGCTGACGCAGCTCCGCAGTGAGTGCGGCGGCCGCAGTCGATTTGCCGGCACCATCACTTCCGACAATTGCAATCAGCATAGTCGAGTCGCGCAACACCGCCGGCTCGTGAGTGCAGCCGGCCATTGAAGTGTATAGCGTCAACCCTACGACAGTCGACCTGACAGGAAGTACGTCATTCTATGTCGTTCGTGACCGCACCTGGCCAGCTGTGACTCTCGCTTAATGATGCTATCGGCGTCTGTGTCTGCAATCAGGGTCTCACACATCGCGAAGAGGTTCGGGAAGCGGGATGCCCTGCGCGACATCACGTTTGATGTGGCGCCAGGCGAAGTGTTCGGACTCGTGGGTCCGAATGGGGCCGGGAAGTCTACGTTGATCCGGATTCTGTCGACGCTGGTGCGGCCCTGCGCCGGCACGGCATTCGTCGGCCCGCATAGCGTCACTGATGCCCCGAACGCCGTAAGACGACTGCTTGGCGTAGTGCCGCAGGCGCATACCAGCGATCCTCACATGAGCGTCGAGGAAAACCTTCGTCTGTTCGCAAAGCTGTACGAGGTTCCGGCCGCGAAGCGACGGCAACGGATTCCGGAGGCGATGGAGGCGGTCGGCGTTCTAGAACATCGCTCAACTCCAGTGAAGAATCTATCGGGCGGGCTGAGAAGGCGGGTCGAGATTGCAAGGGCCTTGGTGCATGAACCAGCCGTGTTGATCCTGGACGAACCAACCTCCAGTCTTGACCCGGTGTCGAGGACCAACATCTGGTCCGTTATTAAGACCCTTGTTAGGGATCGAGGCATGGCGTTAGTTCTGGCAACTCACTATATGGAAGAAGCCGAGAGCCTGTGCGATCGAGTTGCAATCCTCAATACTGGGCGAATCGTTGCGCTCGACTCGCCGGGGCGGATGAAACAGGCGTTGAGGAAAAACGATGTGATCGACCTCGTGTTTGAGGAGCCGGGTCAACAACGAGATTGGGCGGCGGCACTGTCAACATTGCCCGGACTCGTGAGCATAGCCCAGGCGCCGAGCGGCGTTACGATTGAGAGCACGAATGGCTTCCGGACGCTGCAGGCTCTGTCCTGCCACGTCGAGGATCAACAGGCTCGAATCGCGTCATGCTCAATGCGTCCTATCACTCTGAATGATGTATTTGCCCACTATACGTCGAACCTCGGAGCGAAAGCCTGATCGGAGAGCGCTTCTAACGCAGTAATGTGGAAGACCCTTGCGATTGTCGAGCGGGAACTGTGGCGCCTTGCCCGTCGTCCCACACTGATCGTCATGGCTCTCCTTCTGCCAGCAATCCAGTTGCTGGTTCTTGGTTACGCGGTTGGCGGTGATATCCCTGAGTTGCGGGTTGCGGTGGTTGGCGATGATCCAGTCATACAACTTCTCGTGCCCGATTCGGCCGAGGGCAGATCCGACGCTGAGGCGCTTCGGGGGATCCGATTTCAGTCGATAGATGCAGCACGGCAAGCCCTCTTGGCCGGTGAGGTGCATGGGGTCCTGGCGATACCGCGCGATCTTCGGGCCGAAGCGGTCAGAATCGAAGTCGATAGCGCGGACAAGTTTCTCGCAGACGCGATGGTCGACCGTGTCACGTCTGCCCTGCGCCGCTACGATCTCGCGATCGCTCCCGAGTTGCTGGCACAGACGACAAACCTGAATGTGACGGAGGTGTTCGGTCAAGTTCCGTATATCCAGTACTTGCTCGCAGGGGTTGTGTCTTTAGCGGTTTTCATGATGTCGACGGTAGGGGGCGGCATTACTTTCGTGGACGACAAGGTCAGGGGCGTCCACGAGGGGTATCTCGTAACTCCAATCACGACCGTCCAGTTAGTCGGCGGCTTTGGCATCGCGGGTGTGATCAAAGCGGCGTTAGCCGGTATCTGTCTCTTGGTCATCGGCAGCGTGCTGGCTGATCTGCCCAGCATAATGGCGCTCGGCCAGTTCCTGAGACTGAGCATCGTTGTCGCGGCGACGGCTTGTGCTCTGGTCGGATTGACGTTCGTGATGATCGTGCGCGCGCAAGACCTGTTCTGGCCGAGGGCTATGTTTGCCGTGGCGAACACCGCGCTGTACTTTCCTAGCGGAGCGCTCTATCCAACCGACGCGTTCCCAGAATGGATGCGGGTGCTGTCGTATGTAAACCCCTTCTACTATTCGGTGCACGCTTTGCGCGCTGTCATGCTCAGGAGCGCAAACCTGTGGCAAGTACAGGCCGACCTGGGGGCGTTGCTCCTATTCGCTGCCGTGGCCTTCGCCATTGTCGTCTTCGCGTTTAAGCGCACCCTATGACCACTTCGTGAGCTGTGGTCCCTTGACCTCATGCCGATCATGAACCCTGAGGAATTTGCGCTCGCAAGTCGGCGCGCCCATCAAGCGGACTCAGTGGTCGATGTATATGGGGTAACGGTGGGTGGGCTGAGACCCGTGGTGTGCGCCGGCCCCTGCTCTGTGGAGACACCGGAGCAGATATTGGCATGTGCTGAAGCAGTCCGGAAATCCGGGGCACATCTGCTTCGAGCCGGAGCGTACAAACCGCGCACGTCACCCTATTCCTTCCAGGGCCTCGGCGAGAGAGGTCTCAAGCTTCTCGCCGAGGTGCGGGAGGAAACGGGCCTCGGGATCGTGACCGAGGCGGTTGATACCGACACATTCGACCTCGTCGAGGAATATGCTGACTGCGTGCAAATCGGCGCACGAAACATGCAGAATTTCTCGCTCCTGCGCCGTGCAGGTAGATCGGTTCGCCCAATTCTTCTAAAGCGCGGGCTCTGCGCAACATTGCAAGAGTTCTTGTTAGCCGCCGAGTATGTCTTGGCTGGCGGCAATCCGCGGGTGATCCTCTGTGAACGCGGCGTGCGAACATTCGCGGATCATTCGCGTACGACACTCGACCTCAGCATCGTGCCGGCCGTGAAGAGGCTGAGTCACCTTCCAATCATCGTGGATCCGAGTCACGCTACCGGCGTTCGGGACGCGGTGCCTTCGATGTCCCTAGCGGCGATAGCTGCGGGCGCGCATGGTTTGTTGATAGAGATGCATGTGCAGCCGAATCAGGCGCTCACTGACGGCCCGCAGGCGATTTATCCGTCGCAGCTGGAACGAATCGTATCTGATACCGCTTCGATTGCAGCCATTCTTGCCCAATCCAAAGTGCCCCAACCGCTTATTTAACTGGCTGGTGTTCGGCAGGACAACAGCTGCGAGTCAGTATGTCCAGTGCACGTTCTGCCGTACTTACTGACAGCGCGAGCGTCCAGGCTACGGGAGGGTATAGTGTCGCATCGCTTAAGCGCGTGAGTTCTTCAACCGGAGGGTGTGATGTCCAAGGTTAGCAAAGAGTTGGTCGTTGGGGTATCGCGGAAGACAGGAGTCAGCGAAGCTGACGTTGAGAAAGTGCTGAATTCGCTTGGACTGAACAAGGTGCTGTCCAATGTTCAGGCGTCTGCCGGAGCAACGAAGATGTCCTCTTTGAAGGTTGGAGACCTCAAGCTGGGAGTGCGGTTGGGCCGGTCTTCGGTGTCGGTCTAGGCAGGTGCACTCGTGAGAGTGCGTCTGCGTGAAGCAATGTGGCTTGTCCGAGTATCCAGTGACTGAGAGCGATCTGGCGATTCCCGTAGACATCACTCCCGCGATCGAGTGTTTGCCGCTACGGGAAGCGCTGTTGTCTTACAGCGAGGCTCGCACAATTCAATCCGACCCGGTGCGGTTGAGCGATTTGATTGCAACGCTCAACGAGCGGGCCCTTTACGACGTACCTGCCCTGTCCTCTTTCGCGGCAACACCGAGAACAACGAAGGAAGGCCTGCGTGATCATCAGGCGCTCTGGCTAAACAGGCTGGCTCTTGCGGATGAACTGTGGCTCAAGTACACGACGGGTACCACGGGACCTCCTTTGCCCATTCCACAGACTGGCCTATTTCAGTTTGACCAGCTGTTTCTGGCGCCTTTGCGCGCTGCGAGACACCGCGCTCCGCACCTGAAGCCCAGCGCCACTATTCTGGCTCTCACCGACAATCCGGACTGCGAGACCGTGATTTGGCCCAACCCGTGGGGTGGGATGGTGTGCCAGTACTATTTTAGTGACGAACTAGCAGCCGCAACCGACCTGTCCCGCACGTTAGCGGAACTGGAGCCGGATCTAATAACGGCTAAACCGAGTCTCACTCAAAGGCTGGCGACCCTGTCCTTAACCGGCGAGCTGTCTGTGCCCTGTCCTATCTTGGTCAGCGGCGCCGACATCTCCGCTGTCGCAAAAACGTCTTACGAGCAGGCGCTGGGTGTCCACGTAATCGAAGCGTTCGGACTGACGGAGACCGGACTCATCGCGTCAGATTGCAGCTGCGGAGGCGGCTTGGCCATAGACAGGGATGTCGCAATCGAGGTCTTGGACGGGGATGAGCGACCGGTCGCCATAGGCGAGTTTGGCGGTCTGATCTTGACGTCACTACGAAACAGCGTCTTGCCGATAGTCAGGTATGCCACCGGTGACACAGTGTCCATTGGCGAAGCGTCGCCTCAGTGCAACCGGGGGCAGCACATCGTGGCGATTGGAGGCCGATTATTGCGGCCGTTCCGTGGGCGCGATGGACGACTGTTGCCGGCGGCCAGATTCCATTCGCTGTTTGCGAACTTCGAGATTACTGAGTTCCAAATGGTTCAAACGCATATCGGTCAATTGGACGTTGTAGTGCAGGGGCGGGACGGCGTTACGCTCGATGCGCGGGCGATTGAGGGCTGGATCGTCGCCCGGTCTTCGTGTGATGTCAGAGCTCGAGTGCGGCTCGATACGGTAGATACATCCGGAAAATTTCAACGGTACGTGAGCATGATCGATTAACAGAAGAACGGGTCACTGCCACGATGAAGCCGCGGCTGCCGTCCGCGGCTTCGCTGCGTACGGGCAAGCCCTTCAGCCCCGTTCACGAGTCGAGATCGCTGAGCGTCAGTTTGGACATTGTTCCGCTCTCAACGCCGCGAGGGTGCGGATCACGCCCGCGATCAACCCTAGGCACTGCGTGCAGGACGCAATGTGCTCCTCCAGCTTCGTTCGGTCCCGCCTTCCGAGCCCGCGATCGACGTACGCTGCCAGAGCCTCACAATCCGGACAGTCTTTTGCAGCCGTGGTATCGAGGCACAACACGGTGGCAGTTGCCTAGAGCGCTTTCAGGTCTGCAAGCGTCACGCCGAACGCAACGCCAGCATTTAAGTAAGCAACGTTGAGCACCGCACAGAGGTGATCCACGGCCACTTCAATCTCGTCGCGGGCGGATGGCGGCTCGACTTGCGTCAGCGCGGCATCCAGGGCCGTCCTGACAGCGCCCAGGTCCAAATACTTGATGGCGACGCCATCGATCTCGTTGAACAGTTGATCGTCGGACAGTGGCAGGGCGCTGCGAACAGGAATCCGAATTCTTGCGAGCTGTCCCAGTTTGCGTATTCCGGTCCATCGTGAACACTCATTCCGTTTCAACGTGAACCCCGATTCCGCTGATGCTGAACAGCGATTCCGGCCATCGTGAACACCCATTCCGGTCATGGTGAACACGGATTCCGGTGATCGTGAACGGCGAATCCGGGTGATCTGAACACTCATCGGGCGTTGTGCGCGATCCTGAGGGGTTTCCCGCAAGGAGGGACCCCCTGGATGGCAGCCCCACGGCTACTGATGAGACGACTCCGCGAATTACTCCGTCTGAAATACGAGGCCGGCCTGACCCACCGGGCGATTGCCCAGGCGTGTGCCGTGGGCCTGGCACGGTGTCGGCGTATCTGGCCCGCGCGACCGCCGGCGGGCGTGACGTGGCCGCTGCCCGCCGATCTGGACGACGCGGCCCTGGAGGCGCGGCTGTTTGCGCGCCCGGCCGACCCGGCCCGTCTCGACCGCACCGTCCCGGCGTGGCCGCACCTGCACCAAGAACTCAAACGGCCCGGGGTCACCCTGCAGCTGCTGTGGACGGAGTATCGCGGCGCGCACCCGACGGGCTACGCCTACGGCCAGTTTTGCGAGCGCCATCGCCGCTGGGCGCGAGTGCTCAAGCCGTCGATGCGCCAGGTGCATCGCGCCGACGAGAAACTCTTTGTCGATTTCTCTGGCAAGCGGCCGGCGCTGGTCGACGCGACGACGGGCGAACTCGTCCTCGTCGAGCTCTTCGTCGGTGTGCTCGGGGCGAGCGGTCTGATCTATGCGGAGGCCACGCGGAGCCAGGACTTGGCGTCGTGGGTGGGCGCGCACGTGCGCATGGTCGAGTACTACGGCGGGAGTCCCGCGATCTGGGTGCCGGATAATTTGAAGAGCGGCGTGATGTCGGGGAACCAAGTCCTCTATCGGAATCTTCGTCTTGTGACGCGCAGTGACAGCCAGGACGGCAAGCCATTCAAACAGGGCGATGTGACTGAGGTGCTCGGCATTTTCAGCGTCCACCTCGGCAAGGCGTGGCAGATCGCTGCTCCGGCGAACGGCCAGTCACAAGCAGTATCGGTCGCCGAGGCCCTTGAGTTCTTCGTCTTCACTCGCGCCGCGCAGAAGGCAGTCATGAACAGCAAATGTGTTCCTGAGGGTTCGTAGTGTGCCCCGATGAGTCCATCAAGTCAGGCGACCTTGCGGGGCTGGGTGACCATTCGGCCAAGGGATGGGCCGAGGCAGGTCCCTCTTCGTCTGCCATGGACCAGACTGTCGCCCGCTAAGTGACAAGGTTCTGGCTGAGAGGCGAGGCCACTCAGCCAACGTGCACTCCGTCGGAGTGGAACTAGCGGCAGAGGATGGCAGAAGACGGAAGAAGGTGGCAGAGGATGGAAGCTATTGGCAGATGGGTGCGAAGCAGGGAGACGAGGTTCGGGCTCTTCCGATTTCTGCCGTGCTCTGCCGCCTTCTGCCAAGCACTGCTGTTTCTGCTAGTTAGCGGCGCGGCTGCTCTTCTGCGTACTGCCATGCTCTGCCGCCTGATGCCGGCAAATATTCTTGAATGACACTCGAAATGTCACTCGTTTCGGTCGTCTCACATGAACCCAGTTCGGCCAACAAAGCGCGATAATCTTACGTGGACTTGAACGTCGCGAAAGCGATGCTCCAAACGATTCGTATTGAGCAAGAACGTCGGCTCAATAGTGATTCGAGCGACCTGGAAGCGGAACTCGCGCAATGGTCTGAGACAGATCTGCCATTTCTCAACGAGCTGGCGTTGCTCCTCTTGGCTGCCGTGTGGCACGGAGTCGAGCGCGAGTTGATATGGCTCGCCGCAGGTCACAGGGCAGGGGGCTGCGAACTTCACAGCAAGAGTCACAAGGCACTGATAGGAGCGCAGCAACGAGCATTTGGCAAACGCCGCCAGGAGTTTATCGCCGAGTTCGCCCTTACCGAACTGGCGCAGTGGCCAACGATCGAAATGCTGCGGCTACTTGCGAATTCGTACAAGCACGAGTCCTCACGAAGGCCGCGAACTGAACTGTTAACGCACCTTGGGCTTTGCACTGTTGTTCAGCGCAAGCCCCTCAAGATTGTCTATGGCCCGCTCCCGGACAGCCTCCTCTTTAGGCGCGGGTTGGCGAAGTGGCTTGAATTGGACGCCGGATGCGACTATTGCTCCATCGTTGAGGAAGTCATTCGCAGAGTCGAGCAGTTCCTCGCGGCCGCCAACGATGCTATTCCTCAGCACACCGCATTCGGCAGGGTATCGCTCAGGAGCTTTGAGGGATGAGACGTCAACGACCAAGCCGTCTCTGTTCAACTCGATAAAGGAAGCATAGTCGTGTCCGCCTCACCATTCTTGCGTTCCTTCGCCCCGGAAACGTGGAGCTACGCCCGGAAGTTTAGGGAGTTTATGGGACCCCCGTTCAGACTCGATCAGGAGTTGAGAACAGGAACATCGGCAGTCCTAAGCCACCGGGATAAGTATGAGTTGCTCGCTGCGATCGCGACAGACCTTGCGGCGCGCATCGACCGTGACGAAGTAGAACTCGATACACAGGGGTATAGCCCGGCTCTCGGAACCCGGTCGTTCGCCGCGCTGTTCGAAACGCTCGTCGCCGAGCAATACGGCATTCTGGATGGCCTTCGGCGGGCTGCCACGTCCGTCTTTGAGAACGTCCGCAACTTGCCCCAGGGTTCAACCAAGAGATTTTTTGAACTCGCCGGAAGAGGTGTGTACGGCACACCCCGCGCAGATCATCCTTTGGCGGCAGCATTCCCAGAATTGACGATGGCGTTAGCCCAAGCACACGGTTCGTGGTTCCCGCTACTGCGTCAGGTGCGAACGCTAACAACGCATGGCGAAATCGGCTCGTGCTATAGAGACCGGGCGGGTGTCGCGATCTCGTATCGGCACCGAGCGATCCGAGAGGTCTTCGTTCCGGACGCCGTCCATTGGCTCAACGAAACCTCCGCTCACATTTTCCAACTGACGGAGTTGTTCTATCGCGGTTGCTATCTTGCCCTGGAGCCGGCCGAGCGCGCGATGGCCTGCGGCATGCACAACGGATTGCTCTACGAGAGATTCGTCTCGCCGTCGCCAGCCATATCCCTCAACGACGGCCGATGTCTGTCGCGCGGCTGGTTTGAGATCAGGCCCGGCGCGGAATGCCCAATGCGCCTTTCCTGCAGTGCCTATTTGCGCCCAGTTCCACAGCTTGAGCGCGAGGCTCACTACGGCGTCATCTCGAGGAGCTGACTCTCGCAGTCGCGTCAGCACAAGGACATCGTCCAGGAGGGCAACGAGTCGCCCATCCGCGCGCTGGTTTCTCAGTTCCGACGGATTGATAATGAGGCGTATCCTGACTAATGTATAGCCCGCGTAAGCTTCCGTCTGCAGCATCCCGAGAACTATGAAAATCGTTATCGGTTCCGACTCGTTGTTGAAGGCGCGCGACTGGTTCGGGTCTCCACAACATAATTCTCTGTTCGTTGACATAGTCAGTTGGGCGACGGCCCGCGAACCGACGTGGGGCCAATGCGCCTTCTTTGTTGAGGTCGACATACCGGGCAACGGTCGGACCAAGGCTACGAATGTCGACCTAATCCTCGCGTTCTCAAGCCGAGTCGCGGTGTGTGAGATCAAGCACTACCGGAGCCTCAGCCGCGCTCAGGATTCGTTAAGCGACTCCCTGGATCAATGCCGCACGAACGCTGACTTGGTGAAGGAGCACCTTTCACTAGCGCATATCTTGCCGGAGCAAGCGATTAGGCCGTTCCTGTTCCTGCCCGCTTTGAACAGCAAGGAGATCACTGCGTTAGTAGACGAACAACTGTTGAAGAGTTCGTTACGGCACATCGCCATCGCTGGCGGCGGCGACTGTCGCGAAGAGCCAGTGATGAAGAATGGCCATCCTGTGTTCTTTCCTCGAGCGCTGGACGGTCGACTTGGCCAAATTAGAGCAGCAGATCGACGGTTCTATAGAAATGGGGCCGAGGTGTTTCTCGAGAACCTCGTCAATCCTCGAGTACACGTGTTTGCTGCGTTGGATCAGGCCATCGAGTACGTGCGCACCCAGGCTGACACTGCGCATCGGCTTCGCCTACCCATCGGTCACGTTAGCAACCTCAGGCCAGAATCGATGCAACGCGCCCAGGAAGCCCTCGCGAACTTTGGCGTCGTCGAAATCTGCGCACCGTTTGGGGTCGGGAAGTCTGCCTTTATCAAGGAATTGATTTACACGGTTGCCCAACAGTCTTCTACTCGGATTCGCCTTGCGGCAATCAGTATCGAAGGTGTGACGTCGATAACCGAACTAACACGCAGGTTTGTGTTCGCGTTTGACCTGGACTCCAAGCCCGACACCGATGAAGACAAGTTAACGGCGCAGCTATTTGAGGTGGAGGGCATCGCGTGGATTACGTCGTACGGATCGGAAGCGACAGTCGCGGTCCGACGGCTCATCGACTCTGCGCTGGCGACTTCTGATCGTCGTTGTAAGTTTATTGTCGAGTCGAAGATTCCACTTCATCCATACACTCGGGAGAGTGGAACACGAAAATTCAACATTCATTTCACTGAACTTCGTGCCGGTGCTATAGGCAAGATCGTGGAGTTCAATGCTGCTGGCAATCCGGACTTTCCATTAGCGGCAATGAAAGGATGGAAGAATCCACGTTTGGCACTTGCGCGGTGGCAGTCACCGAGTCTGGAAGAGGAGTCGCCTGAACTGGTCCACGAGTTTTCGTGGTTCAACGAGATCTTTCAGGGAATTGAAAGAGACGTAGCGACCTTTCTGATTTGCTTGTTGGACGATGTGCCAATCGAGCTCGAGTTGACGTTGATCGAGGAGATTGCCGCCGAGACATTTCCGTCCGAGTTACCCGCTACGATTCGCCGCGCCTTGCGCAGAGTCAAGAATCACCTCGACGACGGACAGTTGGTTGGGCTGAGGAGCTACATTTCAAGAGACCTAGAGAAGGATCTAGGCAATCTACCAAAACACACAGTCTTGGTAGTGACCGGCGTCCATTCGACGTTGGCAGAATATGTTCGTCAACATTCCGATCACGTGCTGTTAGCGCAGTTCAATAAGCAGATAACGGCTGCACTCGAGCATCGTGTCGGAATTCGAGCGACGGCAGATCTAATTCTGAAACTCCGCCGGGGCGACTTGGGTGCTTTCTGCGAATCGGTGTATCGCCGTGGTTACTTCGGGGCAGCGATGATTGTGCCTTGGCTTGACAAACATGGTCTGCAACGCGACGCCTATCTAGCGAGGTTCTGCCGATTTGCTAATTACGCTTTTCGGCGTCGGCAGAATGGTAAGCCCATGCCTAAAGCGTCGGTCCTTGGGGAACCATTCAATGGCTCTAAACTCGATGAATACCTATGGGCGGTGGTTCGGTTGGTAGCTTCGTGTCTCGAAGGAGAACAGCCGGACTTGAAAAAATTCGCAGTCGAAGCGAAAGAGTGTGATGATCCGAATATAGCCGTTGAAGCGCTCTGCTGGCTTCACGACCTCAGCACCTGGCCACCCCAACGGTCGCGGGAGCAGAGTTGGCAGTTCATAGCTCTATTCCAGAGTTATGTGAACGAAAGTCGAATGACGCGTCCGAACAGAATGTTCTTGCTGTCCTGTTACATCTTTTCAATACGCCAACTTGGACGCGACGCCACTTTGCAGCAGCAGTCGATGCTGACGAATCTTTATGGTGAGTTCTTCAGAACTGCGACGACCGGGATGTGCGATTTCACGGAAGCTTCGCT
Source organism: Hyphomicrobium sp. (assembly GCA_041659545.1). Taxonomy (GTDB): domain Bacteria; phylum Pseudomonadota; class Alphaproteobacteria; order Rhizobiales; family Hyphomicrobiaceae; genus Hyphomicrobium_A. Next base: position 184,517 of record JBAZYB010000001.1, read on the forward strand.
GATGCGAGAGTCGTATAAGCGAGTGAGGCTATTGTTATCACGGCGGATGCAGCCACGAGCCCTCGATGTGTTCGAGGATGACGGGAACCCTAACTTTTCGACTTCAATTGGGCCCTGATTGCGGCCAGGACAGACTCCAGTAGGTGGAAGCGCTCAACGGTGCCGTCGTAATCGTCGGCGGTCTGCGGGTTACGCTTCATCACCTCTAGCCTGTCTTGAAACTCTACCAACTCACGATGAAGGACGACAAGGACAGCATCGAGTTGTCGCTCAGAGAGTTCTAGTTGAACTAGTCTCGGTGGTTCTTTCTCTTCGTTGGAATTGAACCCTCGTCGTTCCGGGTTACTCATTCAGCGGGTGGTTAATTCATGTATCTACCTCATTATAAATCACTTATGTCACTGCGGCAAGAGTCTACCATCGGGCTAGGCGGCGCGCTCGTCTTGATCGGAGTCGTGCGACTTCCGCCCTGCAGCCTTCATCCGTTTCCAAGCGTCGTGTTCTGCAAGCCACCACGAATCGAGTTCCGGGTGCCTGCGCCGTAAGACATGCAACCGTTGAGAGATCGCCTGGGGCTTCTTGTCTTCCCTAACTGCGACTTCGCGCAAGCTCAACGGAGGATCGTGAAGAAAGACCGCCTCGAGTAGGGCGACATTCTGAGTGGAAAGCTTCGGTGCAATCGCGGCGATGTAGGTTCGCCGCCAGTCGATCATTGATTCATGAGTCGCCACCGAGTCGCTGAGACTGGTGCGACCGCGACCAACTGCGTCGACTTCGCCAACCGCACAATAAATAGAGTGTGCGCCAGTGGTCCGGCGCCTCATCGGAATCGGATTTCCGTTGAGGTCCGCAGCTAGATAGCGGTCAAGACTATGCAGACTGACAATCTTCGGCATTCAGGCACCCTCCATGGTTAGGTGGGTTTTCAGAGGTTGCCTGTTGTCTGCGTCTAGCCGACCGCTCTACATAATAGACCAAGTGGCAAGGGCGAGGCCTGACCTTGCCGCAAGTTCATGCTACCGAACGACTTCCACAATTGAAACAACCTCTTCGTCGGGCGGGTCGGCTGGCTCTTTCCGTCGAGCCATCCAGGCTGGATTCCCTCCACGTGGGCGTACTTGCGGAGCCCATGATCGTGTCTGCCACGGCAGTGACCGCGTGAGAAGCGGCCAGCATGCACGAGGTGACCGCGGCGGACGCGCACGGGGCCGTAACCTTGGCTTTGGCATTTGGCAGCATGCAACTTAGGCAGGGTCCGCCTGGAAACTGGCTGACAACCTGCGTCCGCATCCCGTCGCGCGAGAGCATCGGAAACACCACTGGAATCTTGTGTCCGTGACACCAGATCTCGGCGAACAGTCGCGTCGAGTTGTTGTCGACCGCCACCACTAGGACAGTTGGCCAATGCTCAGTCATAGAGAAGCCCCCAATTAGTGGCAAGGCGATACCGGTCACGACCCCCGGATTCGTCATGTGGGGAACAACATTGCGCGCCAAGGCATGGGCCTTCCATTCCCCAATGTCCGCGCCGAACATCATTTGACGTGGTGCGTTCGTGCGGTCGAAACGATCGTGGTCGATAAAGGTCAACTGCGAGACGCCCATTCGCGCCAGACCCACACCAATCCAGCTGCCAAGACCACCTGCCCCAGCGATCACCACATGCGCGGCCTCAAGCCGCCCTTGATCGTGCCCGGGCATCGCCGCTTGTCGGCAGAACAGGTCGGCCTCGGCGCTGTGGCGCGCGGGTGGGAATCCAGGTGCCTCTAGCCTAAGGACCGGATTGACACATGCGGTAGGCTCGGGACTAGGTAAGGTCGAGTCGAAAGACATTAGGTTCTCCTGGATGCTGGATGATTCCTGTGCCTCGCCATCGCACGACAACAGTCCCTTCATTGATGGCTTGGCCCCACACGCGCAAGTAGCCATCCCGAACAACGATGATGTTGACTAGACGGTCGGAGTAGTGGCGTCGGAGATCGCGCTCCTGGTTCAGGTCGATGTCGGACGGATGGGTGCATGCCGGGCCCTGTCCTGGGTGCGAGTGCATCCACACCGCAAAGTGGGCACCTGTTCGCTCGAAGTCAATGAGACTGTTCGTCATACGCACGGAGTCAGCACGAACGTGGACTGCGGAGGGTTTGGCCTCCGTGACATCTGCGACACTCGTGACCCTGACACCGGCCGGCGTGTGTCGACCACCGAACACCACCATGCGCTCGGCCGGGAAGACCTGCCGCCACGAGGCGAACATCAGGTCCGTGGGGATGACCACCCTTGTCGCGCCCGTAGGTGTCTTGGCGCGATTCCTGGATAAGAGATCGAACGGCAATAACACGTAAGCGGGCTGCTCTTGCCGATGAAAGAGTCGCATGCGTCAGGCCTTTCTCGTTCCGTTGAACGATTCATCGAGCATCCGCTCCATGTAGAGGAGAGCATCGTCGACCGTGGCGGGATGGCGATTCCAATGGAGCCGAAACCAGGGTGCGTTCGCCAGTTGTAGACAGGATCCGTGAGCGTGTCGTTTCATCTCCTGAGGCGGGTCGGCGATATACGCAGCGATGTCGTTGCCCTGTTGCCGAACGAAGCCATTGAACTCGCGCCAGGTGCGCGCGGTGAAGTCGTAGACGCGGTAGCGGCCGGCAAACTCGACGTGATCGGCCTTGTCCTTGCGTTGCCAGCGCTTCTCATCCCAAGCAAACCGCGCTGGAACCTCGATGACCTTCGTCGGCTTCGGGCCGATGACGCGTCGGGCTGGACCGACCAGTCGCGGTCGGCCCAGCCCTTTCCCCACTAGTTTCGCGAGCCAGTCTTTCATGCGCCCGCCACCACGTCGTCCTTCGCCGCGTAGATCTTCTGCCCATCCGACACGGCGTCGAACAGGTTGTCACCGTGCCCGAACATCCCGCCCTCGGGGCGGGACAACTGGAATCCGTTCAGGCCCAGTTGCTTGAGCACGTCGATGGCCCTGGTATTCGGCAGAATGGCGACATCCGTGAACTCCTTCCCATCCGAGCCAGCGATCGCGATGATGATGCGTTTCTGCATGATTGTCAGACCTCCTACATGGAGGGCAAATGTCAAGGCTCCGAGAGTTGGCATGGACGAAATAGCGTGCCGAACGCGATCACGCCTTTGCCTGCATCTCATTGAGCCGTGTGCGGTTGTGGGATTACAGAATTTGCCTATTGACCTGGGGGGGGGGGGTACCGATATACATATGGGCTCTTCAAGTCCTGAAAGAGGAGTCCGCCATGCGCCATTGGTTCGTTGTCTTGGCCGTCTTGCTAAGCGCTTGCGGCGGCGGCTCGCCGTCCAGTCCGACACCAGTCGCGACAACTCCCACGGCTCCAGCGCCGACTCCGACGCCTGGTCCAACTGTCACTTCGCTCGTGGTCGAGGCGACCTCCGCGCTGCTGATTAACGTCGGTACTTCCCTTCAATTCATTGCAACGGCGACGATGTCGGACGGCACGATTCGCATCCCGACAGCCATTGCGTCCTGGCAATCCTCGAACCCGGCAGTTGCGACCGTATCATCGAGTGGACTCGTGACGGCAGTCTCATCGGGCACTGTGACCATCACCGCAACCTACTTGGGTACGTCCGGCTCTCTCGCGGCACAAACCGCGCTGGCATCAGCGACAAGGCAGATACTGATCTTCGTCTTCCGGGACTCGAACTCGAATGCGCCATTTGAGCTGACATTCCAAGGCGGGAGAATGAACACCTATGGCGGGCCGATGCGCATCAATGCAACGGTTGGTCAGCACGAGTTGACCGGATGGTTTCTGCGGACCGCCGACAGCCAAACGTCATTGGAAGTGGCGTTCCAAAATCTGATTCCCAGCCAAACTACCGAGGACAACGGGATACAGCTCGGATCGGTGAGAAGTGTTGTCGGGCCGAGCCCACGCGTCTCGAACTGTTCGGTCGCCTACTCCGTAGGCGCTTCGGTGCCGATCGGACAGAGACAGGACTTCCGGGTTGCCTTCACCGTGACCTCGAGTCGGGTCGTTGGCGCAACCTGTCCCGGCGGCATCCCGTGATTCTTGCCAAACAAGGCAAATCGCTTTGACACAGTGGTTCCAACAGTTGGCGGAGGAAACCTGACATGCGGCGCTGGATTGTTCTATTCGCTGTAGCACTGAACGCCTGCGGAGGAGCGTCAACGCCCACCGCGCCCACCGCAACAACGCCACCGCCATCACCAACTCCGGCACCAACCCCGACACCCACGACTCAATCGGTGGTCGTGTCGAATCCGACACCACTATCTGGCTACGACTTGGGCCGCACTTACCAACTCAGGGCAACGCTTCGGGCCCAAGGACAACAAGATCGAGACATCACCGCCGACGCGCAATGGACCTCGTCAAACGCCGGAGTGGCAAGCGTGAGCCGAGGGAACCTGACCATCAACGGTTTGGGCGAAGTGGACATTGCGGCGGCCCATGAAGGCACGACTGGGACGTTCCATGTTTCCGTTGCGGCGGGTCAGGTGACGTTCGAAGTCGATGCCGGCGTCTCGCAAAGCGAACAGGATGTCATCCGCGGCGGTGTCATGATCGCCCAGTCGTACTTCCTCTCCACATTCAGTTGGACACCGACCCAGTCCGTGAAGGTCATCGTGCGCTCAGGCACCAACGGGCCGATTCAAGCTCAAGCCCAGGGCGCTCAGATAACGGTCTATGCGGGGAACGCTGATTGGCAGCGGTTCGGACCAGGGTTCAAGCGCAAGACCTTGGTCCATGAGTTCTTTCACGTCATGCAGTACTTCCTCGGCTGGATACCAGCCAATCAACAAGTAACGAGCGCGCTGTGGCTGCTTGAGGGGTCGGCGGAATACGTCGGATACCTGGCGGCCTATGCAGGACAGGGAGTCAACTCGGTCGACCAACTTCGAGGGTGCCACCAGTTCCGGGTGTCCAACGGCGTGAGAATCCCGCGTCTGTCAGAACTGGAGGGTCAAGGCTTCAATGATGTGAGCCGACAGGGCGCACCCGTGTACAGCATCGGATACCTGGCAGCTGAGAGAGCCGCGGAGGCTTCGGGGTTGCGTTCCCTCTCGACCTTTGGCCTCTCAGCCGCCACGTCCACCTGGCAGGACGCCTTCTTACGCGCGTTTGGTTCCCCGCTCAGCGCGTTCTATGACGCGTTCGAGCAGTACCGGAACTCCTGGCGCCCGCCGAGCAGCTATACCTGCGCGAGCTGAACCAGAAAGGCTCAGCGCCGCCGACGCGGCGCCATCGTCACGCCGTCCATGAACAGGTCGAAAAACGAGCGAGAACGACCGTGCCTTCTCGGCGGCATGCCGATCTTGTCGATGGCGCGGTCCAGTCGTCTGTTGCTGAATCTGATGGCGTCGACCTTTCGTCTGCGTATCATGTGGCCCTCCGCATGGAGGGCAACGGTCACGGCCTCAGCCGTCGTTCAGCGTTCGCGGGCTGGTTCAACAGTCACGCGAGCTGCTTCACGCTAGCCCCGGTTAACGTTACGAACTGAACCGAAAACGACCTCCACACGGGAGGTCGCATCTCGCCATTCCTAAAGATAATGGCGGTTCAGATTCGTTTCTTTTGGTCGGGTTGGGCTGACTTTCACCGGAGGGCAATCGGCGGCCATTGCTAAAAGAGCGCCTGTTGACCTCTCGTCTTGGGAGGCACGCTAGCGGACATTTCTTCTGTTGAGATTCCCAGCTTTTGACACAATTCGTCTAGGAACGGTACCTGTCCAGCGAGAATCTTCTTTCGCGCTTCGGCAATCGTGAACCAATCAGCGCGATCGACCTCAGGGAATTCCTTGATTCGGCCCGATCCCTTTGGCCATTCCATCTCGAAGGTGTTGCTGCGAAGACGCGCAGGATCGAAGTCTCCAGAAAACGCCCACGCCGAGATTATCTTGCCGCTCGGTTGCTTGACAGCCGACAGTGGCAGGAATGGTTCTTCTGCTTCCATGCCGGTTTCCTCCTCAAATTCACGCCGAGCTGCATCGAGAGGGTCTTCGTCGTCTTTGTATTCGCCTTTTGGGACTGACCAAGCAGCCAAGTCCTTCTTCGCCCAAAAAGGACCGCCTGGATGCACCAGGAATACCTCAATCGGCCTGTCCTGGGCTCTGCGGTACATCAGGAGTCCGGCGCTCTTGGCTGCCATGTGTCAGATCCTTTCTATGCTGGCGCCGTGTTTGCGGCGGCACCATCCTTAATCAATCGCTCAAACCCAGACGCGAGGGATTCGTATAGACAATCTTGAGCCGACCGGGCCACCTCGAATCCGAAGCTGTCTTTCAGAGGCGCACGATAGGGTCGCGTTTCAAGCTGAATCCGCCCTGTTGGCGTACGATGGTCAATCAAGATCGCGCTGGCAAAAGGGATTGCGCGATGTACTCGAATCGCCAAACGCTCGGCCGCCTGTGCAGAGACACTAGCGCGGAAATCTCTTAGTCGCCTTAGAGAGTTGTTGATGCTCAAGGCAAGTCCTTGTGCGGTGAATCCCTCGAAAACCGGGGCAATGGCGGTCATGAGATCATCACGAGCCGGATCCAACAATGAAATGATTGCCGAAAACGGCGCGTTACGATTCTCCAGTTTCTCTCGAATCGCTTCACAAAGGTCGTCGAACGGCACTCCCGTCATCAGATTGATGCTCACCATAGTCAACGTCTGTTGAGCTGTGGCAACGTACAGGTCAATGGAAGTAGCCTGTGCTCGGTGGCTTTGGTAATAGCGCCGCGACGGATAGAACGCGGTTAGCCCTGCTGCCTCGATGAGTTCCCTCGGTGCTGGCGTCCATGATGACTCCTTATTTCGGTCCCATTTTGCACCGGCCAGTAGCCTCTCTACAGGCTCCATGGTCGCCTGTGCCTGAGCTTCAGCCAAAGGGGGGAGTACTTCGATAGCGCTCCGTACATCATCAAGCGCCAAGTACTTTTGTAGCACGCTGTCCACTCGTAGTAAATGATCGCTGCCAACAAGCCCTCGGAGCAATTCGTCGGAGGCACTTAACTGTGCGGCGAACATGAGGTCCAATACGTAACTCACAGCGGCGACGCTAAGGGGACGCAGCCGTCGAGCGTCCGACGGGTGGGCACCGCTGGGAAACTGTCCCGTTCCAATCGCTAGAACCCTCATGTTGCGAAACTCAATCTCGTATCGATGATGCACGATGAGCGCCGCGGCAAGCGCCGGCGAACTTGCCCACAAGCCACCGTCAGCATACGAGCGCTCCTGCGCGGCAGGCTTGACGGGAGCGAAGTATGTCGGAGCCGCCGCTGACGCAAGTGCAACATCGACGAGCGATGTATCTAGATCCGTATCGGAACCCGGCAGATTCGAAAACACGCGATGACCGAATCTGTCGACTGAGGTCGCAGGAACCACGACCTTCGTCAGGCAGTCGCGAAGTCGCTTCGCCCCGAACACATCGTCCAGAAAGCGCTTGAGCCGCTCTCGATCGTATTGAGGTCCACGACGCAATGCGGCCAAGGGCCGTTTCTTGAACACTTCGGCGGCATATTCTCGATACTTGCTAGCTAACGTACTCGGTGGGACGTCAAGGGCGAGTCCCAATGCGATGATTGCGCCAGTTGACGTTCCTGCGATGAGGTCGAACGCCTGCGATATGGTCCCAGAGTTGAGCTTCAGTTTTGCCAAATAGGTTGCTTGGTACACACCTCGAACGCCACCGCCATCGAGCGAGAGAATCCGAAACGGGGCAGCCATGTCTTGGGATAGGCCAAGTGCGATGTCGTGATCGCTAAGGCGAGATTATGCTTCTAGTTTGACAATTACGCCAGCCCGAGACAGTGGCGAAGTCTGGTCAGCGCGGCAAGGATCTGTGCCTAACGCGTTAAATTGTTGTCTCGGGCTGTTCACACAACTCCAGTCAGAATAACAGTCTGAGAACCAGTGACGACCGGCTCGAGGGTTGTGCCACGGTATTCCTGAGGAGGGATGGATCGGTTCAGATCCTGCCTCGTGGTCGGAAAAAAAGAGAATTAACTTGGGTGTTCAACTTCGGATGTCCTATCGGGTCCGAACTGCCAGCCCCAGCCGACAGGACAGTCTTCGAACATGAAAGCGACATCCGTGGAGGGTTCGCTAGCCTGCATTGTTAAGGTTTCTTACTCTTCGGAATCGAGCTATCTGGTGCTCCTGAAGGTGTTCAGTCCGAAGTCAGGATCGTCAACCCAAAAGTGCTCCTCCGAAAAGGATTAACCAATCACCGTGGAGATTAAGGTACGCCGTAAATCTAGCAAATCCCCACGGTGTTGTACAGGCGACTAGGCCGCTGTGGCAGAAAGTCCTTGATTCAATTGGTAGTCTGCGATGCCCTCCGGTGACAGGATGAGTTCGGCAAAGACAGTCGTTAACAGTTGTCGCTGTTCGGAGAGTGGCATGGCCACGTGGATATCCCAGGCGGTCATCGCACGCGCGATTGCTTGATCCAGCTGACGAGCGGCCAGGAGATCCGTTGGAGCCTTCGTCAGCGTCAAGCCGGCACGGTCATTGGCAAGCCTTTGCAGTGCCAATCGGAAAGCGTCCGCGCTGAGCAACCCTTCTGAGAACGAGTCGGTAAGACTGGCTTCTCGCCGATCGATCGCTGCGAGCTCCACGCGCATCCCACGTTGTAGATCGCTGAACGCCGTGTGTCGATTCATAGCCTCTTTCGTTGTTGACCGGAGCAGATGCCGTTTCAGTCTCGCTGAAAGAACGATCCGCTGGTAGATCCCTTCCAAGTCACTATGCGCTTTGTCCAGACGACAGTAGGACGCGCGACAGCGGTTGTTTAGCCTGGTAGAACCGCGGCAACGATAGTAGATCCATCGTCCGTGCGCTTCAGCCGTCACAAGCTCCCGACAATCACGGCATCTAGCGAACGCATTTAACAAGAATCGTAGGGGATACCGTTGCATCGTGCGAGTGCGCGAGCGGAGAACGTCTTGAACGCGATCAAATATTTCTCCCGGTATTAGCGGGGGATGATTGCCGCGGTGGACTTCATTCCGCCATCGCAGTCGTCCGGCATAAAAGGGATTCGTGAGAAGTCTGACCAAGTAGCCATTGGATAGCGGCTGGTTGTGCTTCGTCTTAAGTCCTAGTCGCGCCAGGCGTCGCCGCAGTTCCCGTAAGCCTGTATAGCTCGAGAGGCAAAGCTCAAATGCCTTCACTACAAGTGAGGCTTGATCGGCGTCGACAACGACCCGGCTTCGCCCTTCCGTATTCTTTGCCGTTTTATATCCGCGTGGCGGTTGATGCGGCCAACCACCTTGGAGAACCTTTTGTCGCAGTCCCTTCTTGACCTCCTCAGCCAAGTTGGCGGAATAGAACTCGGCGATGGACGCCATGATGTTCTCAACCAGTTGGCCGGATACAGAGTTATCCAAGTTCTCTGTCACCGACACGAGCCGGACGTTGAGTTTCTGGAGCACGGTCCGAATGCCAACGTGATCGCTGACATTTCTGGCGAGCCTATCTAGCTTATGGACGATGACGACGTTAATCGGGTCGTCAGCGTTACGGCATCGCGCCAGAAGGCGATGTAGTTCTTTGCGATCCGCGGTGCGCGCGGATGCGCCGGCTTCAACAAACTCTTCGACGACTTCCCAGTTGTGATTTCGGGCGTATTCGCGCATGGCCTGGAGTTGGGCTGGGAGCGACAACTCCTTGTCGGCCTGTTTGTCCGTGGAAACACGGGCATATGTAAGGCATTGCATCGTGGTTGAGGGGTTAATTTCAAGCCGTCTGGGACGGCTCCTCCATCCTGCGGACACAACCAAACTGCGTCAACGGGAGTTGGTTGACAGATGTGGACAGAAGCGTATACTATCTATATGACCTCCACCGAAAAGAAGGATCAGCAAGGGTTGCTGTTCATCCGCAACCAAGTCGTCCACTTTGGAACGACGCCCTCCTTGCGGGAAATCGGCAAACACGTCGGATACAGTTCACCGCGCTCCGTTCAGTTGATGTTGGAACGGCTCGAACGCCGCGGTTTATTGAAAAGGATTGACGGCGTCATTCGTCTCTCTGTCAGTTCGCTGAAGTCGACAGCGGCTGCGGAACGAGTCGTCGATGTGCCTCTCGTTGGTTCGGTCGCCTGCGGAATGCCTTCTCTCGCAGAGCAGGATCCAGAAGCACTCATTCCAGTATCAACAAAACTTGCACGTCCAGGCGGGATCTATTTCCTGCTTCGTGCAAGAGGAACTTCAATGAACCGTGCGGGGATTCAGCCTGATGACCTGGTCCTCGTGCGCCAGCAGCCAACCGCAAGTAATGGCGATAAGGTCGTGGCGCTGATCAACGACGACGCAACTATTAAGCGCTTCTACCGTGAACGTGGACTAGTCGTTCTTCGCCCAGATTCAACCGACAAATCGCATAAGCCGATCGTACTTACGGAAGATTTTTCTATTCAAGGCGTGGTGGCCGCCACCCTGCCATCAAATATTTATTAACCCCAAGCATAAGGAAACCCACACATGAGCAATCCCAAAAAGCTAGTGACCATTGTCGTTAACACCATCGAGCATCAGGTTGAAAAAGACGAAATCACCTTCGATGAACTGGTGAATCTCGCCTACGCCAACAACCCACCCACCGGCAATGAAGTGAGATTTACGATCGCCTATCACCACAAGAACGGTGGCGGCGAAGGAAAAGTGCAACCAGGCGGATCCGTCAAAGTTAAGGACGGCATGATCTTCGATGTCTCACCCACTTATAAATCGTAGTACTGACCTAAAGGCACTTCGCGACAAAGGTTATGGCGTTGAGTTCCGGTTGGGCGGTTATTTGGTCGTCCACAAAATCGCGTATCTGAACTCAAAAAAGGAGCCGGCATTCGGCACCCTGATCGTTAAGCTCCACCTGGCGACGGACGAGCAGTTACTTGAGCCCAATGATCACGTCGCATACTTCGCCGGGGAGATGCCTTGTAACGTGAGTGGTGTTCCGATGGAGCACTTGGCAGCCAATCACAGCGAGGTTGAAATGGCGGGCATCGCCGTTCACCATACGCTGTCGCGCCACCCTGTCGGTCGGCAATACAAAGACTATTACGAGCTCGTTACTACTTACGATGACCTCATCAACTTACCCGCTTGGCAAGTTGCTGCGGTGACCTCCAAGTCGTTCCCATTCATTGAGTCAGTGGAAGAAGAGTCGGTGTTTCACTATACCGACACCGCTTCAAGCCGCGCCGAAATTGATTCAATCACGAGGAAACTTGCAATTGGAAAAGTTGCGGTTGTCGGCGGGGGCGGCACCGGTTCTTACGTTGTTGATCTAGTCGCCAAGACTCCAGTTAGCGAGATACACATTTTTGACGGTGACCGACTTTTTCAGCACAACGCCTTCCGCGCTCCAGGGGCCGCGACAAAGGACGAATTGAAGGCGCAGATCTTGAAGGTCGACTACCTGTACAACCGCTATTCGAACATGCATCGTCGAATCGTTAAGCATGATTACTTTGTTACCGAGACGAATGTCGACGAGCTACGCGAGATGCAGTTTGTCTTCCTTTGCTTCGACGAAACGAAAGCGAAGCGTATGGTGATCGACAACCTTGAGGCATTCGGGGTGCCGTTCATTGACGTGGGTATGGGCATCAACGTCGTGGCGGGCAAGCTGACCGGCATGCTTAGAACAGTCTTGAGCACGCCGGCCAACCGTGCTGTTGCGAGAGAAAATATTCCACTGGAAGGGGGAGAAGTCGAAGACGAGTACGCCACAAATATTCAGATTGCCGATCTGAATGCCCTCAACGCTGCGTTGGCCGTAATGAAGTGGAAAAAGACTCTGGGTTTTTATGCTGATGTCGCAAAAGAGTCGTGCAGCCTGTTCCAACTCAGTAGCAACTTCATCGTTAATACAGACTTCCTATGAGGCGCAATCAACTTGAGCATCAATTCGTAAAGAGCTTCCCGAGACCGCTTGTTGACGGCGTCCTTTACGTATCGATGGAATACGCATCATCGGCCCATAAGTGCTGCTGTGGCTGCGGCAATGATGTTCACACGAGACTGTCGCCCAAGGACTGGCGCCTTACGTTTGATGGCCGGTCGGTATCCCTTCATCCATCGATAGGAAATTGGGAATTTCCCTGCCAATCCCACTACTGGATTAAGCAGGACCGAATTGTTTGGGACGAGAAATGGCCCAAGTGGAGGATTGACGAACTCCGACGCCAGGAAGAGACGGATTCCGAAGAGCGTGCTCCAGCCGAGGCCGAACACCAGGGTTGGTGGCAGAGACTTAAGAACTCGTTCAGGAAATAAACATCACTAGGTTTTTCATTAAATCAATACCTATGGCAAACAACCTTTTCGTGTCATACGACCTCCACACGCCGGGTCAAAACTATGAAGCCGTGATTGAGGAGATCAAGAATCATGGCAGTTGGGCCAAAATCCACTACTCGCTCTTTTACCTCTCTTCGTCCGAGAGTGCTGAGCAAGTCGCCAAAGCGGTCTGGGCAAAGATGGATTCCAACGACCGACTAATCGTCGTGGATGCCTCAAACAACGACGCTTACTGGTTCAAACTTGAGGACAAGGTGAGCGATTTTCTTCAGAATCATTGGAAGGACTAAAGCGTAATCCACAGCGCCGACGATTGTACGAGCCTTAGGGTGAATTCACGCTCTCGCTGTGAGGCTTTTCAATTGCTACATTTCAAGTAGCTCGAACGAACTAGTGGTTCGAGTCCCACCAGCTCCCAGTCGAAGGGAGTCATAGGACGACATGGCAAAAGCCGCGATGTCGCGGCTTTAGGATTCAAAAGTATTGGTGCTCCTGAAGGTGTTCAATCCGAGGTCAGGATCGTCAACCCAAGAACGCTCCTCCGAGGTGACCCTCGGACAGTCGCCCTCGGGAAGTATAGCGACCTTGAAACAGCCGTACAAGTCTCGGTCAAGCCGCATTGACGAGGGCTTCGGCAACTGCTGCGCTTGCGCGACCTGATAGTTTGCGCGGGTCGTTTTTCGCGGCAGATATCAAGGTGTCAAACGGAGGTTTAAGGGTAAATCCGATGATGCCGTCGGCCGAGAGGACTATCGTGCGGAACACCTGTCGGATCAGCTCCGCCCGCTTCGGGTCCGATAGCGAGTCGTACAGATCCCACATCGAGTTGGCGATGTGAAGCGTTCGACCAACACGTGCGGCCAGTTCGGCCGGGTCCACGGTAGCGCGAACCATGACCTTATTCGCCGCTGTTCGTCTGGCGCGTAGCTGCTCCATCTTTGCCTTGTAGACATGCGGTGGCACATCATCCGCCGTGAACGCATCCGTCAACGCCATTTCCTCTCGGAGAACACTGGCGTCCTCTCTGTCACTGGCCAGGCGCGCTGGTCCGATGGCCTTCGCGCGGCTGTCAATGAGTCGCTGAGCCGCCTTCATGATGCTGTCGATGATCGGGCGGCTGAGCCGAATCTGTTGGCAGAGCCGTTCGAGATCTAGGTGAGCGCGTTCGGCATTGCAGAACTTTGCTCGGCACGCTTGAGACTTGAAGGCATTTCGTCCGCACCGGTAGTACCCCCAACGACTGTGCCGCTCCGCCGTCATGCGGCCGCGACAGGAAGAGCAGATGCCAACACCGCGCAGGGGAAAGCCTTCGACGCTGCCCTTGACCCCAGGATTCCGGTGCCTCTGCTCCATCGTCTTCTGCACCTGTTCAAAGACAGCACTTGTCACGAGTGGCTGGTGCTTGCCCTGCACATTGAGGTCACCCCATTGCAGGCGACCGGTATAGAACGGATTGGTTAAGAGCCGGTTCAGATAGCTGACGGCGAATGGGCGGCCGTTACGAGCGGTAAGACCGTCGGTCGCCAAGCGTCGCGCCAAGGCCTTGAGTGAGTACGCTCCTGTGGCGTAAAGCTCGAAAGCACCTCGCATGAGTGCGCCCTCGCGTGGGTGAATCTCAATGACGGATTCACGACCCGTCCCTATTCGCGAGACGACGTACCCGCGTGGCGCCTGATGCGGCCAACCGCCGGTTAAGACCTTCTGTCTCATGCCTTTGCGAACTTCGTCGGCAAGGTTGGCCGAGTAGAATTGAGCGATCGACGCCATGATATTTTCGACCAACTGGCCGGAAACCGAATCGTCCATGTTTTCGACGACCGAGGCCAAGCGAACGTCTCGCTGCGTGAACAGCGCACGGAGCATTGCGTGGTCATAGACGTTGCGTGCGAGTCGGTCGATCTTGTGAACCAGGACCACGCCGACTTCGAGATTCGAGTCCTTGATGGCGATCAGTAGCCGCTGCAAAGCGGGACGCTCAGTCGTTTTTGCCGAGGCGCCTGGTTCGATGAACTCTTCGACCACGGTCCAACTGCGATGGCTGGCGTAGTCGCGCATCGCTTGTAGCTGGGCTGGTATTGAGAGATCTTTATCAGCCTGCTTCTCGGTCGAGACGCGGGCGTATAGGACGGCATTCATTGACGTTGCTGGTTAATAGGGTAGCGAAGTGGCACTTCGGAGCGTACTGATCTTGGCGTACCGATACCCAGCAGGCAAAGGGCGCCCGTACTCGCACGTTTACGCGAATCCCTTAGAAGATATCCACAAGGTCAAGCAAGAGAAAACGCCTGGCTCATTGCGAGTCAGGCGTTTGGTTGTCACGTCGCGATCGCAGCCTGAGCCTCGTACTCGGTATAGGCCTGAAGCACCAGGTCACGGACGGAGTCCTGTGCCTGCTGGTCCGATACCGGACGCAGGAGCGCGAAACTCCGGCGTTCGCCGTTGACGGAATAGGTGCGGGATGGGAACGTGACGTTCCTGCCGACCCCCGTCCGTCGTTCCCAGATGGCGAAGCCGAGCAACCTGAGCCCGGTCAACTCTCCATCCGTGAAATGCACTTCGGCATCGGCCAGCTTGCCGCTGGGCGTGCCCTTATCGTTGGGCGTTATCTTGACGATCATCGATTGTTTCCTCCTTGGGTTGTTGTGATTGACGACAGTGGTATTGCCCGGAAGTTCCTGAGGCCTTGGCGCTCGCTCAGATGAGCAAGCCGCCTTCTCGAAAGGACCAGTAGCGGTCGGCGTGGCCGACGATGATGTGATCGAGCAGTTCGACGCCGATGATGCTCCCAGCCTCGACGAGTCGCTTGGTCAGAGCCCGATCGTCCGGACTTGGCGTCGGATCCCCTGAGGGGTGGTTGTGCCCCAGCACGATGCCAGCGGCATTGGCTAGGAGCGCGGTCTTGAACACCTCGCGCGGATGGACGCAGGATCGGTCCAGGGTGCCCCTGGAAAGTTCGTGATAGGCGATGACCTGCATCTTGGTCGTGAGGCAGAGCAAGCCACAGACTTCCACGGACTCCGATCCGAGCAAGGCGTGAAACACCGGAGCGACCGCTGCCGGACCGCACATTGGCAGGTCAGACAGGCTCGGCCCGGAGTACCGCCGAAGGCGGCAGCTGATCCGAAGTTCGCGTACGTACACACGTCTTCTCCTTTGGCATACGAAAAAGGTTGACTGGAGAACGAATCGTCCTAGTGGGACGATTCGTAGGTTGAGGGACTGTCGGACGGGGTCGTGCTTAGGATCTCTTCCACCTGTTCGACAACGAGGCGTGCGATCTGTGCGATCGCGCCGACTTCGACGTTGTCAGGTGGTGTGGGGGCATCCATGCTCTTACGTTAACAAGCCGCTACGCTCTCCGCGAGAGCGTCAATTCCTGTTATCGCAGACACGTTCCAGGCATCTGTGGATTACACACATATCCACAGAATCGAGAAGGGTGCGTGGGTTGTGAGGAATTGACGCTCTTTTGCTGTCGTTTTCTATTCGGTACGATTTGAGTACGAAAGGAGGAAACAACATGCATGCACAAAATTAACAACCACCTCTATCGGCTGCGCCGCATCCGCGGTTACAGCCAAAAGACCCTCGCCGCTCTGGGCAGTTGCCCAGTCAAAGCCATTTCTGACTTTGAGCGAGGGGTCCGGCTACCACCCTTACGCGTAGCCATGCTTCTAGAAATTATTTTGGGCACCAAGGTCTCGGAGATCTACGTGGATCTGCATCGCGAGCTGGGATTGTCTGCTGTCGATCGCGAAGCGAGACTGGCGCCGCGATTCACGCGTCACATCCGCGGCCGAGTGCTCGGAAAGGATTAACACCCTATGTCCATTCTTGGGGCGGTGGAGGCGAGCCTCAAGGACTTTCGTCCCAAAACGCACCGTCAATTTACCGTTCTGAACATCGCGCGTCGATTCGACGACCTCGACAGACTCGCGAAGTACCTCAATATCTGCGACCAGCATCCCAAGAAGGTCTTGCTCGAGGCCGCCAGGCTCGCGCAGCAAAAAGTAACCCTAGAGGGTGGCCGCGCTCCCGATCGATTCTTTGGGATTCTCGAGCAGTTCGCCAAAGAGGAGGGCACATGATCCTCGGCTTCAGACTTGGCCGCCGGCTCATGGCTGTAGTAGCTGTCCAAGACGAGGCGGTCACCTTCCATGACTGCCGCTTCGTCTCCTCCCGTCGGGACACCCTGGAACGCGCGATGCGAAGCTACTTCTCAAAGATCCTCGATCAACTCTCCCCATCGCGCATTTGTTACTACGCTCCCACAACTGCCAAGACCGCGACCGATCGGCTGGTGAGTTTGCTGGAGGAGCAAGCCGTCGCTCGCAGCATTCCTGTCATCCGCACTGATCGCTCCGGTCTCTTGCGAGCCTGTGGTCTCCCCCCGCTGGCTACTCGACAAGCCCTCAAAGAAAGCGTCCGGGATCTTTGGCCGGTTCTTTCAGAAGGTCGCCTCGACCGGCAACTTGTCTGCGCCGAAGCCCTAGTCAGCGCATTGGTAGGTGAGTGTGACCCCTAACAGCGACTGCCGCCCCCGACATCGTCTCTCTCGGTAGAGAGGCAAGACCGTCATTAACCCTCACGCCCAACACTATGATTGGACCCCTCGCGTACATCGGCGGGAAACGTCGCATCGCCCGGAAACTCATCGCGCTGCTGCCCGAGCATGTCACCTACGTTGAACCGTTCGCCGGCGGCGCTCAGGTGTTCTTTGCGAAGCCACCGAGCAAGGTCGAGGTGCTCAACGATCTGAGCGGCGAGGTGGTCAACTTTTTTCGGGTCTGCCAGCACCATCCCGACGAGTTGATTCGGTGCCTGAAGTTTGCAGTTGTCAGTCGCAGCCTGTATCTCCTGCTTCAGCAGCAGGATCCAACCTTGTTGACCGACGTGCAGCGCGCCGCCCGCTTCCTTTACTTACAGAAAAACTCGTTTGGCGGGACCGTCAACAACCAGCACTACCACTACTGCATCTCCAAACCACCGAACTACAACCTCGAAAGCCTGCCGACCCTCATCGATGCGGCCAGCAAGCGCCTGGCTCGAGTCCAGATTGAGTCGTGGCCCTACGAGAAGATTCTCGAACGCTTTGACCGGAACACCACGCTGTTCTATCTCGATCCCCCGTATGTCGGCGTCAGTCTTTACAAATTCAATTTCAAGGACGCTGACTTCACACTCCTGGCGGAGCGTCTCGGGCGGATTCAGGGCAAGTTCTTGCTCTCCATCAACGACCATCCCGTTGCCAGGGAAGCCTTCGCCCGCTTCCAAGTGCGGGAGATCCCCATCTCCTACACCGCCACGCGCTCGGTGCCCAAGGTGAACGAACTGGTCTTCGCCAACTATCCACTGCCAGATTCGCCAGATGTCAGACCGGCTCCGCCGGACGACTCCTAAGGTCGGAATAGGCATAGTTGCGACCACGTCGTGGCCTTGACACCCGCCCTTAAGGTGAGAGGCCATGTCGGTCTCCATTCCTCACACGGCGGTGATTTCATGGCCGGACCTCTTCGCTGGGTTGGGGGCAAGTCCCGACTCGCTGATCAACTGATTGCTTGGTTTCCGCCGCATCGGTCGTACATCGAGCCGTTCTGCGGTGGGGCGCAAGTGTTCTTCCGCAAGGAGCGCAGCCACTGCGAGATCCTCAACGACCTGGACGGTGAACTGGTGAACTTCCTGCGGGTCTGCCAGTCCCACCATGAGGAACTCGTGCGTTCGCTCCGGTACGCGGTCTCCAGTCGACGACTGTTCGACCTGCATCGACGCCAGGATCCCGCACTCCTGACCGATATACAACGCGCGGCTCGGTTTCTGTACCTCCAACGCATGTCATGGGGTGGGGCGATCCGCGACCAGCACTACGGCGCCGAACCGACGAAACCCGGTCGTTTCTCGGTGTCGGCCACGGCCGCCCATATTGAACGGGCGGCCAAGCGCTTAGAGCACGTCCAGCTCGAGAACCTGCCATACGAGGAAATCCTCACGCGCTACGACCGGCCGGACAGTCTCTTCTACTGCGACCCGCCGTACGTGGACATGCCGTACTACAAGTTCAACCTCCACGGCGATGACTTCCGTCTGCTCGCCGAGCGCTTGGCCACGCTGAAAGGGCAGTTCCTGCTTTCCATCAACGATCACCCGCTCGCCCGCGAAGTAATGCGCGCGTTTCACATCCGGGAAGTCGTCACGAAGTACTCCCTCGGCAGGAAAGTATCCGCCCGTGAACTCATCGTCAGCAATGTGCCGTTACGGACGATCGACAAGTAATCCAACTCATCAACATATGTGGTTTGAACACAGCATCGTCCAACTGCTCAACCGGATGAACCAGCCCCTGCAATTGCCGCCTTCAGCAGGGCTGACGTTGGGACACCTCACAGACAACCGATCCCATACCGTGGTCTGGGCGCACAACCGCCGTGCCGAACACGCCTGTGTCGTCGGCAAGACCGGATCGGGGAAGACGCATTTCATGGAATGGCTCGCCTGGCAGTTGATCTGCCAGCGCGAACCGTTCGTATTCCTCGACTACCACGGCGACGCCACTGAACATCTTGTCAGGTTGGCGGCGAACTCCCCCGAAGCCGTTGGCCGACTGCTCATCGTGGACCCAACCGACCCGGTGGTCAGTCCTGGCCTGAATCCCTTGGAGACGACGACAGGAGACGAGCGCGCAGTATTCAGCCGAGCCTCGGAACTCTCATCCATCCTCAGGCAGAGGTGGAATGTCGATGCCTTCGGCGCCCGGACCGAAGAACTGCTTCGCAACACGCTGTTCGTGCTGGCGGCGACCAACCAGACGCTGGTCGAAGCGCCTCGATTCCTAACCTCCCGCGAGTTTCGTGCCCACCTGCTCTCTCAGGTTACCCATCCCGAAGTGCTCGACTACTGGAACGACCGGTACGAGCCCCTGTCGGAAGGTATGAAGGGAGCATTTCGGGAGCCACTTCTCAATAAGGTGACGGCGTTCCTCACCGAACCGGCCTGCCGACATCTCCTCGGTCAACGGCAGAGCACCGTCAACTTTGCCGCAGCCATCGATGAAGGCCGCTGGATCATCGTCAACCTCGCCAAGGGGAAACTTCGCGAACACGCCCACACCCTGGGCAATCTCATCTTCGCAAGACTGCAGTTCGACATCCTCGCCCGCGCCAACGTTGCTCAGGATCAGCGAAGGTTGTTCACCGTCTTCTGTGACGAGGTTCAGAATCTTGCAGAGAACGACCTGGCGACCCTATTGGCTGAAGGTCGGAAGTTCCAGGTCAGCCTCACAACCGGTCATCAGTACTGGGACCAGCTGTCCCATGAACTTCGCGGGGCGCTGCTCTCCGCTGGGACGCATGTGTTCTTTCGTCTCAGCAGCAACGATGCCGGCATCCTCTCATCGGAACTCTCCGTGGGTGGCAAGCAGCGGTACCACCGGGAACTCACCCTTCTCACCCGCGGTCAGGCGGTTGGCCGAGTGGGCTCAAGCGCGCCGGTCACGTTCACGGTTCCGCCACTTCCTGCGACTCGAGCCTCTGCCGCTCAGCTCAGAGCCCTTCGCGATGCGGCGGTACAGCGTTGCTCTCGCAGTCGCGTACAGGTCGAGGCCGACATTCGAAGCCGCCGTGAAGTCGCGCGGCCGATGGCAGCAGTCAATCCTCAACGCCATGACCCCAATGACGGACAACAAGGCTGGTAGGGCCATGGTGCTGACCCATCGAGACCTGCGCATCGTTACGGATGTCAATCAATTCCGAATCCTGACTCGGGAGCAGCTGGAGCGTCTAGGCCACTTCCAGTCAAAGACCCGCGCGAACGCGGTGCTCCTGCGGTTGGTGCGGTTTGGGTATCTGTCGCGGCGCTACCTACCTGCAGTCGCCGGGACGCAACGCGCCCTGTACTTTCTCGGACCTAAGGGTGTCGCCCTCACTCAAGGGACGAACCCATCGGAGCGAAGGAACATCAAGGCGATCTCCGACCTTTTCCTCGCCCACCAGTTGCTCGTCACCGACGTGCACATCGGGTTCCGCAGAGATGCCTCGGTCCGGATTGAGCGATGGATGACCGACGAGGATCTCCGCACCAGCCAGCTCGGCATCGTGCCTGACGGGCATATCGAGTACACCCACGGGGACAAGCGTTTCGGCGCATTCCTCGAACTGGATCGGGGCACTGAGACTCTAGGCCGCTTTCAGGCCAAGGTCCGCGCCTACATCCACCTCACCACCACCGACGGTTATCGGAAGGCCTTTGGCCACACATTCTTTCGGGTTTTGGTGGTGGCACCCTCCGCTACCCGCATCGAACATCTGCGGACGGTCACCGCAGCCATCACCGACCGCATCTTCTGGTTCACAACCGTCGAGCGGCTCACTGTCGAAGGGCCGCTTGCCAACATCTGGCTCCGCCCTGTAGGGCCGGAGCGTCACTCATTAACCGAAAGTTGAAACCATATGAAGCGCTGCACATCTTGTTTCCGCTACTCCTTGGGCGAGCCCGTGTACTGCACCCACTGTGGACGCAGTTACAACGTCCGCATTTGTGCGCGCGGACACAGCAACGCGCGCGGCGCCGCGTTTTGCGCTGAGTGCGGTTCCGGGGATCTCTCGACTCCCGGAGCTCCGGCCGGGTTCCTCTTCTACTTTTCCCAGTGGGCTCTGCGAATCCTCATCGGCGCGGCCATTGGAATCCTCATCCTGTCAGCCGTGGTCGGCTTCTTTGCTTCCCTGGACTGGGACGCCATCGCGCCGCGGTTGGTGCTGCTGGGCCTGATGCTGGCCTTTCTCTACTGGACGACAACCTTGCTGCCGGGGCCAGTCAAGAAGCTGGGCAAGGCAGCCGGCTCGCAGGCTTGGAAGGCGATGACAGGCAAAGGAAAGAGCAAATAGTCGGAGACATGGAAACCATGAATAAGCCGACCACGCCAGGCGTTTCCGGCGAGCAGCCCCGGGCCGCACGACCCGAGCTGCGGCCCGAGGCGCGAACCGGGGAGCCTGAGGACGCCGATGCGCTCTGGAGCGTGTCCGAGGTCGGGGCGTTCCTGAAGATCCCCGCCAGCTCTATCTACAAACTAACGGCCCGCAAGTCGCGGGCCCCTATCCCTCACATCCTCATCGGCGGCCGTCTGCGGTTTCGACGGACAGACATTGAGCGGTGGCTGACGCTGCTGTCGGTCTCGAACCTCGACGTGCTCGAAAAGATGCGGAAGAAATCATCGAAGGATACACATGGCAACCATTCACAAGCGGAGGTTAGTTAGCGGGGAGGTGGTGTGGGAACTCACCCATGGCTCTGGCGCCGACCGTCAGCGATTCACGGTCGGGAAGACGCGTGAAGAGGCGCAAGAAGTTCTCAACCAATTCAACAAGCAGATCGCCCTGCACGGCCAGGCTCCTGATGACGATGGCATTGACGCCATCCTTGGCCGCTACGTCGTGTATCTGCGTGGGAACCGTCGTCCAAGTACGTTCCGCCGGTATGTCCGAGTGCTCAAGACGTTCCACCGCTGTTTTCTCCCAGTGCACTTCCCCGACATTCGGAGTCTGCGACAGGTCAAACCAGTCCACTTCGAGGACTACAAGCTCAAACGTGTCGATGGTCGTATCACCGAGGTTGAGGAGGACGAAAGCCAGGAACGAGAGACACGTCTACGAGATGAACTCGCGACCGGCATTGAAGCGGCGACCTACAGAGACAACGCGCGGTTCGGATGGCTGGGCCGGAAACGCCTTCACCGGATCGTCACGCCCCGCACCATCAACTACGAACTCCAGGCCCTGCACACGTTCTACAAGTGGGCCGTCGCCCGCAACTACCTGTTCGTCAATCCCGTGAGTTTGGTTGAGCGGTTTCGGATTTCGAAGCGCTCCCTGCCGAAGTTCCTCACCACCGACCAACTGCGAAAGCTGCTAGCGGCGTGCAATGAGTGGGAGCGCCGGCTGTTCACCACGTTTCTGATGACCGGTATGCGCAAAGGCGAAGTCGCGCATCTGACGTGGGCGGATATCAACTTCGAGCTCAACATCATCTTCATCCAGG
Organism: Hyphomicrobium sp.; assembly: GCA_041659545.1. Lineage (GTDB taxonomy): Bacteria > Pseudomonadota > Alphaproteobacteria > Rhizobiales > Hyphomicrobiaceae > Hyphomicrobium_A. The sequence goes on from JBAZYB010000001.1 coordinate 206,843, forward strand.
AGAAACCTGAGTGGGACTGGAAGCCGAAGACGGACGAGCGCGTCATCCCCATCTCGCCGCCGCTGCGGGACCTCTTGCTCCTGCACTACGACAAGCGCACCAGCGACAAGCTCGTGTTCCCAAACAAGGAGGGCAACCCCGACACTCACATCCTGCCCAAACTCATCAAGGTCTGCCGAAAGGCCGACATCAAACCCGCCACCGTTCACTCCCTCCGGCATAGTTTCGGCGCGCACCTGCGCATGGCCGGAGTGAGTCTCGCCGACATCGCTGATCTGCTCGGTCACAAAGACCTGGCAACCACGCAAATCTACGCCAAGGTGCACCAAGAGCACCTCAGGAAGGCCATCGCCAAGCTCGGTTCAATTACGACCGAACTCCCACCCGGTGACGCCTCACCTCGTTTACTTGACAGTTCGCTCTCTAGTGAAGACCCGTCCGAAGACTGATTCGTTCGTTCACAACCGTTAGGAGGACAACATGGCCCGTTGGCAACCGCGTACACCGAAAGAAACTCTGCAGGCGTCCCTCGTCCGGCTCGACAACCAGATTGCGAGCAAGGAGAAGGACATCAAGGACCTGAAGGGTCAGAAAGCGCAGGTCGACCAGGCAATCAAGGCGTTGGGGTAGCTCCCAACGTCCGCACCGCGTCTCTCGCAAGAGGGACGCGGTTTTTCGACAGTAGAGCGAAGCAAGTCAGAAACTGCTTTGCCTAGCGTGCCACTCGAAGGATGATCGCCCAAAAGCAGGCAACTATGAAGCCTTGTCAAAGATCGTAGTCCTGGCACTTGGCACAGCTTTTCGGTTCAGCGAGGCGCAGGGCCGCGAGAAGCGGAAGCACTTGATCGTCCGACGCGACGGCAAGGTCATTGCCCGATTCGATTGGGGACACGTGCAAACGTGGTGGAGCGAAGAGAGCGAGTAATGTCCAGCAAGGTGCAGCCAGATTGCGCTGCCGGACAGCGAAAAAATGACTGTCTATGCCGAGGTCTTGGTCATGGCGCTCCACTTCGGCACAATGACGCTAACTATGTTAGAATCTGTTGGATACGCTGGGCGTTCTACTTAGCAACGCCACCAATACGCCGGCGTTTCGTCGGACCGAGGAGCCTACTTTGAGTCCATGTTCGAAACGCTAGATATTTGCTCACCAAAGCGAAATCATAAGCCTCAAGCCGGGTGGGAAGGCTTTTTCCCGTACTACGCAGGATTCCCCGAATCATTTGCCCGCTCGATACTGATAAGTCGCCAGCTCCACGAAGGAGCAGTGGTGCTGGACCCTTGGAACGGAAGCGGGACAACAACCTACGTTGCGTCCACTCTTGGGCTGCATTCAATCGGGCTGGACCTTAACCCGGTAATGGTGTTGGTTGCGAAGGCTCGGATCCTCCCGCCGTCTGAAGGCGACAGCATCGAGCCACTGGGCAAGAGGATGCTTGCTAGCGCTCAACAGAATCTCGAGCCCTTGGGAAAAGACGACCCTCTGCGATGGTGGTTCACCGCCAAGACGGCCACTGTCATTCGGGCTATCGAGAAGAGCTTGCGATCACACCTACTCGGCTCCCAAAGCCAAGGCTCAGGCGTTGTGCACCTGGAGAAAGTGTCCAGTATCGCTGCGACGAATTATGTCGCGTTGTTTTCCGTTTGCCGGGAACTTGCCAAGCCATTTAATTCCTCAAACCCTACTTGGTTACGTCGGCCCAAGTCGGGAGAGCGGCGAGTCAGCGTCGATAGAAACGTAATAGAGAGCAAGTTCAATGGCCGGTTGCGCAGCATCGCGAAGGCTCTTACGAAGAGTGAGTTAGATGAATCCGTGGGCCAAGCTCAGGCTGACGTTCGACGGGCGGATACGTCGAGAGAGGTCTTGGGCAAAGTTGTGGACTTTGTATTAACGTCCCCTCCTTACTGCACTCGCATCGACTACACTGCCGCAACGAGGATCGAGCTCGCCGTGTTGCATCCACTTTTGAGTGAATCCGCAAAGGACTTGAGTCGTCAAATGACGGGAACCACGCGGGTTCCAGAGAAGAGTCCTTTGGTGAAGAACTCGTGGGGACCAACCTGCCGTGAGTTCCTAGACAAAGTTAGGACTCATCCGGCCAAGGCGTCCAACGGCTACTACCACCAAACGCATCTCGACTACTTTGCCAAGATGTCCAATTCCTTGGCGAACATCGCGGTCGCGCTGCGTGACGGAGGCGAAGCCGTAATCGTCGTTCAGGATTCATTTTACAAAGACGTCCACAACGATCTCCCGACGATCATCACCGAGATGTGTCAAGAGCAAGGCCTGCAGACGGGGAGGCGTGCGGACTACTATCTCCGGCGATCGATGTCAGGCATCAACCCTCGTGTGAAAGCATATCAACGCCGACCTGGTGCGGTGGAGTCAGTTCTTTGTTTCCGAAAAGAGAAGCCCAATGGCGGACTCGCCTAAGCAGATCGTCGATGACATAGCCAACGTACTGAAGCAAGCGAATACAACAGCTCTGGATTTGTCGTTCAACGAATTGCTCGACATGCATCAGAGCGCAGAGTTGAACATCACGCCCGACTATCAGCGGCTCTTTAGGTGGACCGAAGGGCAGCGGTCTCGGTTCATCGAGTCACTGCTGTTGGAAATGCCGGTGCCTCCAATCTTTGTGATCGAAGAGGATTCTGGCACCTACCTTCTTATTGACGGACTTCAACGAATCTCTTCGTATCTTCATTTTCGCGGCCATTTGGCCGCTCCCCACCTCGATCCGCCAGTCGTCATTGGGGAATCGCTACGTCTAACCGAATGCGACATTGTATCGAGTCTTAATGACCTGACCTTCGCTGAACTCCCTAGTGCCCTACAAATTCGACTAAAACGAGCCTTCATCAGAGTGGAAGTAATTCGCAAGGGTACTGACCCGCGCTTCAAGTACCACATGTTCAAACGGCTTAACACAGGTGGCGATCAACTCTCCGAGCAGCAAGTACGGAACTGCACAATACGGATGCTCGACTCCAAGTTCCCAGACTTCATCATCCAGATGAGCGAACTGGACGACTTTAGAGAATGCACGAGCGCTCTCACTCAAGAACGAAGATTATCCGCGGTGGATCAGGAGTTAGTGTTGCGCTTCTTCGCACTCAAGAACCGTCGCGCTCGTTTTCGTCACGAAGTCTCTGATTTCTTGACTGAGTACATGGAGGATGTCGCGGATCCTTCGAAAGCCGAGCCCTTCAGTTACGCAGACGAGGAGACGACTTTTCGTCGAACGTTCAGCGTATTGAGGCAAACTCTCAGCGATCGCGCCTTCGCGTTTGCAAATGCTGCGAGAAACAACTTGAGTGGCGGCTTCAGCGTGTACCATTTCGAATCCATCGCGATCGGCCTGCAGGCAGTGTTAGGTCGGCTGCCAGCCGACGGACAAGATCTTAATCAGCTAGACCAGGAGCTGCGCGCAATCAAACTCGATCCTGCGTTCATCGCAATCACGAAGGGTGGCGGCAAGAACTCTCCGGGCCAGCTAGCTAACCGGATTCAGTTTGTCGAGGACCGTCTGCGACATGCCTTCCCCTGATGAGGTATTCGGCGAAATAGAAGTCGATCGCGCGAACCGCGAACGCGAGATTCGTTTGCTGAAGAATTCGGCACAGACGGCGGCTACGCGCGCAGAAAAGGACATGCTTCTGAGAGTCTTGATTCTATTGACGTACTCTCATCTCGAAGGATCGTGTCGCTTTGCCTTCGAAGCCTACGTTGCGGCGCTGAATGCCATGGCGCTGACTTGCGACAAAGCGTCCTATGCCCTGGTGGCGGCAACTCTCACCAGGGCGCTGTCGGCACTTAGGAACCCAACCAGTAAACACCCGTTCTTTGTAAGGGTATTGCCTGACGACACGAAACTTCATCTCGTGGCTAGAGAGAGGGAATTCGTTGAGTCTCTGGACAAGATCGTCAAGAGCCGTATCGATCTTCCCGACATGGTGGTAGACACTGAGTCGAATCTCAGTTCGACCGTCCTTCGCAAGAATCTCTACAGATTGGGATTGGATTTGGCCGTGGTTGATGTTCACCAGGGTCAGATCGACAAGCTCTTAGGTATTCGAAACGCCATTGCTCATGGTGATTCCTTGCGCGTACCCGCCCAGAAAGACGCTGACGACTATGTTTCATCGGCGTTTGCTGTGATGCAGTTCGTCCAGTATCAAGTGTTTTCTGCTTTGAGCAATAAGAGTTATCTCCGAGTGTAAGACGACTGGCAGTTCAGCGCCAGAGTAATCGAAGAAGGGTCCGGAGTTCAGAAGACCCTCTCGCCAACTAGATCGCGAGCAAAGAATGAATGTATCGCTGACACAACTGACAGTCGCTGACCTTTGTGATTCGCTTAAGCGCGGTGACGTGACAGTCAATACCGATTACCAACGGACACCCCGTGTCTGGCCAGATGCGGCTCGCTCTTTTCTAATCGAGACAATTCTGCTTGGTTATCCGATCCCGAAGCTGTATCTTGCCCAACTCACTGACGTAAAAACTCGGCAAACGAGAAAAGAGATCGTCGATGGTCAGCAGCGAGCGACCGCTATTGCAGAGTTCTTAGCTGGGGGCTTCAGGCTGAGCCGAAAATCATTGCCAGATAGTGCGGCAGGCAAGGCGTTTGAGGAACTCGACGACGAGCTGAAGGGACGATTCTTGGCTTATAGCCTGACCGCGGACCTGATTATCGGTGCAACCAATGAAGATATCCGCGAGGTGTTTCGCAGGATGAATTCATATACGGTGCCACTGAATGCGGAAGAGAAGCGCCACGCAGAGTTCCAAGGCGACTTTAAGTGGTTTATCTATCGCATGTCGAAGAGGTTCGCACAAGCACTCGAGGACGCTGGGGTCTTTAGCGAGAAGGCGCTCGCCAGGATGGCGGACGCGAAACTGCTTACCGAGTATTGCCACGCTGTGATGTTTGGCATCACCACGACGAGCGCGGCTGTCCTGAGGAGGCTGTACGCCGAGAATGACAAGGACTTCTCGAACGAAAAGCAGATTGAACGACTTGTCGTCACGGCTCTTGATGAGTTGATTGACTTGAGCGGTATCCACAACAGTCCCTTGATGAAACCGCATCAAGCCTATTCCCTTCTTCTCGCGTTAGCGCACAGCAAGATGGGCATTCGTTCATTGGACGGCGACTATTCGTTTGCGGGAACGCGACGACCTAAGCGGCAAGTGCAACTCGAGAATCTAGCGATCCTTTCAGAGGCGCTCGACGACCCTGATGATGCGCCACGGCGCCTCCGGACCTTTCTCGAAGCCTCCGAAGAACGCACTAACGTGGCGGACCAACGTCAAACACGCTTCAAGTGGTACTGCCGAGCGTTAGATAACAAGCTGCGTGCATGACGCCGTGCCGGGACTTGTTAGTCCTTCGTAGTCGTGCTCTGAACTATTTGAACCGACTTCGGGAGCTTGGGTCGGATGCCGCAGTGTCGTTCCCTGACCGCGGAGCCAAGCTGACTATCGGCCACGTGACGATCGAGTTACAAAATACGTGGTCGCTTTTTGCCCGTTCGTACATACTCTCCTGGACGTTAACGCCACGCAGGGCAACTGGCGGACGCATCCGGATCGGGAAGCCCGTCTCCGATTTCAACAACGCAATCACTCTATTAAACGCTAGGCACAAGCCACACCTAACGGTGCCGATAAGCGGAACATGGCACCGTCGAGACGAGCCACCCTGGCACGACCCACAGGTAATTCTCACTTCATGTCTTGATCTCGGCTGCTCGCATTCCACGCAGGTGCAGGCCGCTTTCAGTCTCTCGACCGCAGTGTTTCAGCATTTGCCGGTGTTTCGGAATTTCTTTGGTCACCGTAACCTCGGTACGGCCAATGCTGCAAGGCAAATCGCGCCTCAGTATTCGATTCCAAGCTACCTACATCCAGTCGAGATCTTGTTGCGCAAGCCGGCTGGTCGGCCATATCCACTGGTCTTGGATTGGGTCGATGACATCGCTACCACAATAGAGCTCTTGTGCGACTAACGCGCGCGAGATGGATTCTGAACGAAAGGTCGCGTAACTGTTTCGCTTGGCGGCAGATCTTGCACCGCTCGGTGAAATCCATCTACTGTCACTCGTGCCATCAGGTGGAATGCGCGTCTTGTTATTGGCGATAGCCAGCCAATTGTGTCCGGTGTTTCGCAAACTCCTTGAGCCGCGACACGAACCATTTCGTCAGCAATTCCCTGGCCGCGAACCTTCGGGTGCAGCCAGATGTGGGCAATGCTCCACCGAACTAAGTCGTCAATCGAATTCAAGAGTTCGAACTCTGGCCGCGACGTCCACCGGTAATGCTGAATGACGGGTCGTCGCTCCAGCACAAGGATGCCGACACCGAAAGACTCACGCGCGACCAACAAGGCATGGGCGTTCAGCACACGCGGCGAAAATCGTTCGTCGGCGTAATATTGCGGGACGTCGTAACCACCTTCGAATATAGGTTCCCGGATGGAACGCCGCGACACACGCTCAGCTCGGATCCGTGCATAAGTCGGAGACGACGGTCTAACAAGCAGCACCTTGTGGTCAGCGATCCTTCCGACCGATTCAAACGCTCCGAGCTGGCGCAGGCGGACGCCATGCTCCCATTCGTGATGCGCTACTAAATGGGCGCGCACACTGGGCCCCCTGTCAAACGACAGGGGAAATTGACCCCCTTACGCCACTAAAACTGACCCCCTCCTAATCAGTGTTTTCTGCGGTCAGCGCGAGCCGGCTCGCCGGCGAGCGCCCCCTCGCGGTGTGGCACCGCG
>JBAZYB010000002.1:0-60439 GCA_041659545.1 Hyphomicrobium sp.
TCGGCGGGGTAATCCTCTAGGCTGAGAGTTGCTTGTCGCGTTCATAGGCGAACGCGGAAATCATGCACTTGCCGCACCATGACGAGGAACACTTCGGGCTGTCCTGAAAGGCATGGACCCAAACGTGATCGCACGTCAGTTGCCGCGCTTCCTCTGCGGCTCGTCGGCGCTCATTCTCGGCTCGGTAGTTCATCGGGGTCTTCCTACAATGGAACGCGGCTATAAAGCCGGCGCATCTGCGGGGATGAAAAGACAAACGGTTGATTGCCGTCCAGTACCACCCACCAACCGCGCCGGACGACCTCTGATCGCGTCGTCACAGTCAGGACGCGCTTGACACCCTTGCGCTTGCAGTGAGTACGAAAGCCGCGCGGGATCACGCCGCCGTCGTTGCGCCAGGCCTTGCGCGGCTCCCTAAGCCAGACCTTGATTACCGGGTTTGCCATCGGCCTAATCCTCTGTATTGAGAGCGCGGCAAAGACCGGTGACAGAATGGTCCGCCACGTCTCTGACTTCCGGCGGTAAATCAAATTCCTCGTCCCACCATGTGTTGCTGTCACCCACATAGTGGCCGGCTTCCTTTCGCCTCCAGGTCTTTGTCATCGGTGACAACCCCGGCACCTCTACCGTTGTCGAGACCGCATCTTTTGTGGCTCGGTGCGTAATCACTATGGTTTCAGTCACGGCGGCGTTATCCTTCTCAGTAGTCGCGTAGATTTTTCTTACGCCGCAATTCCGTGCGTTCGTTGTGGTCGAGAGTTTCGCGGATGCGATTCTTGAGCGCAATCAAACGCCGGCATTTGGCTTCGTGTTGGGCGTCGGTCATAGCGGGGTCTTTCTACTGTGCCAACGCTTCGCGGCAGCGGTCCTGCCACATATTGAGCGTGTTGCGGGTGAACTTGAGATTGACGGTCTTTGCCTTTGGGTCGCTGTTGCGGGCTTCCGCGACTTCAAGCATCCACTTGAGTAGCGCCTTCGGGTCTTTCCCCATTTCGTCCATAGTGCCTCTCCCTGTTGTCAGAATACATACGCCCCTTGACTCACCCTGTCAAGTAGGCGTATGGTTGTCTACAGAAATTGGGGTGTTTTTTCGAATGGCTAAAAAGACGAAAATCGAGGCCGGGCCGTGCTTGGTGGGATATGCCCGCGTTTCGACGGCAGATCAGAACCTGGACCTCCAAATCGAGGCGCTGCAAAAGGCTGGCGTCAAACCTGACAATCTACACGTCGAAAAGGTGTCCGGTGCGGCAACAAACCGGAAGGCGCTCGACCTCGCCATCAAGGATTTGCGCGAAGGCGACACGCTGCTGGTGTGGCGCCTTGACCGTTTCGCCCGGTCCATGCGCGACCTCTACAGCCGCCTTGACCGGGTTTATGCCAAGGGTGCGAAGTTTCGCAGCCTCACGGAGAGCTTCGATTTCGACACGTTTACAGGCAAATTCGTCCTCGGCATCCTCGGCCTAGTGGCCGAGCTGGAACGTCAGATCATCGCGCACCGCACCAAGGCTGGTATCGACACCTGGAAGGCCAAGGGGAAAGGCCAGTGGGGCCGGCAGGCCATTCTCAGCGAGTCCAAGGTCAAGCAGGCCGGCGCCATGCTGAACCGGAAGCGCAACCCCATGAGCGGGCCTGCGGTCGCCAAGCATTTCGGTGTCTCGACCCCGACCATATATCAGCACTACGCGCTGAACCGTTCGGGCCGTGGCCTGCGGTTTATCCGAAAAACGAAACCAAAGTGAGGAGCCGAAAATGAAAGTTGAGTTGTGGGATAGAACGCCGGGCGGCCACACCCACCTTGTTACTGTCGAAATGGACGCTGTACCGAGAGAGGGTGAAACCGTATCTCTCACGCCAGACAGTAGGGCTCACCGCGTTCATTCGGTGAGTTGGGTGGCGCAAGACAATATCGCCCGCGTACTTCTGCAATAATTAAAAACTTAGGAGCCAGGCCCCGCCTCTGCCGCAAGGTACGCCGCCGCGAATTGACGCGGGAAGCCGGAAGGAACGCCGGTTAGGGGTCACGAAATATAGGAAGTCGCGTTTATACGCCGTCATCAGCGCGGTCGCGCGGGGATGCCCCGGCGGTCAAGATAGTCTCGCGTAATTCGTGCTTCGAACGGGACCGGGCCGAGTGCAGGGTTGCGAACGATGCGGCGGAACGGTCCTGGCTCGCCGCGATCGTGCGCGTCGCGATCCTCGCGTGTCAAAAACCCGTGTAGATCGCCCTCGGGCTCTCCTGGCGACCACAAGACAGAGACGAGATTCGTCATCTTCACTCTCCCGGCTGATAACCGTTCTTTAATCACGTCCAAGGCATGTGTTCGGAGCACAACAAGACCGGCCCACACTTCGGACATGGGCGCGGCGGCTCTATGATCTCCCCCGCGTCGTCTATCTCGACGACTTCAAGCGCGCCGCCTGGAGTCAGACGCAAAGCTGTCGGACGCGGGCTCTTGAACGCGCCGCTGCCGCACAGTATAGCCATCGCCTCATCAGCCATCTTTTTGGCTAACTGATGCAAGATGCGTTCGCCTTCCTCATCTGCTGTCATCGTCACGGACGGCTAACTCCTGTTTAACGGCGCTGCCCACGAACCTTAATGATGGCCTGATGCGCAACTTCTGACGGCTCAGCGCACCCCTCGGCTATCAGCATGAGGGCGATGCCGTAAGCATCAATATACCGTTGCAACTCCTTCTCCCGTGAAGAAATACAATTAGGAGGAACAACGTTCGCCAATTCGAGATAGACTTTGCAAAGTGTTTCCATCATTCAATTCCCTTGCGTTAATGCATGATTAGCCGCGCGCGGTTGGCGTGCGATAGTAGTCGGGCGGCTGGCGCTGCTCGCGGTCGATCTCATATAGCCGCTCCATCGCCCGATAGGCATTGCCACAAGAGTAACCGTCGCGGCCAAACCAGAATGTTATGTTGCACCAGTGGTCGTTTCCTCGACTATGGATGCTGATCGAACTGTCTTCGGCTTTGAGCATGGCGAGAGCGCCCGGCATCCGGCCGCGCAGCACATCGATCGCCATCCTGATCTTGCTAAACGTCAAAGCCATCTTCGTGGTCCTCGTTAATTGGCAGTCATCGCTGTTCGCATTTGGCTTTTGTCCAGATAACTACACTTGACATGCCGGTTGAACGATATTGGTCCGCAGCAATCTGACAATCATGCATTGACTTCGTAGGTATTTCTACTTGAACGGAAGCGCCGCGCGTCATCTGGATGAACAGAACTAACCAAAATGTTGCATTTGATGCCATCTCGTCCTCCGCGTTGACACGCGCTTATCACTGCGCGCCCTTTTCGAACTCGGCTATTACTTCCTGCGCAAGCCCGCGTGCATCATTGTGGCCGTTGGCGATCTTGAGCAAGGCATCAAAGAACATGCGGCCGTGCCACTGATATCGCTCGCTATTCCATTTGTTTTTCCATTTGGCCTCAGAGGCTTCTTTCCGCGCCTTCACTGCTTCTGGGTCGTGCTGCTTACAATAAGCACTATCAGGGCCGTGACCTCGTGGCTTGCGACACTGAAAAAATCTAGACCATCGCTCGCGCGATGCGACAGCCGTGCAGCAACGGGTATAGTCCGGTGCTCGGCCAGCCGGATCACCGGCCCATGCGCCATAACTCTTTTGGTATAACGACGACTGTTCGGTCACTTCATGCGCCTCGTTAATGGCAGCTTATTCACGCGCTCTTGCGTTGGCGTCTGGTGGCAGCGCTCCGAGCTACAGCCCATCGCGCCGCAATAGCGCGGCACCGCTGGCAAGCGTGCGCCAGTGAAACATTACAGGTCATGCGGTATGTGTCGGTGTTCATAGGAGTGCCGCAGATTGGGCGGCTGAGTTCGTCAGCCATCACGATCCGGCCATGCCGATCATACTCGCCCGGCTGCATCGCGTAGTGCAGCTTTCGGCCGGCTTTGATTTGCGCGTAGATCATCTTCCGTCTCCAGCCGTTCTCTGCCGTTCATTGCCCGTTCTATGACTGAACGAACCGTTGAAATCGCTGATGATTATTTTAATGGTTGGTTAGGCGCGTTTCTTCTTCGCCCGCGCCAGAGCTGCCCGCTTGATCTTCGACCTCGCCGCGCAAAGCATGGCGATCCATATGGTGAGCTTCTTAATCTCTGCGTCGATCTGTTTGACGTTCATCCGGTCCTCGCTTCGAATTGAGGCCCCGTAATACACCTTTTTACTCGCCTTGTAAACAGCGAGGCGAGAGGCGCCAGATGAGCCAGCCGACAAAGAGGCCGTAGGCGAGGTGCCAGATCATGGCGCGTCTCTCTCGCGGCCCATGAACGCCGCTGCACCTTTGTAAACCGCTTTGGCGGTCCTGACAAGCGCGTGCGGGTCGTGCATGAACAACCGGGCAATCACGTCATCGTGCTGCTGGAAGCTCGCCGGCTTTTTACTCATGGCCTTGTCAACCAGGACAAAGCGGCAGCCCTCCGGCATCCACCACTTGATCACGGGCCAGCACCCAGCCTGAGTCGCCGCCATCTCCACCTTTTTGTCGATGAACTGGTCCGGTTTTGAGAGCTTGATTTCCACGGCTAGGACTCCTTCACTTTAGCCAAAGCGGCGCGTAAGACACCGCAGGCGGCGTTTGCCGGTAGCATGTCGGCGGCGCGTTCCATGGCTTCGAGCAACATCGCGTGGCTGTTGACAGCGCGGACGATGAAAGCGGCGTTGGCTTCCCCGTTTCGCCAATTTGTTTTGCCAATAGCCGCGCTAAATTTTGCGCCCGCTCGAATGGTTTGCTTTCCAGTCACCATCCACGGCGTCGGCGTGTGTTTGATCATGTCAAACTCCCGCGAGATAGCCGGCCCAAGTGCCGAGCATGAGGATAAAAAGGGTGAGGGCCGTCAGCTCGGCCAGGGTCTCGATCATGTAACGGATCATTTGCCATCCTTTCTAATTTTGCGTACATGCCGCGCGCTAAAGCCATAATCTCGCGCGACCTCATAAGAGGAACGCGGATCGGCAATAATAGCGCAGCGTTGTTCGGCTGTTATTTTTGCGTTCGGATGCCTGGCCCCGCGCTCTATCCGGCCGCGTGCAAAGGCGTCGTTCAAATTGTCAGCCTGCGTTCCGACTAACAAGTGGTCCGGGTTAACACAAAACGGACTATCACAAATGTGCCGCACTACTCCGCCTTTCGGTATGGGTCCTTTATGCAGCGTATATGAAACAATGTGCGCGTAGCGCTGGCGCCCTTTCGCGTAGCGAGAACCGCCAGCATAGAGAACGCCATAGCCGCGCCCGGCAACAGCACTAAGCCACAACCAGCACCCGCTATTCGGTTCTGGAATATACTTGGCTTCAAACCGCTCTAGCAGCGGCGTTTTCACATATTGGTTCATTGGAACACCGCGAGTCCCCTGCTGTAGCAGGCTGATATGTCGCTGCCTGCAATAATGTCCTCATTCCGCAATATATACAAAGCGCAGCCGCGCGGATCGGTCTGCACGTAGGCCGTGAGGGTGGGATAGCGCGCCATGATCTGGGTTAAGCGCTTGCGGGCGCCGGTTTCGCGGTCGGGGATCGCCGTGCGCATGGTCTTGCCGCCGGTGTGACTATGCCGCACTATGTAAGGCTTGGAGTCGGGCTCGTCGCCGTCGCGCTCGATCGCCCAAGAGGCATAATCGTTAGAGTCGCCGCACTCCAACTCGTGCCAGCGGTGCAGCGTCATCGAGATACGGCGAAGCGACTCGGCGTCTTGGCGCACGACATGATCGCCATAGTGTGGCAAATCATCCGGCGAAAGCGCAGCGCGCAGTGTTTGCGCCAAGCGTTCCAGCATCGCCTCAGTGTCGAGAATGTCGCGCTTTGATCTTGACATGATATTTGACCTTCTAGGTTCGGGGGGTTCGGGGGGTTCGGGGGCTAAGCGTTGTTCTCGCCGTAGGCGTCGCCGGTCTCGATTGCACGGCGCACGGCTTCCATGCCCGCCGATACGCTCCAATTAGATGAAAGCCGAACGCGGCGCTTGGCGTTGCTACACTCGACTGTGCCGCCGTTGATCTTAATTTGATCGGCGCCGGCAAAGGTATAGAAGCGCACAGGGGCGCGGGTCTTTTTGTCGCGTGCAGCGACGATCCGCAGCGGCTTGCCTTCCACAATCGCGGCCTCGACTGCGCGGCGCGCGGCGCCGAGCCTGTAGGCTTCGCGAACCTGACATGCCATATAATAGCCGTGACCGGGCTCGTGGTTGCCGGGATTGATGGCAAGGCTGAGAAATTCGCCCATAGCCGAATTGTAGGGGTAGCCATATTTGCCTTCGGCGGCTTGCGCCGCGGCATAGGCGGCGGTGGCATCGGCGAGCTGTTGTGCCACGTCCTTAAAAGCGCCGGCCACGGCTGCGCCTTCATCGGCGCGCAATTGCTCGCACCATGCGGCCGCGCTCTTCAATTCGTTGCGTTGTTGTATGTAGCCCATAAGTGCAGGCCAGCGTTCGGCGGCGTTCATTGTGGGACCTCCAAGGGTTCAAGTTGACGAATTGAGTGTAGTACGGGGAGAGGGGAAGTCAAGCGCCGTTTGGGGCGTTGTAAGCTGCATGCGCGGCGCGCAAATCGGATTGCACGCGGCGCATCGTGTCCTTGCATTCTTTTACCGTAGCGGCGGGGAAGCGCTTGCCGACTGTGGCGAGCAAGGCATCATGCGCCTTGGCTACGGCTTGCAACAGCGCATCGACGCGATGAACCTGGGCGGCGCGCTCGGCATCGCCAAGGGCTGAGTCGCGACCTTCGGCAAAAGCATCCTCTTCCCACTCACTCCGCTTTTCCGCTTCACAAGCCGCGCGGCCTGCTTCCACACCATCCTTATGTCCAAAGTCGTAGTTTTCCTTTTCGCATTCGTCGAGGGCTTTTTGATGCTCCTCGTCAGTGACCATGTAAGTCGGGTCTTGATAATCGAGGAGCGCCGCAACGGCGTCCAGCTCCAGCCCAACCCACGGGGCGCCGCCAAGGAAGCCAATCTGGTGCCCAGAAAACAGGATTTTGGTACCATGAACGTCAAAATTGGACATTTTTGACCTCTCGGGTTCGAATTTTTGTCTTCAACTGCCAGAAGATACAGGAAAATCGGGAAATTCAAGAGTAAATGCTATTTTTCGTTGTATTTTTCGTGCAAATCGGATGGCGATCTTGAATTTTTGTTGCTTTGCTGGAAATTGCCCGTTCCAATTTTAGAAGCGAAAGCAAAAAATGCTTCAAGGTTCAGCCTTCTATTCATTCTTATCTTATTGTTATTGTTATTGAAATGAATGAATGAATAGATTGAATATCATAATTATAAGGCTATAGAAAGGGTAATTCAGGTCTTTTTAATAATATAGATTCCTATATAGGGAACCATGGGAGAGGGCGTCATCTATTCACTGCCCGCCTTTTTTGTTGCATAACAATGACTTAACCCCTGAAAACGCAGTCATTCGTTTTGGGAAAACGTTCAAACCCTCTTTACAAAGCGGAAAAGACAATGTTTACTTGCCTTTGTTGATGAAGATTTGTTTCAATAGGAGGCTTTATGGAGTGGGCGCACGGATCGATGCCAACCAAGCTTGGCGATACCTCGAAAGACTACGCGGAATGGCGCGCGAAGGTTTGGGCTGTGCGTGAGCTGCCAGAATACAAAATGCGGAAGTTGTGGCGGCTGAATTACACGCCCGACGACATAGCTAACGATCGACACTGGGAAGTTTATCCGCAGAATCGCGCGGCGCAGCGTCGGCAAGAAATCGAGACGCGTTTGAGCGCGAGGCGCGGCGCCAGGCTCACGAATCACGGCATCGATCGAAAGTATGCGACGGCGCTTAGGTCGGAGGCCGAACGAATGCTGCGTGTTTATCGCATGGACCCAGAGGAGGTGGCGCGGCTGCGTGCGGATGTCGAGAAATTCAAGGCGCTGGAAATTAGTTTGAAAAAGAAACCAGAGGAGGATTGACAAACGTATTACGATTTGAGAATATCGGCGCGTTGATTTGAACCCGAGGAGGTCATAATGGCGAATTGGACGCAAATCCTAGAAGATGCAATCGTCGGCAAAGTGGTCACGGCGCTAATCGACGAGGGTTTCCGCGTCGAAATGAGCGACCAAGACGGCGGGGGCCTTTTCGTGTATGCTGCTGAAGATGGCGGCGCAAAGCCTGACGGCGGTTTCGAATATTGGGTGCGCCTTGTGCCCGGCAACGGCGCCGACGTGGTCGTCGATTACACGACCAATCTGGAATCGGTCATGAAGCCGATTAACAAGTTTGTGAAGCAGTTCCAATAAGTATTACGCGGCCCGCACTCGCGATTCGGCGTCGGCGTCAAGCTGGCGCCGTTTTGCTATTTTGGACGCTATCAAGTCTTTAGCCCATTGTGGAACGCGCCCGGTGCCACGACGCCAATGTCGAATTTGAATCCAAGTGGCGCGATTGTCTAAGGCTTCGACCATGGCGCGGCGACGGCCGTCGCATTTTCCGTTGCGCCCGTCGATCGCTTGCAGGAACAGCAAACGCAATAGTGCGGCGTCAAAGTCCGTTCGGGGACAAACGGGCCGCGCGAACGTGTCAACGTGTTCGAGCTGCGCCCCGTGCTCCTGCAACTGTTCATCCATTCAAAAATCCTACCAATCTCGCGACTCGCGCGCAAGCCTCCGCCAGCCTGGTGCCCGCTCGAAAGGGCCAAAATCTTCAAATCTGCCATAACGTTCTGCTAACAATGTTATGTCCGACGAGAATTATTGCGGAAACGCCCCTAATTCGTAGTCCTGGCGCTTTCGATCTAAATTTTGGGGTCAAAATAGCATGGTTTTTGGGCGCCGAGCGCCTGGCCGATTGTGACAAGGCACCATGCAAGGCTAGGTTGTAGCGCGGTATCCTACAACCTGCCGAGGGTTTTCGGCCAGCCGATGGTCCGCGCGTGAAATGTTTTTCATGCACTCCACCCTATGCCCCCGGAAATTAAAAAATAAAATTGACTACCCTAGCGTACTTACTTTATACTGCACGCTCGGCATCTAACTAGGAGTGCTTAACGTGAGCCACCGACGCCGCGCACGAGCCGCCAGCCTTGTCGGGCAGACTTTCGGCAACTTGACTGTATTACGCCGGGAAGGAATTTCACGGCGCTACGCGTTGTGGCGCTGTCGCTGCACATGCGGCGCCGAGTGTTTGGCCCGCAGCGACAAACTCAGGAAAGGCTTAAAAAAATCCTGCGGCATAAACGGGCACCGTTGGCAGCAGGACTTTTCAAAATTCCCGCAGCAGGGGCTGAGCACCAAGCACCCCTCGGAATATAGATCGTGGGAAAGTATGCGCTCTCGCTGCCTCGACAAAAAGTATGCCCACTACAAGCACTACGGGGGGCGCGGCATTACCATCACTCCAGCATGGGACTCTTTCGCGACGTTCCTTGCCGATATGGGACCAAAGCCGGCTTCGGAATATACGATTGAGCGCAACGACGTGAATGGCAACTACGAGCCTGGCAATTGCCGCTGGATCACGCGCACCGAGCAATCTCGCAATACACGGCGCACAATTTACATTCAGCATGAAGGTGAACAGGTCCTGCTCATGGACCTCGTAGAATCATACGGCGTCACGCGCGGTATTGCTTACGCGCGTTTGAAAATGGGGTGGCCTCTCGACCGCGCTCTCATGGAGCCAGTGAAACACTACAAAAAGAAAACCAAGAAACGAAAATCAAAGCTTGACCCCCGTAATACATCGAGCTAATCTCGATGAGCAAAACAGAAGGAGCAACTTCAATGAACATGATCGAGAAAGTTGCGCGAGCACTGGCGTGGAAAGATTGGAATACTTACCACGCCAAAGATTCGTTGCTCGACGACGTGTCGCTGGAAAATGTCGGCGTGGACGATAATTATTTGGTGTTGGCCCGCGCCGCCATCGAAGCGATGGAAATTCCAACGCCCGACATGGTGGCTTGCGCTGAAAGTCAGTTCGCGCTGTTTGCCGACGAATACGGTCGCGCAATTAGAGCAGCCCTCAAGGAGGAATGAAAATGTCAGTTGATGTTTCGCCGAAAGCACCGCAGGAAGAAACGTACATGGGCGACGGCGTGTACGCCTCATTCGACGGCTACCAAATTAAACTTCGCGCGCCGCGCGCAGAAGGTGACCACGAAATTTATCTGGAGCCTGGTGTTTATGGGGCTGTCCGCGCCTATGGCGCAAAAATCTGGGAACTGAAGCCGTGATCCCCTCTCGCCGTTCCTTCCTCATCGGTGCAGCCGCGCTGATCGCGGCGCCGGCCGTCGTGCGCGCGTCGAGCTTGATGCCGGTGCGAGGAATCGTCCAACCTGTTATGCCGGAGCCGCAAGTCTGGACTTTCTACGAAAGGCGCTATGTGTGGGCCACGGAGCAAGGCGCCGTCCATTTTTCAGCGATGGGCGATGAATGCCCATGGGGCATCGATCTGTTTCGATCAAGAACACTGCACTTGGAGAGCAGCCCATGAAACCTCTCCCTCCCGATCGCAAGCAGCGATATCGCTGGTCCGCTAACTGGCGCCGCTCTTACACGTTCATCCGCGCCTATCCGAATAATAAGCGCCGATGGTACTTCTGGGACGCGGGCAACATAAGCTTTTCTCGCCCTTGACAAGTTGTATTCGTCTGTAGCACTCTCCCGGCCGGTCGCCGGTTGGAGCGTGCATGAGCTTTCGCCTTTTCCCAGAGGATGTCCTGTTCGAGCAGCGCTTGCTATCGTGCGGCGGGTTCAATCCAGGCAAGCTTGATGGCCAGTATGGGCCGAAGACGCGCGCCGCCGAGGACGCGGCCTACAAGTCCTACCTCGACATTCAAAAAAAGATGGGCGCGTTCGACGCGCGTTCCGAGAAGGCCATCCAGACTTTGCTGCCGGAGATGCAGCGCAAGGCGCGCATGATCCTCGCTATCGGGCTCAAGCGCGAGCGCGACAACAGCATTCATTGTGCGATTTTGTCCGGCACGCGCACTTATGCCGAGCAGAACAAGTTGTACAAGATCAGGCCCAAGGTGACGAACGCAGGTCCGGGCCAATCAAATCATAACTTTGGCATCGCGCTCGATGTCGGGTTGTTCAAGGGCGCTAAATATTTGACCGGCGCGAACCGCGCGGAAGAGAAGGCTTACGCTGACTTCGCCGCCGCCGTGAAGGCCGAGGTCCATGACATCGAGTGGGGCGGCGACTGGGTAAGTTTCAAGGACGCGCCGCACTACCAGCACGTCACCGGCAAATCGCTTGGCGAAGTGCGACGCTTGTTCGAGCAGGGCGCGGCATTCATTTCAGGATAATTTTATGAGCGACTTCACTCAGTATCGCCGCAAGCAAATCGCAGAACTTCGTCCTTACGAACCGGGCGAAAGCATGGACCGCGTGAGCATTTCAGCGCCGGACAAAGAAGCTGGATCGCCCAAGATTGGTGATATGATCGCGCGCAATCCAAAAAACCACGACGATCAATGGCTGGTCGCTGCGCAATATTTTGCCGATAATTTTGAGCCGTGCGCGCTATCACCGCACGCGGATCGGTAACAAAACAGGAGTAGACGATGGGGCCAATCGTGCAACAGGACCAGATCAAAGGCATGTTGGATCGCGCCATCGCGGTCATGGCCACCATGTTCTTGTCGTGGATGGTCAAAAAAGGGTGGCTCGGCGAGAGCGACGCCGCGACGCTATTGCCGGCACTCGTGCTGCTGCCCGCGCTGGCGTGGGGATGGTGGAACAACCGCGACAAGGCGCTCATTCAGTCGGCTGCCAACGTAGTCGATCTCAAAACCGGGCAGAAGACGGTCATCGTGACTTCGCCCGAGATGGCCAAGGATACGCCCGACCAGAACAACATCGTCTCTTCAACCGACGTGAAGGTTATACAAAAATGAAACGCTTGATTCCCGTTTTCCTGCTCGCGCTGGCGCTTGCCGGCTGCGCCAACCTCCCCAATCCGTTCGCATCGTTCTCCAACCCGCTCACCACGCCGACGCTCGCCGCGGTCGAGAGTACTTACGGCGCGGCGCTCAGTGTCGCGGTCGGCTATCGCGACGCTTGCGCCGCGCGCACCATTCCGGTGTCATGTCGTACCGTCGTGCCTATCGTGCAGGCTTACGGCAAGCGGGCGCAGGGAGCGATCGTCGCGGCGCGCGGGTTCGTCAAGAACAACCCCAAGCTGGATGCTACGAGTTTGTTGATCGCGGCGCAGACCGCCGTGACCGACTTCAAGGACGTACAGAACAAGTTGGGAGTGAAATAACATGAACGTGCTGCTCACCGTCCTCACCGTCGTCGAGACACTGACGAGACTGGCGCCGCAGTTCGTTGCGACGTGGCAGGACCTCAAGCCGTTCGCGCAATCGCTTTACGAGCAGTTCAAAGGTTCGCCGCCGACCGCTGACGAGTTGACCGACCTGGAGACGCAGATCGACGCGCTCGCCGCGCGCTTGCAGGAGCCGCTGCCGCCGGCCCAACTGGGCGATCCTGACTACAATCCGGCCGCGTAAACGGCGGGGCTTGACAACCGGGGAACCGCTCAGCGTAATATACCGCCTTGAAGCAACCAAAGGTGCCACAAGGCGTTCAGTCCCCCGATGTCCGACCCGGATTTTCTGTTGTCGCTGGGGCTGAAAGCCCAAGACCTTGTAGCGGGCCTGGCTGGCGGGGTCGTGAACGCTATCGTGTTCAAGCGCAGCACACCAGTTGCCGTCGTCGGGTCAATGCTGGTCGGCGCGCTGACCGCCAACTATCTCGGCGAGTATGCGGCCAAGTACACGGGGACAAGTTCCGGCGCCGCGGCTTTTCTTGTTGGGTTGACCGGCATGATCATTTGCCAGATCATCGTGGCCGCCGCCGGGAAGTGGACACCGCCATTTCTCAAGACAGGAAATGATGTCTAGCGTCAACCATTTCTTCGAGGCCATCGACTTGCGCGGCGTCCATTGGGCTGCCAGCTTCATCGGCACGCTGTTGTGCATCTACCTGATGCAGCTCACGCGCCATTCGCCGGCCGGTGGGGCAGTCAAATGCATGACGGTCAATGGCTTGCGAAGAGTGTCGCTTTGGCTGCTTGCGTTGTCTCTGCTCTGGTCGATCGGCTACATGGACGCACATCCGACATGGCAACCGTGGCCGCCCGATCTCGCGGCGTTGCTGGCATTCGACATTTTTTTATCGTCCGCGATCATCGGCATCTATCTCAAGCAGCGCGAGTACCGGGAAGACAAGGCTGCCGCTCGGTTGACCTCGTAGCCTGTTTCTGACATCCTGACTGACCCCGCAACAATCTAGCGCTCCATAGGAGGTGGACGGTTAAGTCTACTTGAACATCAACACTGACCAGGAGAGACTACCATGAAGATTAAGATCATGGCCGCCTTGATGGCCGTTGCAGTGATCACTGTAGCCACATCGTCCGCCGACGCGCAGGCGTACCGCGACACTCCGCTCAACACCATGACGCCGCAAGAGCGCATGGACTACTACGCGCAAGGCGGCCAGGAGAGAGCCCCGGTTTACTCGCGCCGTGTTGGACGTTCCTACGAAGGCGGGCAAATCGTTGCGCATCCGGCCGGATGCCCACGTCGGCTGTTTTGCGGTTGTGGGGTTTCGGTGAAGGTCTTCGGCCGCCCGATCAAGGACCTGTTCCTTGCCGCGAACTGGGCGCGTAAGTTTCCGCGCGCCGCGCCCGGCTCGGGCATGGTTGCGGCCAGGTCGGGGCACGTCATGTACATCATCAGTTATCTTGGCGGCAACATGGCGCAGGTCTACGATCCAAACTCCGGCGGGCACAAGACACGCATCCACACGCGCTCGCTCGCCGGCTATCGCGTCGTCAACCCGCATGGCGCGCGGGTCGCTTCAAGATAGCGCTTGACACCCGTAATCGGATGTATTCTGATGGCCTCCTCGCAAGGGAGGCCATCATGCTTTTCGATTGGGAAGAGTGCTGCGAATGGCTCTGGGAACTATTGGGGTTGTCATGAAGCAAGGAAAGATTCTGTTTGTCGCCGCGGTCGGCGCGCTGATGTTCACGCTGGTCATGAGCGCGTTGGCGCGGGCCGAGGATTGCCCGGCGGGCGTCAAGTCCTGCAAGGTACTGGTGCTCACGCCGGACGAAGAGGCGACGCTGGCCGGGCCGGAGATGATTCTGGATCACGCGACATGGGCGAATAGAGTGAAATTCGACTCGCTGGCGCGAGCATGGCGCGACAAGCTGGCGGCGGCGCCGGCCGGCAAAGTCATCGAGCCCAACAAATCGCCCAAGGCCGCTGATCCTTCGAAGCCGGAGAAAAAGTGATTCGTTTGGCTGGCGACGCTTACCCTTTCGTCTCGTCAGCCGGTGCCGGGCGGTAAGTCCCGTCCCCCCTCGACGCCGCCCGGCACTTCATTCAAGGACAGTAGATGGTTTCAGGACGACCGACGAACAGCGACTTGCGCGAACGCTTGAAGGACTACGCGGCCGAGTTCAGCGATCTGGCGCGGTCGGGAGCAACCAAGGAACAACTTCGCAATGGTGCGAACGGCAAGCACGGCATCAACCACTTGATCGAGATTTTTATGATGCTGCAAGATGACGGACAGAGCGGCGAGTTCAGGATCAGGGAATGATGCCGGAGCACCCGGAACGAGCCAGAGGCGAGTGAAGTGAGAAAGTCCAAGAAAGAGCCGTTGCAAGTCACCTCGTTCCGGCTGCCGCCGGACGTGAAGGCATTTTTGCACGCCCAAGCTGCCGCGCAGGAACGCACTATGAGCTTTTGCCTTGTGGCTATTATGCGGTTGTACATGAACTACCTGTCGGAGCAGGCCAAGCAGCCAAAAATCAAGAAGTAAAGTTACGGGGGAAGGCAATGAAGACGGCACTTATCACGACGACCATTAACGTCCCGACCGTGCTCGCGCTTTATCGCAAGCTGGGGCCAGACGTTAAGTTTTTCGTCGCCGCCGACGAGAAAACGCCGCTCGCCGCTTACGAGTTTTGCGCCGACATCCCCAACTGTGAGATTTACTCGCCCGATCGCCAGCGCGACCTCGGCTACGCCTGCTCCGAGTTGCTCGGTTGGAACAACGACAGCCGGCGCGATATTGCGTTGCTTGAAGCTGTTAAGCACGGTGCCGAGATCGTTGTCTCGGTGGACGATGATATGATCCCGACCGACATCGATTTCTTTGAGCGCGTTGAGATGACGTTGAGCGAGCCTTATTCGGGTTTGCAGTTAGGCGCTCCCGGTGGCTGGTTTGATGCAGGCCAATTCACGGTGCCCATAGCTTCGCAGCGCGGGCTTCCAGAGCAGTATTGGTCGGGGCGTTCTTATGGGCATGTTGTGGATGCTCAAATCGGGGCTATGCAAGGCATCATCCTGGGTATCCCGGATACTGGTGCGAGCACGACCATGCGCGCGCACCCGTTCGTCAAAAGCGCCACCGATATTCTTCGCAACGGCTTCGTCGTTGATCCACTCGCCAAGTCGGTTTTCAACTCACAGATCACGGCATTCCGTCGCGAACTGGCACCGTGCTTTGCGCAGTTCTATAAGTGGCAAAGCCGCAACACTGATATTTTTGCTTCGCTAGTCATGCGGCGCGTCATGCGCGAGCGCGGGCTATGTACTTACTTTGGCCCGCCGACCGGCTTCCATAACCGCAGCGCACGCGATCCGGTGAAAGACATGGAAGCCGAGAAGTGGGGCATGGTCAATGTTGTCGCGTTCGAAAATTGTCTTAACGATACCGAACTTCATCCTGGCGATAGCGTGGCGGCGCACACGGCATATTTGTACGACGCAGTAGCAGGTAAGACAGGCATTGTGTCAGTTGACATGCTCGGCGCGGTATTTGCGTTTCTTGACGATATGAGGGCAGTCCTGTGAAAACCGCCATCAGCCTTCTCACCTGCGACAAGATGGATTTGGTCGAGCAATCGATCAAGCCGCTGCTCGCCGCCGCTCGCCAGCAGAAATTTGATCTGTTCGTCATGGATGGCTCGACGACTGAGGCGAACGAGAAGGCGCTGTGGGAGATGGCGTACCCGACCGCTAATGTCCGCAACAACGTAAGAGGCGGCGCGGGCGCGGCCATCGTCTACGCGCTGACCGAAATGCTCGATCATTCGGAGAATTACGATGTCGTGGGGCTGGTTGAGAGCGATGTTCTTCTGCGTGGTAATTGGTTGGATTGTCTTGATCTTTTTGCTCTTGGAGCGGCAGACGGTCTTGAAGTGGGGGCCGCCAGCGCCAGGTGTTTTGTGGACCGAGTTCTTTTCCAAAAAGACTCCTACGCGGTGATGCATAACATCGGCGCCGGCATGATCATGCTGACGCGACGGGCAGCGACTATCGTGCTCAACACGTTCCGCACTGGTTGGACGACTGACAATCGCCGCATCTTCTCGCAACTGTCCGGCGTCGATATCGGCACCTATTGGGCGTTCCGCGCCAATGAGCACATGCTGACGGCTGACTGGCATTGGGATGCTGCCCTGGCCGCGCACGGTCTCGCCTCCCTGGCGCTCACGCCGTCGCCGGTCGAGATGATTGGGCAGAATCCGCCGTTGGCCGAGCAGGGCTTGGAAATTGCTACCGGCGAAGTAGCAACAAACCCAGGATTCGTTACGTTCAAAGATCGAACGAGACAAATTCGAGAGGGGCTGTTTTCCCTCGGCGTCGATACCCGATTTCATTTCGACCCTAACACGGGAACCTGGACCTATTTCCCACATCAGATGGAGATACTTGGCGGCGCGTACATCGGGGATTGGCGGCTCAAGGAAGCTCGCGGGTGGGGCACGTTTGCGTGGGAGGCTGGGAATGGCGGAACTACGTTTTATATGGCTGACGGCAGCGTCGAAGCTTTCAATGCCCAATTGACCGTCCCCGTCTTCGGTCCCTGCGCCGCGCTCGTCTCGGGCGGCAGGAGCGGCGGCAAAGTGCGGGTCGAGGATGAAGGCTCGGGTTTTCGAGCCGAGCCCGAAATGCCGCCCGAAGAAGGCAACGGCGTTCTGCAACTGATGGTGCCGGGTGCTTTGAATTACCGCGCCATCCGCATCACGGCCTTGACGCCGGGCGTCTGTTTCTACGGCATCCAGTCCCGCGAGAAGCAGCCATTCCTATTGAATGACACATTCGACTATTCGAGGTTACCTAAGCCATGACCCGCGTCCTTATCACTGGCTGTTCTGGCTTCGTCGGCAGCCACCTCCTAGATTACCTGATTGCTAACACCGATTGGGATATTTTTGGCATGGTGCGTTGGCGCTCGCCGCTGACCAACATCCAGCAGCACATCCCGCGCGTCGAGAAAGGCGATCGTTTAAGACTGATCGACGGTAACCTGCGCGACAGCGAGTCGCTGTGGCATGTCGTCCGCATGGCGAGGCCCGACTATGTTTTTCATCTCGCGGCGCAGTCTTTTCCCAAGACCAGCTTCACTTCGCCCATCGACACGTTGGACACGAATGCGCTCGGCACTTGCCGGCTGCTGGAAGCTGTTCGCGAACATGCGCCGAAAGCGATTGTTCACATCTGCGCCTCCTCCGAAGTCTTCGGCCGTGTTAGTGCGGATGAACTGCCCATCGGTGAGAATTGTCGGTTCCACCCTGCCTCGCCCTACGCCATCTCGAAAGTAGGAACCGACCTGCTCGGTCGATATTATGCCGAGGCCTACGGCATGAACGTGCAGACGACAAGAATGTTTTCCCACACTGGACCCAGGCGAGGAGATTGCTTCGCCGAGTCCAACTTCGCCAAGCAGATCGCTTTTATCGAGCGCGGCTTGATCGAGCCGGTGATCAAGGTCGGCAATCTCAAGTCGATGCGAACCTGGGCCGACGTGCGGGATGCCGTTCGCGCTTACCACATGCTGCTGACTGTCAATCCTATTCCCGGCGCCTACTACAACATCGGCGGCGAGCATTCCTGCACGGTTGGCGAGATGCTGGAGACGTTGATCAAGATGTCGCCCGTCCGGCCGCAGATCGTTGAGGACCCGGAACGTTTGCGACCGATCGACGCCGACCTGCAAATCCCCGACACGTCCAAGTTCAGAGCGCACACGGGCTGGAAGCCCGAGATTCCGTTCAAGAGAACCATGCAGGATTTGCTGGTCTATTGGCGGCAGCAAGCGATCAACAAAGCAGCGGTGACGTACCGATGAGTGAGCGCAAGTATCTTCCCACGCTGTCGGAACTGGTTGATCGCCTGAGCATTGTGCAGCTCAAGGCGATATTCTTGTCAGGGCAAGCGGCTGCCTACAACGAGGAACGAGCACTAATCGAGCACGACATCGACTTGTTTCTTGCCGGCAAGAAATTGACGGCCGCGGATGTCCGCGCCATCATGGTAATTATGCTGGCTAACCACACCATATGGACGAATGAATCGAAAGCGCGGCAAGGGGGCAACGAACAGGACAAACTTCTCAAATTCACCCACAGCATAAATGGTCTTCGGAATCAGGCGAAGAACATCATCGCCTCTGGGGCCAGTGAGCGCATCGATCTGAAGACGGATTGTTTTGCAGAAGCGCTCGTGGACGAATTTGGCGCATGGGACATCTTCAAATGAAAACCGCGCTTGTTCTCGGAGCCGGCGGCTTCATCGGCAGTCACATGGTCCGCCGGTTGAAAGCCGAGGGTTATTTTGTGCGGGGTCTGTCACGCAACGCGCCTCGGCATGACGAAAGCGAAGCCGACGTATTCTGGACCTGCGATCTGCGCGAACCGCACAACAATATGTTTCGCGGCATTGACGCGGTGTACCAGTTCGCGTGCGAGGTCGGCGGACTTGGCTATATCACCGACAAGAACAACGATGCCGAGATGCTGCGCAACTCGACCCTGATCGATCTGAACGTCCTGGAAGCCTGCCGGATCAACAAGGTTCCCAAGGTATTTTTTGCGTCGTCGGCTTGCGTCTACAACGCCCCCAACAAGCGCTTCTACGCCGAGGCCGATGCTTATCCGGCCAATCCGGCGAACGAGTTCGCGTGGCAGAAGGTGTTTGCCGAGCGGTTATACCGTGCCCATGCCGACAATTTTGGCATGGAGGTTCGCGTCGGACGGCTATTCAATACTTACGGCACGGGCATGACCTGGTGCGGGGGTCGCGAGAAGTCCGTCGCCGCGCTCTGTCGAAAAATCGCGCAAGCAAAGACAGGCGCTGTGATCGAGGTATGGGGCAGCGGCGGGCAGACTCGCGCGTTCACGCACGTTGACGACACTGTGGAAGGCATCTGGCGGCTCATGCAGTCGGATGTTCGAGAGCCCGTGAACATCGGGCCGCAGCACGAGGTGACGATCCGCGATCTGGTCAAGGCCATCAGCAAGGTCGCTCGCAAGGAAGTGTTCTGCTCGTTCGGCGACGGCCCGGCAGGCGTCAGCAAAATCTGTTCGGACAATACCTTGATTCGGCAGAAGCTCGGTTGGGAGCCCCATATCGACATCGAGACCGGCTTGGAACAGGTCTATCCTTGGGTAAAAGAGCAGGTTGACAAAGCCGCCTTGGCGGCGTAATACGTTTTCCTACGGAGGAAAACCCATGCTTCTTGGCTATTGCAGAGTTTCAAGTACGGAGCAGGCGGCAGAGGATAAAAGTTCTCTTGAAACTCAAGAGAAGATCATTCGCGGCTACGCCATGGCCAAGGGGTTCAGCCAGTTCGACACGGCGGTCTACACCGACCCTGGTGTCAGCGCTTCGATCCCGTTGCGCAAGCGGCCGGCGGGCTCGCGTCTGCTCGAAGATGCCAAGGCCGGCGACACCATCATCGCCTCGAAGCTCGATCGCATGTTTCGCTCCGCATCCGATGCGCTCAACATGGTCGAGATTTTCAAGGAGAAGGACATCAACCTCGTGCTGTTCGATCTCGGCTCCGAGCCGATCAATTCGAGCGGACTGGCGCAGTTCTTTTTCACGATCATCGCCGCCGTCGCGCAGCTCGAACGTACCATGATCAAAGAACGTGTTATGGGCGGCAAGAAGGTCAAGAAAGCCAAGGGAGGGCACATCGGTGGAAAGACGCCTTATGGCTATCGGGTTGTTGGCCATGGCCGCGATGCTCGCCTTGAAGCTGTTGAAAAAGAGCAGCAAGTGATCGCCACCGTCAAGGAATGGCTCGCTGAGCAGCCTTATGCGTCCATCTACAGCACGACGCAGATGTTGACCGAACAAGGCTTGACCGCGCGCAACGGCAAGCCGTTTTTCACAATGCAGGTCAAGCGCATCATGGATCAGGTGCAAAGTGTCAGCCATTGATTCGTTGGAGCAGGCGTGTTTGGAGATTTGCACGCATTGCCGGGAAGCCAAGCGCATGAGCGACCGCGGCGAAAAGGGGCATACGCTGCGGCACCGCATGGACACCAACGAATGGGTACATGACTTCATGAAGGGCTCGCAGTTCAACCACACTTTTTGCTACGCTACCGCTTTGAGGACCAAAAATGAAAAAACGTAAAAAATATAAAAGTTATCGAGGAGTATCGCCTAAGCTTAAAAGTGTTTGCGATTTAAAAAGCGTTGTGGACAGATTTTGGGAAAAAGTATTGAAAAGTTCTGGATGCTGGGAATGGCAAGCTTCCATCGATAACATGGGGTATGGGCGTTTTAATGAGCAGAACAATTCTTTTACTGCTCACCGAGCTTCGTGGGAATTTACTAACGGCAAGATTGCCGGCGGCCTGTGGGTTCTTCATAAATGTGATAATCGAAAGTGCGTGCGGCCCGATCATTTGTTTTTAGGCACGCCGTTAGAAAATATCGATGACATGGTGCGGAAACAACGGCACTATCGTGGCCCTCATCCTTGGAAGTCTCCTCTTAACGAAGAACAAGTTTTGGCCATTAGAAAATTGCGGGAAAAAGGGGAGCAGCTAAAAACCATAGGGAACAAATTTGGCATTAGCGAGGCTGCTGTTAGTGATATCTATAAACGGAAAACTTGGGCGCACGTGGAGTGACCATGGCTGACCGCAAAACTGCTGAACAATTTTTTAACAACGGTGTTTCGGCTGCGAATGACCGCAGTGCGCCCGAGTATTTACAACATGCGTTCCAAATGTTTTCATCGGCCGTGTACGCTGACCCAACTTGGGCCACGGCGGCGTATCAATGTGGGAACAATGCATCCGATCTTTTGATGTTGCCGACCGCCATCGCCTGCTGGCGCCGGGCGCTTGAATGTGAGATGCCGGACGTAGGCCCCCACGACACGACCGACGCGAGCCGCGCTAAGGTACTTTGCAATCTCGGTTGGCGGTTAGAAAGTGTTGGGCAGACGGCAGAAGCTTTGAAAGCGACCGAGGAGGCGGTAGAACCTGATCCCAAACTCGCCTTCGCGTGGCTGAATATGTCGATTATTCTTGGTAGATTGGGAAGTACCCAAGCTTCTGTTGGCGCGGCACGCAAAGCGTTCGAATTGTCGCCCGAGGATCCAACGGTTGAGATGGGCTTGGCGTTCGCGCTGTTGTTCAATCGCGATTTGGCCGAAGGCTTCAAGCATTTCGAGTCGCGGTATGCATATCGGTTGAAAAATTTTCAACGCTATCCTTACCCTAAATGGCTTGGCGAACCTGACAAGACCGTGTTCCTTGTTTCCGACCAAGGCTTGGGCGATACTTTGTCGATGGCGCGTTTTGTGCGCGCGGCGTGCAAGCGCGCTCGCTATGTTCACGCCTGCGTCCATCCCGAACTGCTGCGACTGCTTCAGTACGCGCTGATGGACGTGCCCAATCTCAACTTACTGCCGCAGCCGTGCAATTTCCCAGCCGCCGATGTGTGGACGACTTTTGTCAGCCTGCCATTCGCGCTCGGGTTAAGCGACGACGAGATCAGGAACGCTCCGCAGATCACGTTCAAACCGGAGCGCACCAACGCCAAGCAATGGCGAGTGCCGGATCGCAAACTGCACATCGGCATCGCATGGCGGGGTTCGTCGCTCAACGAGATCAACGAGCATCGCTCGATCCCGGTGACGCAGTTTCTCGATCTGTACAAGGTGCCGGGCGTTCAGCTTTACAGCTTGCAGGTCGATCAGAACAAGCACCAGATGCACGATGCTGGCTGTTCACCCGTTATCAAGGACTTGTCGGGCTACATTTCTGATGTGACCAGCACGGTCGCCATCCTGCAAGACCTTGACCTAGTGATCACGATCGAGTCGGCGCTTGGCCATATCTGCACCCTAGCCGGCGTTGAGACATGGGTGCCATATTCGAAACAAGGCAAAGATTACAGGGTCGGTTTTGACGGGAAAGACCAAATATGGTCGAAGTATCGCGTCTTTTGTCAGGATGATTCTATGACGTGGCAGCCCGTCTTTGATGAGATTGTTACAGCACTTCAAATTCGCGCTGACAGGGAGCGGGTAAAATGAGTCTTGTGGAGCGATTGGAGAAGCTGGCGAAGGAGCAAGATCGTGCTCGCTGGAAGAACTATGTCTCGTGGAATGGCAGCAGCTATGCCTATGCCTATGATTGCGAAGCTGTTGAAAATAGCAACCTGCTATCCGAGGCAGCAAAGCGCATTCGCGAATTGGAAGCCAAATGCCCGACTTGACCGATGACGAGTTCACGCTGCTCATGATTGCCGACAACGGCGAATCGCTCGCGCCGATCGGCCGCTGGAAGCAGTCCATTCTTGCGCTGACGGCCAGGGGCTTACTGCAACGAAACAACGAGGTGAACTATGGGATCACATTGGCGGGCAAAGAGGCGCGAGCCGCCCGAGACCATGAAGATGCGGCAGCGATGCTTCGCGTTCTGGGCCGCGATCCGCCGGCAATTGAGGCGCGAAAAGAACTCCCTTCGAGCGATTCGGAAGGCTTGAAAGATGGCTGAACGAAAAGCGCTGGTCGTCGCCTTCAACAACTCCGACCGCGATTTTTTCCGGCGCAATCCTGACCGGCACGCGCATATCCGGCTGCCGTTTCGCGACGAATGCGCGGGCGAGTTCTTCTCACTTGGCGATCACCAGCGCACGCGGCGGCGCATTCTGCTTTGGCGCATCCCCAAGCAGAGCCCCTATTACGACGCTGTGCATCAGCCGATGCTGAAAATCCCGTTCCTGGCTTTTTCCGACGAGGACATCGCGGACAACGACGACGTGCTTTTGCCGATTATCGACGGCATCATGCGCGAGCAATCGCAAGTACAAGGAGGTTGAGCAGTGGCTACTTGGAACAAGGATGTCTACTCTTCGAACGTGCAGAACGTCGCTTATAATTCCGAAACTAAGGAATTGCTCATTACGTGGACTCGTGGTAAGCGGTCAGTCTACGCGGGGGTGCCGGAAGAACTGGCTGTCGAGCTGGTCAACGCCCCTTCAGTCGGGTCCATGCTCAACTCGGAAGTGAAGCCCTACTATGCCCACCGATACGGCTGAACCCAACAAAGCGCAAATTCTTGCCGATAGCTTTCGTAAGATGGCGGCTGCAATCGAACTCAATGGCGCCGACAATTTCGGCGGGGCGTTCGTGGTCATTCCGCCGCATGATGGCGGCGACATCTTAGAGACGCTGGTGCTGGACAGCAGGCAGGACCCGGCCATGCTCTGGATGCTGCTAAAGACCAAGTGCGATATGGAATTGACCAAGTTGGATCAGGTGCAGCGGCAAGGAAACGCTTTCGGGCGTCGCTGAAGCCCTGTAGTATCGCCCCATGGCAGGCTGGACCAAAGAGAAGCGAGAGCGCGTCGAGACGAATTTTTACGCCTATCTCAAACGCTGCTATGTCAATTCCAAGGACTATGGTCGCATTTGCCTGGGCGAGAACCTGTACATGGGGCAGGTATATGCCATCGCGCAAATTTTCGACGCGCTCGAACAAGACATCCATGACATCTACATCCTGAAATCGCGCCAGCTCGGCATCTCGACCATTTTTCGCGCTTTCACGGTGTTTTTGATCGGCATCCATAAGGGCGTCAAAGGGGCGATTGTTTTCGACACGGACAACAACAAGACACAGGCTCGCACTGAGCTTGAGACGATCATTAAAGACTTGCCGCGCGGCTTGAAATTCCCGACGATCAAATCGAACAACCGGCAAGGCTTGACTCTGAGCAGCGACTCGCAAGTGTTGTTCATGTCGGCCGGCGTCAAGAAGTCCAAGTCGAGCGGTACGCTCGGCCGTTCGGTCGGTTTGTCGATTGCGCACTGTTCCGAGATGTGCTCGTGGGACAACGATGAGGGCTTGCAGGCTTTCAAAGAGTCGCTGTCTGACATCAACCCCGACCGCCTTTATCTGTGGGAGTCCACCGCCCGCGGGTTCAACAGGTGGTATGAGATGTGGGGCGACGCTCGCAAAGACGCGCTTCATTGCAAATGTATTTTTCTCGGCTGGTGGGCTAAGGACTCGCAGCGGATTGATCGCGACCATCCTGATTTCGACGTGTATGGCACGATGCCGCCGTCCGACAAGGAAGCCGAGAAAATCAGAATTGTGCGCGATCGTTACGGGGTATCGATCGTCCCGGAGCAACTTGCTTGGATCAGGCGAAAGATGGACCCGACCGCGCAGGCGGTTGGCGACGCTGACCCCGAGTTCGAGGGCTCGACGACAAAAATCCAAGAGCAACCGTGGATCGAAGAGGAAGCCTTTCAGCAGACCGGCGCTATTTTCTTCTCGGCTGAGAAACTGACCGAAGTCACGCATCGTGATGTAAGCCCCAAGTTCAACTCGTTCTTTTACTCGGTGGGCTCGGAGTTCATCGACACGCACATCATCAAGGCACCGAACGCCAAGATGGCCGAGCTTAAAGTCTGGGAAGAACCCGACCCGGATGGCTATTACGTCATTGGGTGCGACCCGGCGTTTGGCGAGAACGAGAACAACGACCGTTCGTCCATCCAGGTTGCGCGCTGCTACGCCGATGGGCTCGATCAGGTTGCCGAATATGCTTCGCCCCTTGTTCGCACGGAACAGCTTGCATGGGTGCTTGCGTCGCTGATGGGCTGGTACGGCTCGGGCACGAATGCGCAAGTAAAATACGGGCTTGAATTGAACGGCCCTGGCACGGCAGTCTTCACTGAATTGCGCTCGCTCAAGCACCAGGTTGAGTCGCATTCGTATATGGAAAATCAGATTCAGGAACGCGGGCTTAAAGATATTTTTCGGAACGTGAAGACCTATCTCTACACGCGAGCCGACGCGATCCAAGGCGGGTTCAATCTACATATCAAAACGACTGCCGCGTTGAAGATCACCTTCATGGAGCGATTGCGGGATAACGTATCGAACGGCAAGTTCCGCGTGCGCTCAATGGACCTCGTGGAAGAGATGAAGACGATTGCTCGTGAGGGCGACACGATCAAAGCCCCTGGCTCGATGAAAGACGATCGCGTGCTGGCGGCTTCCTTCGCCGTGCATTGTTGGGAAACAGGTCCTAGACGCTTGCTGATGGCCGCCGGGCGCACGCGCGAGGCTGAAGCCGCCCGCCAGCGGCTAACCATCGTTGATCAGGTCAATCTGTACCAGCAGAACCAATTGCAGCACTTTTTTGCGCAAAAAGTCCGTGCTAGGATGCAGGCGCAGCGGCAGGCGCTGCATAAGACCTGGAGAAGCCGCTGATGGCCTTTGCTCTCCGTTGCCCTGACTGCCGCGGGAAATTCCCCTGGGAGCCCCAGCAAGCCTATCCGCGCTATTGTCCGCTATGCTCGGCCGATCTGGGCGAGGAGAAGGACGACTCGGTGGTGTCGCTTCCGGCCTTCATCAGCGCCAGGACCAAGGCCAACGACCAGTTCTACCGCGATACCGAGCGTGCTTCGGAAGTGCGGGCCGAGAAAGCCGCCGAATTGGCCGGCGTGCCGGTTTCCGAGTTGTCCGATATGAAGATCACGGACCTTCGCCCGACGACCCATGAGGGCGCGATCGCGGCCCCGCCGGTCGTCAACGAAGTAACCCGGCATATGGACATGATCAACGCCAGAGGCGGCGCGGTGGGCTGGCAGGGCTCGAACGGCATGGAGTACAGTGGCGCGGTGCAGGCCGGCCCTTACCCCAACGCAGGCGCTAAGATGAGAACCCTTGTACATCAGGCCAACGGCGCGGTTTCGGATCGGCCTGCGCTTGAGACCTTGGCCCCTGGGTATCGGATTCGCGGATGATCCCCGTCCCCACTAAACGTCGTGAGCTTATCGATTTTGCCAACCAGCTTGTGCAGGATTGTCGCGTCTCGGTCGGGATGCGTTCCGCCTATTATCGCTCGTTGAACCTGATCGCGGAGACCGGCCGCTACGATAACAGCAAGGCGCTCATCAATATGTTGAGCAGTCATCTGACGCGCACAGCGGCGCACTTGTTCAGCCCGGTCGAACTGAAGTTTTCCATCGATTTTGGGCGCCCGAAGCCGCGCCTTGAGTATGAGCGCGCCAAGGTGGTCGCGCACGAACTGACCCGCACATGGGATCGCAACAACACCGACATGAGCTTCGGCCGAGGCGTGTACGAAGGGCTTAAGTACGGCGCCTGCATCATGAAGCAATGGGTGCAGACCGAGGGCGAGGACGATCACCCGGCTTACTACGACAAGCTGATCATGCCTTGGCAGTTCGGCGTGTACCGCGAGGACGAGAACCGCATCGATCGCCAAGAGGCCCTGTGCGAGACGACGTTGTTGACGCTGCCGGAGGTATGGGCGCGCATATGGCACTTGCCTGAATCCGAGAAATTGTTCGAGCGGATTAAGTCCAACGCTCGCACCGGCACCGCGACCGCCGAGCCGAACAGCTTTTTTCATCAGATTTTGTCGGCTTCGCAGTTGAATACCTCGGGAGTCGAGGGGGCTACGATGCCTGGCGGCATCGTATCGCTCAACAACGACCCCAATTACGCGATCATGGGGCCGGTTGTTGCGCCGGCCGTCGTGCAGATGCACGAGTTGTGGGTCAAGGACGAGACGGATTATGTCACGATTCAGTTGATCGAGCCTGACATCCTGATTGCGCCGCTGCACAAGAAAGCCAATCTGCTCGGCATCGACAAGGCGCAACCATACAGACTTATCCAGCCGAATGAAGTGACCAATTGGTTCTGGGGGCGTAGCGAATTGGTCGATCTGATCGAGCCCCAGGCGCTGCTGGCGACGTGGTGCGACGACACCAAGCGTCTGATGGGCTTGCAGATCGACAAAATCCTCGGCGTGACGGGCGATGCAGGCATCACCGACGAGATTTACGCGCAAATGCGCGCTTCGGGCTTCATGAACTTGCCGCAAGGCGCGGACATCAAGGATATCACGCCTAAGCTGCCCGCCGAATTGATTCCAATGCTCAAGTTTTGCATCGAAGTGATCAACACGCTCGGCGGTTTCCCCGAAATCATGCAGGGCAAGGGCGAAGCGGGCGTGCGCGCCGGTTCGCACGCCAATACGCTGTTGAAAACGGCTTCGCCCTCGCTCCGTGATCGCTCATTGCTGGTGGAGCGGCAAGCCGCGACTTGCGCCGATCTGACTTTGCAGATGATGGAGGCCAAGGACGACCAGCACTACTGGCTCAAGGCCGACGATCCGGTGAAGGATGTCGAGGAGACGCAATTTCTGCTGTCCAACTTGCCGCCTGATTGGCGCGTGTCGATCGACAGCCACTCGGCGAGCCCGATATTCGCCGATGAGAACGCGCAGTTGATCTTCCAGGCGCGCAAGATGGGCACGGTCACGGATGACTACGTGCTCGACAACATGCCGTTCCCGAACAAGGAGATGGCTAAGGTGCAGTTGCGTGAGAAGGAAAAGAAGCAGGCCGACCAACTCCAGATGCTGCTTCAGCAAGACCCTGAGATCGCGCAGAAGCTGCTTCAGAAGCAGGTCGGCCTGAAGCGTTAGCTCGGGCGGAAGCCGCCGTTCATCGGGTTGAGAACCGCGGGTCCCTGCATCATGGATGACGTACGCAAACCCTGATCGGACTGGGCCATCTTGGTAGCAAGGATTTGGGTTCGCGCCTGATGCAGCGCCATCTCGACGTGGGCCAGTTTGGTCTTGTCCATGTCTTCGAGCATGAAGCCATGAATATGCGCGACCTTGGCGCACAGCTGCTGGCCAAAATCATCGTCCAAAATCAAGTTTTCGATGACCGGATTTGAGATTACTTCATAGACCAAACGCGCACGATCTTCAGTTTTAAAAAGCAGGCGCCACGAGGTATTCCCGAGCGCGATATTCAAACAAAACATTTCAATCTCCTGTTCCGGCGTTAGCCCACTTGATGAATTTTTCCTTAGGGAGTCGGTAGCAGTTCAGACCAAACTTTCGGACAGGAGGGCCTCCCCTTGTTTGCGGCTTGCGCAGCCATTTGTAGAAAGTGTTGGTGCTGACGCCGATGTAGTCGGCGGCTTCCTTGGGCGTGAAGAAATTCTTGGAATTTCCTCCATTGGTGCCGTTTTTCATAAGAAAGAGCCCTGCGTGCGTCCAAACTGGCAGAAAGTAGCAAAAGTATAAGGGATTGTAAATACGGGGAATAGTGTTCGGAGGACCTAAAGCCGATGGTCTTTGTGCCGGTGGATCACCTGCCGGCCTTTGAACGTGGAGCGGTCCGTCATGATCCTCAGCAAGAACCGTCGCGGCAAGCGCGGTCGCCGGAAGTAAACGGCGACTATGCCCGAAACAACCCCGACCGCTGCACCTCAGCAACAGCAAGCCCCTTTTGGCGCTTCGCCCGCTACCGGGCCGACGCCGAATAAAGGGTTTGAGGCTGCTGCGGCGCAGCGGTTGGGGATTGTTATCAAACAGCTTGAAGAACTTGTTTCCTTGGCGGGTGCTACATCCGAAGTCGGCCAAGCTGCTTTGAAGATGCTCAATATCGGCGTCAAACTTGTTCCTGCTGGGGCAGTCAGCCCGGCTTCACAGAAGAACAATATCGAGCAGATGGCGCAGAAAAACGCGCAACAGAATATGCAGATGCAGGCGCTCAAGCAGCAGCGTATGCAGGGCGGCGCTGGCGGCGGGCAAGGCGGCGCTGCGCAGCAGATGCCCGGACAGGCGGCGGCCTGATGGAAATCAAACGCAACATTTTCGAGTCGAGCGCGCGGATGCCGGCGCGTTACGAGCTGGTCGGACCACCGACCGAGCAGGCTGACACGCCGAACCGCCCGATGGTAGGTTTGCAGATGAACGATCGTGATGTTCGGCACGCGCCGATCCCGCGCATCGGCGAACAGAGATAAGGAGGACTACCCATGTCCAACGTGAACATCTTCCAGAACAACAGCAAGTCGGTGCCGGAGAACGACGAACAGATCGTCCGCATCGACATGACCAAAAGCGACATCGGCGGGCGCAAGAGCCATTTGCCGTCGCAGATGAAGTCCGACAAAATGGGGCTGCAACACGTCCCGAATGGCGGCTCAATGCCGGGAGGCAAATAAGCCATGGCTGAGATCGACGAAGTCGAGCTGATGCGCCTGCGCAAGCAGGACCAGACCGTTCACGCGCTGATGGGCAACCCGAAGGCCAAGAAAAAGATTTTCGAAGCCTATAGGGAAGCCAACCCGAACGCGCGCATTCCCGAGTTGGAGATGGAAGAGGCTGCCCGCGAGCCGGTCATGAAGCTCGAACAGACCGTTGCCGATTTGCAGAAGCAGATTGCCGACGACAGAGCCGAGCGCGAAAAGCAGGCCAAGCTCTCGGCGCTGACCGGCAATATCAACTCCGGCAAGGCCAAGCTCCGCAAGGATGGCTGGACCGACGAGGGCATCGGCGCCGTCGAGAAGATCATGGAAGAGCGCGGCATTCTCGATATCGAGGTCGCTGCTGCTTTCTACGAGAAGCAGAATCCGCCGCAAGTTCCGGCCACCCCCCGCGGGATGGGCGGCTGGAATTTCATCGAGCAAGTGAACGACAGCGAAGCCGATCTGAAGAAGTTGCTTGACACCCGAGGCAACAATGAAGTGCTGGCTGACAAGATGGCGCGCGAAGCGCTGAACGAGTTCCGAGGCGCGACGCGCCGTTGATCAAGAGGAGTTGAGCAGTGCCGCTTCCAGGTATTGGCGTCGCGCCCCAATCAGGCGCTCTCTATAACGAACTCGCGGCGGTAACTCGCCGGGCGTTCGTGCCTCGTTTGTTTGTCCAGATTTATTACAGCTCCCCGACGCTGTTTTACATGATGGGCAACGCGCAGCGCGCGGCGGGCGGCCTCAACCAAGTCACGATCCCCATGCAAGGCCAATCGCTCGTGCAGGGTCAGTGGACCGGCTATGGCGGCGGGTTCAACTCGCCGGTCGTCACTCCCGGCGTACAGAACGGCCAGTTCAATCTAGCCTACTGGGTGGTCCCGGTTCCGCTGCCCTTCGGCGAAACGGTCATCCAGGCGACCGACCGGGAAATAAGTCTGCTCAAGGCTCGCATGAACGACGTGCGCGCTGTCACGACGCAGAACATGGCGACCAAGTTGTTCACGAACAACAGCGCCAATCCGCTGATGCCCGATTCGTTCATCAATGCTTTCGACAACGGCACCAATGTCCCGACCTATGGCGGCATCTCGCGCAACGCCAGCGGCAACTCGGCCTTCAAAGGCCAGTACATCAACGCTGGTGCCGGCTCATGGGCAACTGTCGCCACGGTCGGCTTCACGCGCGCCACGATGTCCAAGGTGATCCAGTACATCACCAATCAGGCGGGTGGCGAAGCGCCGACGTTCATCGTCATGTCGCCCGGCGACTACGCCACGCTGCATGGCGACTTCATCGGGGTCGAGCAGATCAACGTCAACCCTGGCCAGACTTACACGATGGACACCACGGCGCGGTCGTCCTTCCCGAACCTCAATGTCTCGGGCGTGCCGATTTTCTCCGACTATTTCTGCCCGGCGGGCAGCGCCTTCGCGGTCAACGTGAAATACACGTCGATGTATCTGTCCGAAGACGCGGCATTCGACTTCAGCGGGTTCTACTCGCTGGTGCCGCTCGGCCAGATCGGTCAACAGGGCGTCGTGGTGGTCGGATACGACATCATCTCGGCCAAGTCCAGCTCCGGCGCCTGGATTTACAACATCGGTGGAGCCGCTTTCTAAGCGAGGACAACAATGACCCAACGTCTCGGTGCAACTGGTCTCAACCTTCCGCTCCCCCAAAATCTCTACCCGACGCAGCTCAATAACGCGCCGCCGGATGTCTCGACCAATCGGATCGCGCTCGCCCCCGGCGACACGCTCCCGATCCCGGCCGGCGACTGGTTCGTCAACCTCGGCCAGTACTGCGTGTTTCAATTCCTCGACCCTGTGACCAACATCTGGAACATGGGGCCGAACGCCGCTTGGCAGGGTGGCCATCAGTTCGTGGTCAGTGACGGGTTCAACGTCCGCGTCGCCAACCTGCTCGGCTGTCCGCTCACCGCGTCGGTGACGAGCTACGGCAGCAGCTACGTGCAGGCCACGACCACGATTACCGCCACCCCTGGCAACTCGACTTGGGTGCCGATTGTCGGCGGCCAGTTGACCCCGACCATCATCTCGGCCGGTGCCGGCTACGGCGTCGCCCCTGAAATCTTCATCCCGGCTCCCGCTCCAGCCGCCAATAACGCCAATGGCGTCGGCGGCATCCAGGCGTCGGCCTGGGCGAATATTTCGTCGGGCACGCTTACGCTGGCTTCCGGCGTTAGCATGACCAACCCCGGCGCGGGTTACTCCTCGCCGTTCACGATCGCCCTGTTGCCCTCGCCGACCGATCCGAACCTCTCGACCGGCATCACCATGGCGACGGTGGTGTTCTCGGTGACGGGCTCGGGCTCGCTGACCGGCGCGCTCTGCACCAACCCCGGTGCTCCGCTGTCCAACCCGAACCAGTTCACGCTGACTGTCGCGGGCGCGGGCACGCAGGCCACGGTGGTCGGCAACGTGCTCCAGACGGTCACGGCGGCGTCCGTGACGGGCGCTGGCTCCGGCTACGGCACGGTCTCGGCGCTGCTCACCACGGTCGGCGGCGTGCCGGCCGCGGGCACCATCACCAACAGCCCGGAGTATCTGGGCCTGGCTTGGCGCCCCCGCCCGGCGAATATCGCGCTGGCGGTCACGGCGGCGGCCAATGGCACGCTCGCCACGCAGGTCGGCACCATCTATGACGGCGGCCTGTTCCTGACCAACTCGGCCCCGGCGACCGTCTTCGCGACGACCCCGACCACGGCCACGACGGTCGCGGTGGTGGGTGCGACGCTCTCGATGACCATGGGCAGCCGCCCGGATATCGTGACGCTCCAGCCGGCGCCGTGATATGACGGAGACCTATAGCCTCGCCGCTACCGGGCGTCGCGCTGACTCACCCTTCGTGGTGAACAACGTGCCGCTCGGCGACTCGGCGGGGCTTACGGGTTCCCAGGCCAATGCGATGCAGACCAATACGCAGATTTTGTGCAAAAAGCCTGACGGATCGCAGGCATGGTTCACGATTGATGCCGAACGCAGCCTGCCGGGGGCTGTTGTCTTGAAGGCGGTCTAGCCTTAGAACACTTGGCAGAGGAGTAGTCTGCCGTGCTGGACACGTATCTCACCCGAACGGCGATGCTGCTGCAAAACCCGGCCGCGCCCACTTCCCTTTACTCGACCGCCGATCTGACGACGTGGATCAATGTCGCTCGCGGCCAGCTCGCGGGCGAGGCCGAGTGCATTCGGAAGATTTGCACGATCAGCACCGTTGCTGACCAGCAGGCTTACAATTTTGCCGGACTCGACACGGGTGTCGTCGCAACCAACGGCATCGAGGGCGTGATCAATGTCCGGCGCATCAGCTACTCGGTTGGCACAGGCGCGCGATGGATAGCCCCGCGGCCGTGGGAATGGTTCGACCTGTACGTGATGAACAACCCGGTGCCCGAAGCAACTTACCCGAAGACGTGGAGCCAGTATTCGCAAGGCGCTGCGCCGGGCTCGACCGGCGCGTATTCGGGAGGCAGCTTTTACATCAATACCCCCGATTCGGTTTACACGTTGAATTGCGACTGCGTGTGTTATCCGGCTGCTTTGACGGATGATTCCGACCCCGAGGCTATCCCTTATCTGTGGACCGACGCGGTGCCTTTCTTCGCGGCTTATTACGCGCTGCTGTCGGCGCAGAATAACGCGCGCATGGATGACGCTGAGCGGTATTTCAATCACTACACGACGTTCGTCGAGCGCGCTCGCAAGGCGTCTAATCCTTCGGTCAATCGCTGGATGTACCAACAGGCCGGTGATCCTGCGCAGGCGGCAAAGATGCAGGTGCAAGCGCGTGCAGGTGGAGCGGCCTGATGGCGCTGTTTGAATATCTCCAACAGACACAGCGGTTCCTGCGCGAGCAGAATCAGGTTTTCTCGAACCCCGAGGATTTGATCTCGTACATCAACCGGGCGCGCAGGGAAGTGGCGTTGCGGACGCAGTGCATCCGCGTGCTCACACCTTCAAGCGGCATTATTACGGGATACACGGTCACTGAGCCCGGCACGGGCTATCTGACGACGACCGCGCCGACCGTCACCGTTTCGGCCCCTGATTTTCCAGGCGGGATGCTGCCGAATCCGAACGGGCTACAAGCAACGGCTGCCGCGACCGTCGATGCTGGGGGCACGATTGTCGCCGTCGATCCAGTAGTTGGCGGCGAGGGCTACTTCCAGCCGACCGTCACCATTTCCGATCCGACTTCTGGAACGACAGCAACTGCCGAGGCGGTCGTCAGCGGTATCAACCAGCTCAATCAGGGGCAGGAGAAATATGACTTCGCCGACATCGATTTGTCGGCTAATCCTGGCTGTGAATCGGTCTACGCCATCCGCGGTATTGCCATCATCTACAGCGGCTATCGTTACTCTTTGCAGAACATGGCATGGACACGCTACCAGCTCTATCGGGCATATCCTTACCAATACCAGTACACGCCTGCGATCTTCGCGCAGTTCGGGCAGGGCGCGAAGGGATCGCTCTTTGTATACCCGCTGCCTTCGCAGGCTCTTCAAGCCGAGTTCGATTGCCAATGTTTGCCGTCCGACTTGATCGACGACCAGAGTGTCGAGGCTATTCCGGCCCCGTGGACAGATGCGATTCCTTATTTTGCGGCCTCGCTCGCATTTCAAGAATTGCAGAATTTCAACGCGAGCCGGTACATGCAGGATCAATACGAGAAATTTGCGATGTCTTATTCGCAGTTCACGCGCATCGGCCGGATGGCTAATCCTTACGGTAGGCCGTGATGTCTCGCTTCGATGTCAAACCCCCCGCGCAGCAAGAGGCTAACCCCTATCTCCCTAGTGGTCCGCCGGAACCGCTCATTTTCGAGCATTTCGAAGGCATCAACACACAGACGACGCGGCCGGGTGTTGACGACAAACAAATGGCTTGGTGTGACGGCTGGATGCCCATCGCGCCGCGCAAGTTGCGCACGCTACCCGATGTCGGTGATCCAATTTTGTTCTCCGATAACGAGAACATCTCCTTTTTTGCCTTCGCCAACATTGGTTCGACGCCTTATTGCCTCGTCGTGCACAGCAACGGCAGCCTTCACGTGGCCAACACCGACACCTATGTGCAGACCGAGATCGCGGCGGCCGGTACGATCACAAACCCGTCGCGACTCAGCGTCGGCATAACTCAATACGGTTCGCGCTATGTGATGATAGTCTCGTCGCAGACGAATGGCTACTTCATCTGGGACGGTTCAAATCTTTACATTCCCGGCAGCATCGGACCAACGATTACTGTGACTGCCGGCGGCAGTGGGTACGCCGTCGCACCCACTGTGTCCTTCTCAGGAGGTGGCGGCGCTGGCGCTGCGGCGACGGCGGTATTGACGAATGGCGTCGTTACGTCGGTCGTTATTACAAATCCGGGGTCCGGCTATACCGCCGCTCCGACGATCGCTTTCAGCACTGGAGCGGCGACCGCGACGACGACTATCATTTCCACTGCTATCTCGGGGACGACGATCGAGATTTATGCTGGGCGTGTCTGGATAGGCAACGCCGCGGTCATCACGTTCTCGGCGCCTGGGTCAGTAACTGATTTTACGACCGCTTCCGGCGGCGGAAACTTCACATCGAGTGACAGCTTTTTGCGGGTCAGGTTCATTCAATTGATCCAGACCAACGGGTTTCTTTACCTGCTCGCGGACTCTTCGATCAATTACATATCTGGCGTACAGACGAGCGGGTCGCCGGCCACGACGACTTTCACGAACCAGAATGCCGACCCGGAAATCGGCACGCCTTGGCCGTCTACCGTCAACACGTTTGGCCGCAATATTTTGTTCGCCAACGCCTTCGGCGCGCACGTCAGCTATGGCGCGGCCGTGAACAAGATCAGCGATATGCTCGATGGCGTGTACAACACCGTCGAGGATTTCGGCGGCTTGATTCCGAGCGCCGCCAAAGCTATTATTTTTGGCAAGCGCGTGTGGCTTCTGTTGCTACCCATCGTCGATCCCGTGACGGG
This sequence comes from Hyphomicrobium sp., assembly GCA_041659545.1. GTDB lineage: Bacteria > Pseudomonadota > Alphaproteobacteria > Rhizobiales > Hyphomicrobiaceae > Hyphomicrobium_A. The sequence continues at coordinate 35,367 of JBAZYB010000002.1, forward strand.
TCAGCAGGTCAATAAAATATTCATGTGGGATGGCAAGCGTTGGTGGTCCTCACCTCAAAGCGTGGCGGTCAACTACATCCAGTACCAAGAAATTGATTCGGTTCTGACCGCGTGGGGCTCGACCAACACGGCCATTTACCCGTTGTTCCAGAACGCCTCGACTGCGTTCACCAAAACCGTCTTGTCAAAGCTGTGGGATAAACCCGGCGGCTATATGTTCAGCCACACCAACAATCGCCTGTGGGGCATGGTTGAATACTACAATATCGAAAGTCCGACGCTGCGGGTCAGCATTGACAATGAAAACACGGCGGCGAGCCAGAACATCACGTTGACGCCAACCCCTATCGTTTGGACGAATAATTTAGGGCAAACAATAACTTGGACAAATAATGCGGCGCAGACCATAGTGTGGTACTCTACAGGCACTGGAATTGTGGTCATGCCGCCGCAATCGGTAGCGCAGCAAGGCGTTCTGCAAGGACTGACAATCGAGACCGACGCGGCCGATATGTCGTTGATTTCGATGATGATTGATAGCAAGATATCGCAGACCAGGATTTGACATGGCTCTTCCGCACACTTTCGCAGCGGTAACTTCGGCAACGGGCGCGCAGCTCGACGCCGATTTCAACGCGGTAGGCAAACTCGGCGTCATTCCTTGCGCAGTGTCCGGCACAAACACGGTCACGATGACCCCGACTGCGGGGATCACGCCTACGATCTCGGCGCTGTCCAATTACTTGCGATTTTCCGGTATTGTCACGACGACCAACACGGGCGCTGTGACGATCACGATCAGCGGGCTTACGCCGCTCTCGGCGTACAAGGACTCGCCTTCCGGCCCGGTCGTACTGTCCGGCGGGGAATTGATCGCAGGCAACGCTTTCACGACGGTTTATGACTCGACTCTCAACGCCGGCACTGGCGGGTTTCATATTTACACGAGCACCGCCTTTGCCGGTGGTACTATCACAGGCAATTTGGTGGCGTCAGGCGCGACGATCTCGGTTCTCGGCGGCTCTATCGGAGCTTCGCTGACCTCCAGCCTAATCACGGGCAACAGTTTTACGGTGAACGCCTTGCTGCATTCCGGCACCTCGTTGCAGGTATCGATTGCCAGCGTCGCCAGCATACAAGTCGGTTCAACGACTTCCTTGGCGACGCTGACCAAGATGCTGTCGGGGTTGGGCACTCTGACCTACACCGTGACGAGCGCGAACGCTGTGCAAGACCAGAATATTACTGTGCCTGGCGCACAAGTACGCGATGTCGTCGCGCTCGGCCTTGGCGCATCGGTGCCGAGCGGTGCGGGCTTTGTCGGTTTCTGCGGCACTATCGGGGTCGTCACGGTGCGGCTGCTGAACCCGACAGCCGCTACCATAGGCGCGGCAACGATGACGGTGCGCGCCGCCGTGATGGGGCTCAGTCCATGAGCGGGATCGCGGGCATTTTTAACGTGCCTACGACGCCTGCCGATTTGCAGACGTGGGCCACGACTCATGCCTCGCACCACCGCAACATCATCCAGCGTATTTACGAAGTGACCGGCGCGGCGCTGCCGGAATACGTTCTCGACCCCATCGACCCGGAAGATACGCATGTCTGGGAAGCGCAACATCAATTGATGCACCAGGATATGGACCTTGTGCTCAATATTGCCGGTTTCGATTTGACGGGGGTCAATTTCAAGGACAAGGACCTGCTGCCTGGCTGGATCACGTTGAACAGCAACGAACACTACCAAGCTTCTAACATTCTGGAGATCGGTTAAAATGGCTGAAGCTGCCTTGAAGATCACCGAGAAGCCCGCCCCGCTTATCCGGCGTTTTGACACCGCCGATCTCAGCCAGCATGGCGCGTGGGTCGTGCCGCGCATGTTGCAGGCGTTTCCGCATCTCAACGAGCGCGGCGTCGCCAGTTTTCTGCAAACCATCATCTACAACAACGAGTACCTGCTTTTGTTCAGCGATGATGGCATCGCGCTTGCGCAAGTCATGTCCGCGCATACGTTGACCGCGAAGCCTGTCGTGCAGGAGCGTTTTGTCTGGGTTGCCGACAAAGAAGACAAGGACCAGATCAAGCGCGGCGCCGAGTTTTACGTGGAATTCTACCGCTGGGCCAAGACGCATGGCGCCGAGGTCATCGTTGTCGAAGAGAACACCGACATCCCGCACGAGCTGATCAAGGAAAAGCTCGGGCGCATTTTTACCCGTCAACAGCAATTCGCGCGCCTATGAACGAAGCGATGCCCTACGGCGACGTGAAGCCTCGGCATTTCGGGCCGCCTGTCCTGGCCATGCCTGCCATTCACGTCGCGACCGACGCCGACAAGCCGTTCATGCTGGCGTTGGCTAGGGAGAAATACCCCGGCCGCAATATCGATCTCGGCATTCCGTGGGTCGAGCGCTGTATGGCCAACCCGGATCGCCTGGTGCTCGTCGGCCCCAACAGTTTTGGCATCGCGCAGGCCGACTGGCTTTACGGTTTTGAGCGGCGGGGGCGGCTCGACATGCTCTGTGCCCGCCCCCAGCCGGGCGTTGCGCTGGAGGCTTTGCGGATGGTTCGGATGATGGTAGGCTGGGCCAAGAGCCGTGGCTGCCTCGGGACCTTCAAACTGGACGCCGACACGGGGGTCGATTTCGGACCGTTCGCCCGGCGGCTGGGCGGCGTGAAAGTGACGAGCGTGCGTTATGAAATCCCCTTGGAGTAGGTGCGATGTCTGAAGGCGGTGGCGGTGGCGATCCTGGCGGCGGTGGCGGCGGGCAAGGCAGCGAAAAGGGCGGCGGCGGCTTTTCTGGCACGGGCTTGGCTGAAGGTCCGAGCGGGCCCCCGACAGCAAGCACGGTCAGTGAAGGCATTAGCGGTCCTAGAACCTCTATGATCCCCATTTTTGGTGGTACGTTTGGCGGTGGCGAGACGAGCGGCATCGAAGCAATGGGCGGATTTGGCGGCGACCCGACTGGCGGCGCAGCTGCGGGTGGGCCTACAGCGACGATAGCGAATCCTCTTGGCATGACGACCGCTCGCGCCCCTACAGCCACTGGAGCGGGCGCTATCTCTGCCCCAACGGGTTTTGGCGGCGATCCAACCGATTTGACGGGATTCGGGGGCGGCCAAGGCATGGCGTTTGACCCGAGCCAAGGGGCTGCCGCGGCGGCGGGGGCACCCGCGGGCGCTGCTTCTGCGGCGGGACTCAGCCCGGAACAAATGGGCAAGGCCGCCCCTACGGCAGCCGGTGCCGCTCCTGCGGCGGCTGGAGGCGGCACCAAGTCGGTACTAGAGTCGCTCGGCATCAAGAGCCCGCTGGGCGCGGCGATCGGTGCCGCCGGGCTCGGCTACTCCATGATGCAGGGGCAGCAGGCCCCCAAATTCAGCCCCGAGCTACAGGCGCAGGCTGCGCGGCTCGACGCGAATGGCCAAAAACTGATGGCCTATTTGCAGGAAGGCAATTTGCCTCCCGGCTTGAAAGCGTCGCTCGACCAAGCGACGGCCGGCGCCAAAGCCAAGATCATCTCGAACTTCGCGGCGCAAGGTCTCAACACTGATCCAACGCAGAATAGCGTCTTGGCGCAACAGTTGGCGCAGGTCGATCAGCAGGCCGTTATCTCGACAGCGCAAATGGGCCAGCAGTTGATGCAGTCCGGGCTTGCGCAATCGGGCCTTTCGAGCGATCTGTACAAGACGCTTTCTCAGATCGATCAGACACAGACCGCATCGATCGGCAAGGCTATCGCCAATTTCGCTGGCGCTCTCGGTGGCGGCGGGGGCACTACCCTGAAGATCGGATGACATGGCTGAATCGACCGTCAATCTTCCCGATGTCGAGCCGCTGCCGGGGCCTGCTACGTCGTGGGCACCCGGCGAAGCCGCGCCGCGCGTCGAGGGAGCGGATAAAAGCGCGGACGTAACCGGCAAACTCGCCACTGTGCAGGGCGAGAAAGTCGCGGCGGCCGACAAGATTTACGGCGAAATCGAAGGCACGCAGGCGCGGCTTTTGCCGCGCATCGAGCAGCTTTCCAAGGATGCCGGCGTCGAAGCCGAGAAGATGAAGCCGTGGGATGCCGATGCGGAAGCGGCAAAACGGCGCACCGACCCTATCGAAGCCTTCGGTTCGTTCGCTTCGGTGGCGGGCATTCTAGCCTCGGCCTTCACGCACGCGCCCATGGAGAATGCGCTGAACGCCTCGGCCGCTGCGATGCAGGCGATCAAGGCTGGTGACGACAAAGCCTACGACCGCGCGCGCAAAGCGTGGCAAGACAACAACAAAATGTATCTGGATCGCCACAAAATTCAACACGACGCCTACCAGGACGCGGTGTCGTTGCTCAGCGTCAATATGCAAGCGGCTAACACCAAACTCGCGGTGCTGGCCGCTCGATTTGGCGACAAGCAGGTGCAGACCCTGCTCGAAGCGGGCATGAGCAAGGAAGTCGAGGAAGTGCTGGCGGCGCGGCAACGCAACGCTATTGCTTTGGCCGAAGCGCAGCCGCGCATCGTCGCAGCCAATGCCGAAATGTCGCGGCTGTTCGCGCTTGGATATGACACTAAGAACCCGACGAGCGAGAAAAGCCAGGCGGCGTTCCAGAAGTTCAAGCAGGAGCAGATCGACCAGAAAGCGGCTGAGCGCGCCTACACGCCGGAGCAGCAGGCTTACGCGCAATTCATTAAGGCCAAACCCGACGCGACGCCCGAGGAACGCGCCGAGTACATCCAGAGTTTGCGACGGCGCAAGGACCTGACGCCTGAGCAGCAGGCCGTCAACGCTTTCATGGAGCAAAACCCCGACGCCACAGCCGAGCAGTTGCGGGATTATGTCACCAACTTGCGGCGCGAATCGCGCGGCGGCGCGGGGAGTGGCAGCCAGAACTTGACCCTCGAACGACAGATTGCGGCCGAAGCCGCGCGGCTAAAAAAGAGCTACGTCGAGCAGGGCATGGAGGAAGGCGAGGCCACGCGCAAGTCCATGGAAGAAGCGTCTAAACTGCGGCGTACTGCGGCGGCGCCTTCGGGCAACAAACTTGACCAGTTGCGCTCGCTGTATGACCGCGCGGGGATGATGTCCGAAACTATCGACAAGGCCGACAGTTTGCTGGCCAAACACAGGGCTCTCACCGGCTTGGGCGGCACTGTTACGCGCCCGATGGAGGTAGTCAGCAATATTTTTGGTTCGAACGAGACGGATCGTGCGCAGTTCCGGCGGTACGTGAGCGAACTGCAAGAGTGGGGCACGCGCGTTCTTAACGAATCGTCAGGACGCCCGTTGTCGGCGGAAGTGTCCAAGCTCGCGAACATTCTGCCCGGTTTGTCATTGGGTGACACTACCGCGAACACTGTGCGCGCGTACCGCGAATTGAAGCCGTTGATTCGCACGATACAAGAGCAGATGAAAAAGCGCATGGAGGGAACGTGGTCGCCGGAAACGAGTCCTGGGGCGAGCGCGGCAGATACAAAAGCGCAACCTTGGTTGCAGGATAAGAAAGTTGGGCGATGAGCGACGTAAATCTGGCCCCCGAACCGGCTCCCGAAGCTGAACCTAAGATGCCGGAAACCTCGGCGTTCGAGGCCGCCGCCGCGCGCACCAAACGCAGTGTCATTCGCCCGACCAGTCCGCACTATGAAGCGCCTCCTATCAAAGTTACCGACGAAGCTTCCTATGCCGACGTAAAACCCGGTACCAAATACGTCGATCCGACCGGCGAGACACGCACGAAAGCATGGGAAGTCAAATCTGCGTCTGATTATGCCAGTGTGCCGGAAGGCGCATCGTATATCGACCCGGAAGGTGAGGAGCGGCAGAAACCGACTTTTGAAGGGCTAAATTTCACGTCGCAGACGCTCTACGACATGAGCGTCACTCCAAGCGAGAAGCGCAAGGCGCTTGAGCGCTCTTATCCTGGCAACGTCAAGCAGGACCAGGAAGGGTTGTATGTCGAGGACAACGGCAAATTCCGCCGCCCTGGCCGCGGCGTGATGGCTGCGGGCGGTTTTGCCGCCTCGGCGGCAGCTCCAGTCGTAGGCGGCGTCCTTGGGGCAATAGGCTTAGGCGCTGCATCCGGCGGCGTGGGCGCGGCTGTTGGCGGGGCAGGCGGCTCTATCTTGGGCCAGTCCGTCAACGATATCGTGCTCCAACTCGCGGGTGTCTACGATCGCTCCGGCGTCGAGGAAGCCGCCAATCTCGGCAAAGCAGGTATGATGGGTATGGCGGGTGCCGGCGTCGGCCGTGGCATCGCCGCTGTAGTGCCCGCAGCCAAGGCTGGCGTGTCGTCACTCGGCCAAGTTCTGCCATCAGCAGCCGCACATTTTCTCGGCGCAGGACCTGAAGTGACGACTGCACGTCAGCTCGCCGAAAAAGGGGTGATGGTGCCGCCGTCTGCGTGGGCGCATGAAGCTCCGCATTTACAGAACGTGGTCGAAGTCTTTGATCCGGCGTTCCGCACCAACAAGCCACTGCTGGAATCGGCTACCAAGCACTATGAGGAGTCGGCGACGAAAGTGCTCGATGACCTTGGGGTCAAGCGCGAGGGCTCTATCGTCAAGCCCGAAGCCGACATCCCAACGCAGAAGGCCGGCGAAGTTGTGCTGCAAAAGACGCTGGCTGAATCGGCGGCGGCTGACCAGAAGCTCGCGCAGACATTGGCCGAACGCAAAGCCGCTATCGAAGCGGGAGTACCGGAGAAGCTGGCGCAGCGCGAGATGGTGACGAAAGCCGCCGAGGAGTCGCGCGCCAAGGCGCAGGGCCTCATCGACGAGGGGTTCGAGTCGATCCAGAGGGAAGCCGAGACCGCGCGCAAGCTGGCTGGTTCCGGCATCAACACTGGCGACCTGTGGGAAAGCATCGGTCAGAAATTTATTGCTTTGCGGCAAGGCATCGGTGAACGCGCTCGCTACTGGTACGATCGCTACGACCAGATGACTGGCGGTGCCACGGTGAGCGGCGAGCGGCTTAGACAGACCGCGCAGCAGATGCTCGACGAGTTGCCGGCCGAGTTCAAATCGCGCAACCCGGTCTTGGTGCAAAAACTCAGCAAGTTGTCCGGCCAGTACGACGAGACCGGCGCACTGATCAAGCCGCCGGAGGATTTGACTTACGGACAAGTCCACGAGTTGCGCAATCTGTTTCGCGGCTCGGCCGACTGGCACACGCTGTCGGGCGACTTCAAGAATGGCACGCTGAAATATTTCTCGCGCGAGATCGACAACATCATCCACGATCCGAACGCTCCTGCGCAGGTGCAGAGCGCCGCCAAGTTCCTCGACATGGTTGACAAGTGGTACGGACACAATATCAGCGTGTTCGACGCGCAGCAGATCAAGGCGGTGATGAAAGGGTTGGAAGCCGGCGAGGCTGCTGACCCCATCAATCTTTACAAGGTGTTGGTCAAGGACGGACAAACGGCGCTGACCAACCGCGTGCGCGAGATGGTCGGCCCTAACCTATGGGCGGGCGTGCGCGCTGCCGATGTCGATACCATGATGAGTGCCGCCAAGACGCTCAATCCCGGCGAGATCAACGGGCGCGCGTTCGCCAAGGAAGTGTTGGACCGCCACAAGAGCGGCATTCTTCAGGCCGTTCACGGCAAGGAAGTTTCCGAAAAGCTGATCGCGCAAGCGCGCGTCATTGAGCAGTTGGAAGGACGACTGGCGATCCCGGTAAAACCCGGTGACACCATGACGCAGATCATCGCACGAGCGCGGCTCGCGGCGGATGAAGCCAAGGCTGTCGGCACCAAGGACCCGCTCGCAGCGTTGAGCAAAGATGTCAAGCGCGTCGAGGCGGAATTGAAGCGGGAAGCCAGTGCCCAGCGCCGTTCCGATCCGCTCGGCTTCCTCTATAACCAGAGTACCGGCGCGTCCTACGCGGTTGACAGGATTCTCAAGGACGAGGATTTGATACTCGCGGCGGCGGCTCGGTTTGGCGAGAAGTCGCCAGAGTTCAACGCGCTGCGACAGGTCTACGTTGAGCGCGTGCTGCGCAGTTCCATGCAGCCAAGCAAGGAATTGGAGAAGATAGGCCCTGAAGTGCAGAATCTGATGTTCCCCGGCGTGACCGGCGACCAGATGAAGCTCCTGGCGAAAGAGATGGATTTGCTGATGACCGAGGGCGGGCTTGCCAAGACAACGGCAGGATCGATGTCGGCCATGGCTAAGGTGGAGCATCCGGTGAGCGGTCTCCCTGTCATCAAAGGCGCTGCGAAATTAGTGCCCGGTTTGAATCCCGCTGCGCGTGCTGCAAAAGGCAAATTCTACGCGCTGGTCACGCAGCTCATGACCTCGCCTTCGACACTGCGCTGGATCGAGAAGGGGTTGACCAAAGGCACGCCGGAAGAACGCGAATCTGTGCGTAATATTCTTCGCGCCCACTTGCAAAAAGGCGCGGCCATGGGTGCCGGCGCGGGCGAAGCGCTTTATCAGGGATCAGGCGAATGAAGCTCGAACAGACGCTCGACAAGCTGGCCAAGACACTCGTTGATAAGGCATCACAGGATGCTACATCGTTGCAAGAAAGCATAGATGCTTTCAAAGCCTTGACTGCCTACTATGCCGCCAAGCAGCGGCACGCCAAGAAGGCGGGTGACGAGGACGACGCTGACGACGGTTTCAGCTTCGCAGGCAGCAACGAGGTAAGTAATGACAGCCGAAATCCGCAGGTTCGAGCCCGTCGAAATTCCTGATCATCCCGAAACGCCCGCCGCCGAGAGCAAAGCCGCGGCGTTCGCCGCCAGCGCCATTGCGCTCGGCCTGAAAACCCTCTCGCAACGCGCTATCGCGGCGACCAAGGACGTTTTCACGCTGCTGTCGATCGGCTCGGTCTTCTGGATTTGGTGCTCGGTGCCCGATCCCAACACGGCGCAAATCTGGTCGCACAGCATCTACGCGCTGGTTATCCTCGCGGCCAATGTGATCGTGCGGAGGGTTTGATGCGTAAAATTCTAGCCCTCGCGGCGTTCCTGCTCACGCCGTTCTCCGCCTTCGGCCAATCGGTACAGCAATCCGGCAGCGTGACGGTCGGCCAGGCGAGCTACTGGGTCAGCAACGGCATCATCGGATCGAGCGGCAACGCCAACGACAGCCTCATCACATCGCTCGGCGTCACCAACGCCACGGTGCCGGCGTTCTGCGTGAACAGCGGGCGCGCATCGGCTGCCGGCCGGCAACGCCTTTGCCTCGGCGCTCCGCTCGCCTCGGCCGCGCAAATCACGCTGCAAAATTACGGCTCGGCGACGGCGCAGAACCTGCAATTTGTCATCAACGGCACAACCATCACGGTCCCGACGGGCGGTGGCGACACGGTTGCCACGATCACGACCCCGCTCGTGAACGGCAATATTATCTGCGCGAGCGGCACCGCCGGAGCGCTGGCCGGTTGCACGCTCGGCACCGCCGGCCAAATTCTCGTCGGGCAAGGCGCTACCGCGCCCGCGTGGGCCTCGGCGTCGGGCGACGTGACCTCCATCAGCTCGGCAGGCGCGTTTGTTATCGGCAAGATCAACGGCGTCACATACCCCGCGTCGCCCTCGACCGGCACTGCGCCCTATGTTTCAAGCTCGAACACAATCACCTATGGTAGTATCCCGGTCACGGCAGGCGGCACGGGGCTCGCCACTTTGACGGCAGGCGGGGTGCTGATAGGTAACGGCACTAGCAGCGTTAGCTTGGCGTCGTCGGCGAGCATCGGGTTATGTCTGCTCAGCCAAGGGGCGGGAACCGCGCCCTCTTTCGGAAGCTGCGCGTCGGGCTCGGGTTCGGCGGCCGGTGCCAATACCCAAATTCAGTACAACAACAGCACGGCACTCGCCGGTAGCGCCAACCTGACGTGGATTAGCCCCGCGTTGACCATCGGCGTCAATGCGTCCGTCAGCGGTCAATTGGTGCTCGCGAACGGCGGCGCGCTGGGCACCTCCGTTACCGTCCAAAATATCGGCACGACCTCAGCGTGGAATTTCAATCTGCCGACTGGCGCTGGTACGTCAGGCCAACCGCTTTTGAGTGGCGGTGGCAATTCGAGTCCGATGACTTTCGGGACGCTAGGCATAGCGGCAGGCGGCACCAATTGCACTGCCGCCAGCGGTACCTGTGTCGATAACATCTCTGGTTTCTCTTCGACCGGCTTCATCAACCGCACAGGGGCTGGTACTTACGCCTTCACCAGCACAATCGGGTTGATCAACGGTGGCACGGGTGCCAATCTTACCGCTTCGAACGGCGGCATCGTCTATTCCGACGCCGCCGCGATGGCTATTTTGTCGGGCACCGCGACCGCCAATCAAATCGTAATGTCTGGATTGAGCGCCGCACCGGCGTGGTCAACCGCGACATACCCACCGACGACAACGGCGAATCAACTACTCTATTCATCGGCCACCAATACAATCGCCGGGCTTGCGACTGGTAACGACGGGATATTGATCACCAGTGGCGCAGGTGTGCCTTCAATCAGTTCTACTTTGCCGGCGGCGGTGCAAGGTAATATCACAGCGCTCGGCACAATCGCTTCCGGTGTCTGGACCGGAACAGATATCGCGCTTGCGGACGGTGGCACCAATGCCAGTTTGACGGCTAATAACGGCGGTATCGTTTACTCGACCGCTTCGGCTTTGGCAATCCTTAACGGCACCGCTACCGCCGGATTACCGCTTTTATCGGGCCTCAGCACCACGCCTTCCTGGGCCGCAATCACCTATCCAGGCAGTGCGACTTCTGGCGGCGTCCCCTACTTCTCCAGTGCGACGGCCATGGCTTCCTCGGCTGCACTGGGTTCGGGGCAAATCGTGCTAGGGGGCGGGGCAGGCGCAGCTCCGACGACAAGCGCAAACGCCTCCATCAGCTCGGGCGCTTTGAGCCTCGGGGCCAATGCTTCCGTGCTCGGAAGCGTCAAAATGTTCGGCTCGACTTCGGGCGATGCAACGGTCAAGCCCGCCGCTGCCGCCGGCACGGCTACTGTTTTCCAGTTGCCTGCCACCAATGGCACGGCTGGCTATGTGCTGCAAACGGATGGCGCAGGCGCTACTTCGTGGGCCAATCCTTCGTCCGGCGGCACCGTGACTAGTGTAGCGGCCGGCACTGGCATGTCTTTCTCGACGATCACGACTACTGGTTCGGTAGCGATCGATGGCGCGACGGCGGGCAATTTTGAAGCAGGCACCTCCAACAAGGTGCTGACCGCCGACGTGGTGTTCACATCAGAAACGACGACGACTTTCTCGGCCACACCGACGTTCGACTTCAGCACATTCTTCAATTCCAAGATCACGCTGACCGCCAGTATCACATCAATTACCTGTTCCAACCAGAAGGCGGGACAGAGTGGCACCATACGCTTCATCCAGGATGCGACAGGAGGCTGGACTTTGCCGGCGACGTTCGGCTGTAATTTCAAATTTGCAGGCGGGACGCAGCCGGTGCTCAGCATCGCCGCTAACGCTATCGACGCGATGGTGTATCAATGCAGTGCGACGAACTATTGTGTCGCGAGCTTAATAAAAAATGTTCAATAGCCCAATGAAAAGATTTTGTTTTGCCCTAGCGGTGTGGGGCGCGCTGCTCGTTTCAATTCCAACGGTCGCGCAAGTGCCGGGCATGTTTCAACCGTTACTTTTGGGCATGTGTCAATCGGGCACAACCACCGTTATCCTGACATCCGGTTCCACTTGGACAGTCGATCCCTGCTTCAACGCAGCCGATAACATCATCGCGGCTATTGGCGGTGGCGGCGGTGGCGCGAGCGGCAATGCAGGCGCTGTACGAGGCGGCGGCGGCGGCGGCGGCGGTGAATACAGGGCAGCTTGTAATGTCGCTTTGAGCGGCGTAATCGCATATTCTATCGGCGCAGCGGGCACTGGCGGCGCATCTGTCTCCAACGGTACGGCCGGCGGCAACACTACCTTCAATAGTACGACAGTCGTGGCCAATGGCGGTGGTTTTGGCACTACGGCAGGCGCGGCAGGCGCCGGCGGCACTGGCGGTACTGGTGCTTGTGCTAATTTTAATGGTGGATCGGGCGGAACGGCGACGGGCGGGGCGACTACTAATGGCGGTGGCGGTGGCGGTGGCGCTGCCGGCCCAAGCGGGGTAGGAAAATCTGGCGGAAGCAATCCAGGGTCTAACGGCGGTGGCGGTGGCGGTGGCGGTGCTAACGGCGGCAGTTCGACAGCGGGGTCTAATTCAGCGGGGAGCACAAACGAAGCGGGCGGCGCGGGCGGCACCGGCCCTACAGGTACTGCGGGCGGCGCGGGCGGTACAACGGGGGGTACCAGCGGCCAACCGGGAGCCAATGGCTCCGGCGGCGGCGGCGGATCGATGGGTATCGGCGGGTCCGGTTACGGGGTGGGAGGGGCGGGCGGGGCTGGTACGACCTACACCGACTCTGTTAGTGCCGTTACGGCCGGTTCGGGCGGCGGCGGCGGCGGCGGCGGCAATACGTCTGCCCCAGCCCCTTTGGCCGGAGCAGTCGGCGGTTTGTGCGGCGGCGGCGGTGGCGGCGGCAACGAAGCAGTTACCGACGCAAACGGCGGCAACGGTGCCGCCGGCTGCATTATTATTCAATGGACGCGCTAATCATGTTTTTCCGAACAAATTGTTCAACGTGTCCTGCAACGCGGCGTTAGGCGCCGCGCCTTCCTGCATTCCGAACTGAGCACCAGTCGGTGCGGGCTGTGCCGCCTGCTGCGGCATGAACGGAGCCTGCTGGGGCGCTTGCTGAGCTTGCGCCGGCACTTCAGCCGCCGCGCTGCGCCGACGACGCCCTTGCGGGGCCGGAGCGGCCTGCGCCATGGGCGCGGCCTGCATCGGGGCGGCCTGTTGCGGCATGCCCTGCGGCACAAAAGCCGTTTGTTCCTGCCCAACGGGCGGTGCGATCTGCGCAACCGCCTGTGCGGGGGCCGACAGTGCCCCGCCCTCGCGCGGCATGTCGGTGCGCCCGATCATGGCGTCCGTCGCCTTGGCCGCCATCAGCTTCTCGCGCTGACCAAACGAGGCTTCGTCGATATAGCCCACGGCGTCGAAATGGAGGGTGCCGATGCCGCCCGGCTCAAACGAGATACGGGTCAGCACGTCGCACACGTCGATTGGCTGGCCGACGAATTTGTTGACGTAGCCGCGGAAGTTGGTCCGGCTATTGGGGGGGACGCGCACGAGGAACGGCATCTCGTAGCCAGGCACGAGGACCGCGATCTTCTGCACGTCGTTGCACGCCTTGACGCCTTTGCCGCTCACCGTCGAGACTTTGGAGCCCCACGCGGCCTGCGGGCAGGACGCGCAGGTCGGCGACTGTGGCTTGCCCGCATTGCGCGACGGTGCGATGCCATTGTCGGAGAAGCAGGCTGGCGGTTCGTACTGATTGGCACCAGGGTCGAACGCCTTGTCGTAGTAAATCTTGGACGTGCGTTCGAGCGCGTCGATGATCGCGCAATCGAGATAGGGACCGATCTTCGGGTCGTAGGTTGAGACGGGGATCTCTTCGCCAACCGAGTCGATCAGGGTCAGGCGATTGCCCATGATAGACAGGAACGGCGGCGAGCCGACGCCAAGATTGGCGACGAGCGACTGGGCGAGGCCCTTGGACGCGCGGTTCTGGAGGTAGGCGGGAAGCTGCGGAGCGTTCATGGCTTATGCCTTTCGGATGGAAAAACGAACGATGGATGAAGTCTCGACGGACGGCGGAAGTGCGCCGTTATGGGCGTCCATGTACTCCTGAAGCGCGTCCTTTTGCGGCGCGCCGATCTGGAGCATCGCGCCGCGAGTATCCCAATCCTCCAGAACGAAGTCGAGGAATTTCTCGCGGTCGATCACCTTGGGCGTCACGATGGTGGAGAGGATCGCGGTGCCGGTGTCGGTCTTGAACGACTTGATGCCCTGCTCGGTCATCGTGGCCGTGATCTGCGCCGATATCTGCTCCATGCGCTCATTGTACGGCTTCTTGTACTCGCTGAAAATCTTGTCCTGCGCTTCTAGATGCGCCTTGATCTGTTGGTGCTCGGAGACGAGAGCGGCGATGTCGGTCATATCTGTCCTCCCTGAATCAAACTGAGCAACGAGCCCTGAAGTCCCAAGTTGTTTTCCAACCGCCTGAAGATTTCCTTCTCCAGCGGGTTACTCACTATTTGAACAGCGCGGGTCGGGTATTTTTGGCCCGGTCGGCGTATTCGTTTATTTCCCTGGTCGTATAGTTCGGCCTTTTCAGTAGTGCCGAACCAGATGGCAGTGTCAGCGGCCACGAACTCATTGATGCCATGAGCTGTTGCTTGAGGGTCGCATATGACGATGCGCAATCCTCCCGATTCTGCAAAACTACGGATGATCTTGGCCCGCTCTTTTTGCGGCACGTTGCCATTGATAATCTCGGCCTCGAACTGCTTGTGTAATCGTTTGTATAACAGTTCCACGACGCTCGTCAAGCCCGCAAAAATGACGATCTTGCGCGTGGTTTCCTCGATCACGCGCTCGGCTTCCGAATAGCGCGGCTCGGCATCGGCCAGATGCACCTTATGATTCTCGTCATAGACGGCGCCCAGGCTGATCTGCAAGAATTTCTGCCGCGCCGAGGCTTCGTTCACGGCCGATATCGGCTGCCCCGCCTTGAGCGGCACTTGAAGATCGTTCTTCAAGTCCTTCATTAACTTGGTTTGTTGGGGCGTGAGCGCGACCAGCCGCTGCTCGGTCGTCAGCTTTGGCCCGTCCCATACCGCATCGATTGGGATGCGGATGGCCGGCGAGAGTATCTTGGCCGCTTTGTCGTAGCCGTCACGCTGCGGCACCCAGCGAAACTGAGTGACCTTGAACATGGTCTCGGACTGGAAGGTCGAGAACGACTTGCCGAAGGCGTTGTTGACGAGCTTGGCGATACCGTAAGCATCGGTCGGCGCGGTCGGCGTCGGCGAGCCCGTGAGCGGCCACAGATAGGGCCGTTTGGCAATCGCCAGGCGGGCAATGCGATGGCGCTTGGTCTGCGCGTCCTTGTAGGCGCTAGCCTCGTCCACGATCACGATTTTGATATCCTCGCGCTCAGCCAGGGCTTTCGAGAACCCGTCCAACTCGAACTTCTTGCGGGTATGCGCGCCGACTCCCACGCCGTCGTGATTGCAAATATAGAAGTCGCGCGGCTTCTCCAGTAGCGCCAGTCGCTTTTCGGCCGTACCGTGCAGAATCTCGAAACTGCGGCTGTCGAGAAAATTCGAAAAAATCTCCTTGGCCCATGTCGTCTCCAGCGTCGAGAGCGTGCCGACGATCAGGCAGCGGCAGGCGCCCGGCGGGTACATGCGCATGAGGAAGTCGGCCGCCCAGAGCGACGAGAGAGTTTTCATGGTGCCGGGGTCGGAAAGGTTGAACATCCTCGGGTGCAGCACCGAGAAGTTCGCCATCAGGCGCTGCGTCTCTAGCGGCTTGTAGCCGGGCTTGATCGGCCAATCATAATTGAGATCGGTGATGAACGGCGGCACGGGAAAATTCAGATGCCGAAGGATTTGACAATTACGCAAGGTGCGCTTGACGCCAAACCACGAGCCGTTGATAGGTCGCGCTTCGGGCAAATAGGTCGGGTTCGGCGTGAACTGCGCCGGGTAGATAAGAACGTCGTGCTGCTTGTCGTGGTAGAAAATCATAACCGAGCAAAGGCCCCTTTTAAACGCACTGCCGCAGCACAATATGCTGTGTGGGCATCCTTAGCGCTTTTATAAGAACCAAGATAAATGTCTTTTTTGTTATGCTTGATTCTAGCCTGATACAAACCGCTATTTTTTAAGCGGTGGACGCCTTTAAATCCGGACGTGTTGTTCATGTATTTTTTAGCGTTAGCCATATTTAACGACCTGCTGGCTAAACGCAAATTTTTCCATTTATTGTTATCTGGGCACGTATCTGCATGGTCAATATCGCGACGCGGCCAACCCCCCGTCATATAGAACCACGCCAAAACGTGAGCTAAATAAAGCTGCCCAAAAAGCATTATTTGGCGGTGCCCGCTAGTGCAGATATGTCCCGCTTGTTGTCCGGGCTTAACGTGTGGTCTTGCTACTAACCATGTCCAAACCCCTGTTTTTGGGCAGTAGAGCAAGTGCTGCCTGAGTTGTTTTTGGCTGCACTTATTTTTCTTTTTTATAGACATTAATCCGGCAGCCCCAACGCCTGTTTCAAATCTTCAATTATCTTAGCCGCGTCGTCCCCCCAAATGGCGATGCCGCCGGCACGACGCATCTCGGTCATCGTCAATCGTTGCCGCGGCGTCGGCAGTTTGCCTTCGCGCTTGTACTCGATCCCTACGAAGCGGCCGCCGATGCAGCACAGGTCGTCCAGAGTAGCAGCGCCCAAACCCACCTGAACAGGCGAGAAGCGATATGCGCCGATCGACTTGAGATACTTGCGCACCTTGTCCTTCACGAAGCCTTCGGGGGTTTTCATTGCTTCGTCATGACCAATTTTGTCAATCCGGCGATAATTTCGTGGACAGCCTTCACCGGAACGATCGATGTTATGGGGCCATGCGCCGGGTGCAGTAGGGTAATGATAGGCAAAGACACGTCTTCGATTTGCACGCTGCCCCACTGCCATTCAGGATCGAGAAGAACTTGCATCACTTTGTTGTCGCTCATTTCCGTTTCTCCGACACAAAGTAATTTTCGCAATCCTCGACGGAGCACCATCCGCAGAGCCCGCTCTTGGTCTTCTCGAACTGCCCTATTTTCTTGCGCTCAAGAATCTCGCCCATCAATCGGCACATCTCGGTCCAGGTGCGCCGCGTGTCCGATAGATCGTACATCTGGCTGACGCGGCTTTCCTTGAGCCACGTATAGCTGCCCACGATTTTCTTCAAGTGCGGGTGCTTGGCGTGGATCAGGACGGCATTGGTCTCCAACTCGAACGGGTCCTCGTAGCTCGACTTCCCAGTTTTCCAGTCGTTGATGTAAGCCGTCTCGCCCTTGATGATGGCGAGATCGGCCTTGCCACGGAACCATACCGAGCCGTCCCAGAAGCCGACCGCGCGCCCTTCCGCGTTGATCCCCAGCTTCTGCTCGACCAGCGGCATGAGCCCGTCGAACGGCTTGGCGAAGTGCTCCCACTGCATCATCGTCTCAGGCAGCGGCTTGCCCGAGCCGACTCGATACTCGAACGCCGAGTGTACGTCGTTGCCCCACTTCATCTCGGGCGTCTCAACGTAAGGCTGGTCTTTCACTACGTAACGTCGAAACATCGCGTGCCCACAGTTCTTGTAGGCACTCAGAATCGAGAAGGTGCCGACGAAAGGGCGGCGGTCGAGGAAAGGGGGAATGGTCAAGGTATCGGCCATGTTGTTAATTAGGAATTAGCCGTGCCCTCACTACTACGGCTCGAAAGCCGGAGGGATCAGAGCATCAGGCAAGGCCATTTTCGATCCGAACCACCTGTTCGCTGAGGCGGCTAAGAAGGATATTGAGCCGATCTTGCCGCGCCCGTGCCGCCCAAATCAGATGGTTTGGCTCCGGCGAAATGGAGCTGGTACCACCAGCCTCTTGCGGCAAAGGCCCACATACGCGGTCTGCGCAAACGCTAGAGCGATGCACCAACTGCTCAAGATGAGTGAGCAGTGGGTCAAAATTCTCGATCAGCGATTGGAGGGTTTCGGCCTTTGGTGTGGCTGAGGACTTTGCTCCTTGGTTGGCGTAGGGGTTGGTAGATTGTTCTGCGTAGGCCATTTCATTCTCCGTTGGTTGCAGTTGGAAGCACTGTTGATTTAGGATAAACTGGCTAGCCAAACACCTTGCCCAGCGCTTCCAGCAACCGCGTACGACCCGGCTTGCCCGCGTCTTGCAGCAGCTCAATCATCTTCTCGAACGCCGGCATGTCGGCTTCCTTGAGCGTCGAGGCCGCGCCCAGGATGGTTTGCAGGTCGAATTTAGGCGTGCGCTGATTCGGCGCCTTGGCCTTGTTCGGGCCACGCTTCTTGCGCGCGGGTTTCTCCGGCGCGGCCGGCAATGCTTCCGCGTAGGGCGCCGCCAACTCTTTGGCCTTCCCCACACGGCGGGGCTTCTTAGCCTTCGGCTGCTCGGGCGCGAGCGGCGGGGACGGGTTCTGCGGCAGGGCGAACGGCGGGAAAGGCGAGTCGTTCATTTTGGGGCTCCACGGGGTTGCAGTCACATAGCCAAACTAGTAGTACACTAAAATACGAATGGTGTCCGATGTCAACGGTTGCGATGTGCCATCCGCAATTAAGATAGTCTTGCACGCGCTCATGACGCGCAAAGCGGTAGAGCTTATTTCGAGTAGTGCTCACCAAGCGAGCCCTCCGCATCGAGCGGCAAGCCGGGAAGCCACGGCACTTCGCGAATCATCTCCTGCCGGCATCGCTCCATGTTTTCTTCTGCGCGCCCATCATTCGGAAACAGCAATAGCAGCTCGTCATAGGGCCAGTTCAAGGTGCGGAAGCCCATCTGCTTGATGCGAATCATGGCCTGCGAGACGATCACGCGCGACACCGCCTCGCAGATGTTCTGCGTCAGCTTCGCGCCCCACATCTTCTTCCATCCGGCGCGTGTTTTCAAGCGCCAAAATCCATCGCGCTCGAACTCGCGAACATTCTCCTCATCCGGCGCCGGGATGTGCCACTCCAAGGTGTCATAGATCATCATTGCGCCATTGGGCAAAAAGATACGATGGTCTTTGATCGTCAGCGGCCCGAACTGCTCGGCGCGTCCCGCGGCGAGCGCGGGCAGCATCCTGAAATTGCATATCGACCAATACCCGGTTTGATGCGCACAAACAGAAGGATTCTGCTCGCGGTAAAGCCGTACAAAACGCATCGCTTCTTCAAGCGGGATATCAATCGGCGGACCATAGAGCCCGTTCTTCGCGGAGCTGCGAAATTTTGGCGGCCCTGAGCCATAGCCGCACATAAGCCGAGCCTGTTTTCCCAGCCCTCGCTTAGATTCCATCTCGGTCTTGCGCGGATCGTTAGCCTTTGGTTTGTAAATCGGCTCATTGTAATATTGCGTCGCGATATCTACATAAGGGTCTTCATCGTTGCGAAATTTCTGGATGACCGGCTCGTCGGGACCGCCCGCCAGGTAATGCAGGACACGGCATTCGATCTGACTGGCATCGATGGGTCCGAGCAAATAGCCCTCGGGCGCCTTCAGCGCCGGTCGGATAGGAGAACTACGTTTGAGGTTGAGGAAGTTCGAACCATCTCCTCCACTTGGTCGCAATGTGCCAGCGCCAGCGTAATTGAGGTAAACCGTGAGAGGTCCGCGACGTGCCATCCAGCCCAGGGTCTCGGCGCGCGTCTGCATGATCGTGGACTTAGCGCCGAGACGGGCCTCAGCAAGCGTTCTGATTCGGTCATTCTCGCTCTCCAACAAATCGCGCATGAACGGGTCGGTCTTGGCGAAACAGTAAATCTGCTTGTTCTTGCCTTCCTTCATCTCAGGCTCGACGCCCTCGTCGCGCAATAACGCCGCAAAGCGGTCGGCGGATTGCAGGTCGGCCTCAGACACGTTGAGCGAGGCCATATTTGACTGCTTCTTCGTCGCCTCGTCCATCCATATCTTGCCGAGCAGTTCAACGTCGCCGCGCAGCACCGGCTCAGTGAACATTTTCACCGTGCTATCGACAACATCGAACTCCTCGCGGGGAAAATCCTTGCCAAGAATATTGAACAGCTTCCAGATGCTCTCCACTTCATCGCACGCGCCATCACCAACCTGCGTTTGCGTCGCGCGATCAAGCTCGTGCCAGCGTTTTCCCTTGAACAAATTATAAGGCGTGATCTTGGCTGGCAGATCGAACTGCTTGCGCACCGAGTCGAGACTGACCGAGATGTGATTGCCGAGCAACAAGCGCGCCATGGACAGAGTGCAGAACCAGAACTTAGGCTGCACATTGTAATGGTGCGAGAGAATGAGGCCATCAAACTGCGCGTGATGGCAGATGATGGCGGCGTCGCTCCAATCGATCTCGGCGAAAAACTCCGGCAGCTCGTCGCGCGACCACCAACGCGCCGGCAGGTCCGGGCTCATCTTGATCGCACAGCCGTGCGCCTCAAAACGAGGATCGCGAATATAGGCTTCCGTTGATAGCTTCTTGAGAGTGAAATCGTCGGAGAAGAAGCTTTCGAAGTCTAGCGTGATTATTTTCATGCTAGCAAAGCTCGCCTATCTCTCGATATCTCTGGCGTGGCGTATAAATGGCTAGCTTGATTGCTCGCAAGCGCCGGTTAATGTGGCAAACATGCACATCAAGATGCTTTGTCCATAACAAGGGACCGCCCTCCGGGTCTGCGCCCCATAAAATATCCATGATAGTATTTGCCTCAATGCTTCCGTGCAAATAAATCAAACAAAAAACATTGAACTGCGTTGGCGAGAGTGTCACGCGCGTTCCGTTGCAAATGACTTCGCGTTTTGATAGCTTTACAAGAGGTCGAACTTGTAGTGGTTTGATGTGCATCTTATGCATCACAATCCCCAATCAAACGTTTTGCCCGTTTGCAACTGGGCCTCAACGCCCGCGCACATCATCTTGTAGCGCTGCCAAATCCAAGGAGAAACCCTGGCGGGCTTTTTGTGCGAGGCATTCGGCGGCGATTGCCCGCGCTCCATCCAATAAATCATTTGCCGAGTATAGCCGGTAAGATCAGCGAGACTGTCGAGCGTTAGCCCACGTTCCTCCCGCCATTGTTTCGCACGCGCGTGTTCTGTCATTGATGACTCGTCATTAACGCGGATCAGCACCGCATGGGCAGTTCGGATAGTCACAAATCTCGAACAGCCACCCGCAATCGCAGCGTGGCAAATGATCCGGCTCCGCGTGGTCTAGACCATCGATGATGTCTGCCATCAGAATTGAGTCGTCGTGGTCTTGCTTGGAAATGGTCATGATTTCCTCAATGTTAAACTCAGGTTATCGCTGCGCTCGCATATAGGCGCGGGTCAGCTTGTCGTATGATCCGGCGCGCTCGCGCAGTTTCTCGCCGCCGTCGCCATCTTTTTTGATCATCCGAGCAACCGCGCCTTCCGCATTGTCGCGTTCCAGAAGATCGCGATAGACCTTTTCCGAAAGGTCGCGGACTTCGGTGGGGTCAAACTCGGGCTCTCGTTTCGGTTTGGTCATTGTTAATCTCAAGTTATCGCGGTGGCCGGCAGCGGGTGGCGTGGGTTGATACGGAGAACCCAATAGCCATCGTCTCGCTCGATCCACTCGCCAAAGTTAATGCTCGCCTTGTGTTCGTTCTCGACTTCCACAAAACGTCCAGCCTCGGGACCGGGAGGGCCATCGAACACGATGTCGATATGCTCCGGCAGACCAGCTTCGTATTCCCGTGTAGCGTCACAATATGGGCAGTCGCGCATGTTCACTTCCTCACGGTTTATCTGATGTTATGCGCGCAGCGCGGCGTAAGCTTGCTGTCTGCGGTATGACCGCTTTGCTGGCGACGAATTGAGATAGGCGTCGGCCCGTTCGGCAGCGCGGCGGTGTGCAACATCCATGATGACTTGCCGGTCGTCCGGCATCTTGCCGCGACGAGCTGCACGCATGAGTTTCCGCAGCGACGAGTTCGGCATAACGCGAACCTCGCCGGGAATGTGTTTGTACGGCGGCTCAATATCGAACTGCCGATGCTTTGAAATCCGTCCGGGTGTTCCACGCACTTCAAATTCCTCCTCGTTAATCCGCAGTAATGCGTGTTTACCGAACTACTCGACAATAGAAAATACACGGGTTGCTGCCCCTGTCAAGCACGTACTTAATCGTATTACATAAATACGCAATTTTGTAATATTGACGCTTTCGCGACGATCAGCGACGCTGCGCGCCCGCGAAAGAAAACGCCCGGCTCGGAGCCAGGCGCTAAGTCGGGGGAGGTTCAAGTGCTCTTTAGTAGCACAACCTCCCAAACGCCGCAAGGGGTGGTAGCTTGCTGATTGATCATGCGCTCCAATATGCCGGCCGGGGATGGCGGGTCTTCCCGGTCCACACTACCGCCAACGGGCGCTGTAGCTGCGGCCACGATTGCGGCAAGAACGCCGGGAAACACCCTCGCATTAAGGCGTGGCAGAACGCGGCGACGAGCAACACGGCGCAAATTTTGAAGTGGTGGACGAAGTGGCCGGACGCCAACATCGGCATCGCTACAGGCGCTGGGCTCGTCATTACCGATCTCGACGGATCGGTCGAAATTGCGAAGATGGTGGCCTTGGCGAGGCCGCACGGCGGCTTGCCCGAAACGCTGGTCGCGCAGACGGCCCGCGGCCTTCATATCTACCTTGGCGGCGACTGGCCCACCACTAAGAAGGTCGCAACACGGCCCGACGAGAAAACGGCTGACGGCTTGCTGGTGCGCGGCTCCGGCGGCTACGTGGTCGCCCCGCCGAGCCTCCACGCCAGCGGCGTGCGCTATTCTTGGGCAAAAGAACTACCCATTGCGCCCATGCCCGATTGGTTCAAAGCATGGCTGCAAGCCGCTGAAAACCCTAGCGTAACATCTAGTTTTAGTTCAACACTGTTACGCAATAAACCAGCTTATCTAGGCGAAAAAACTAAGTCAAATCAAACATCTATAACCAAGCGTGCAAGTGCCGGTTTAATAGAAGTTCCGCAGACGCCTTACGAGATGAAGCGGCTCACGTCGGCGCTGGCCGCGATTCCGGCATCGTGCGCTCGTGACCCCTGGCTGCACGTCGGTTTTGCGCTGCACAGCCTGCGCTGGGAGCGATCGGACGGTAGTGACGTAGGCTTCGACCTATGGAACGACTGGTCGGCCACCTGCCCCGAAAAATACAGTTTTCACGATGTCGAGACCGTTTGGCGTTCCTTCGGCAAGGAAGGGCGCTCCGGCGTCACGCTCGGCACCCTCTATCATCTGGCAGAGCAGCACGGATGGCAGGGGCTTCTCCCCCGGGCTGCTGACGAACAGGAGGTGATGCCCTTTGCCCCACGCGGGAACCCCCATCCACCCATTGAGACGCAGCCCCAGTCGGTTTTTTCTCTGCCGGCTGGGGCTCCTCACGTCAACGGTCACGCCAGTGCCGAGGCCGTGCTCCCCGAAGCGCTGACCAAGCCGACAAACGAGTCGCCTCTTATTGACCTCAACAACAAATACGCAGCGATCGGCGACATCGGTGGCAAGTGCCTCGTGCTCGGCTGGGTCCCCTCCAAGGTGGACGACACCGTGCATGTTCCCTCGTTTCAATCTTTCAGGTCCTTCGCCGAGCGTTACGCCAACCGCTACATCATGGTGCAAAAAAAGAAGGGAGACGGATTTGAAGAAGAACCGACTCAGGTCGGTGCCTACTGGTTGAAATGGAAACATCGCCGCTCGTTTGATGGCATCGATCTCATCCCCGGCCAGCCGCCGCATTTGCCCGGCAACATGCTCAACCTCTGGCAAGGTTTTGCAGTGCCGCCCGCGGCCGGCCGCTGGGACCGCATGAAAGAGCACATCGCCGAAATTCTTGCCGAGGCGAACGCCGACTGTCTCGATTACATCATGCGATGGTCCGCTTGGGCGGTGCAGAACCCCGGCGAACGCGCCGAGGTGGCAATGGTGTTCAGGGGCGACAAGGGTGCCGGCAAAGGCACCTTCGCGCACGCTTTGCGCCGCATGTTCGGGCAACATGGGCTGCACATCTCGAACGCCAAGCACCTCGTCGGCTCGTTCAACGCGCATCTGCGCAATTGTCTTCTGCTCTACGCCGACGAAGCCTTCTGGGCGGGCGACAAGCAAGGCGAGTCGGTTCTTAAAGCACTGATCACCGAGCCGGTGCAGATGATTGAACAAAAAGGCGTGGATGCGCAGCAATGGAAGAACCGCGTGCATCTCATCATGACGGCGAACGCCGAGTGGGTTGTGCCGGCTTCGCACGACGAGCGCCGCTACGCCGTGTTCAACGTCTCCAATAAAAGGCTCAAGGACGAGAAATATTTTAGCGCCCTCCACAAAGAAATGCGCGACGGCGGTTTGGCCGCCATGCTACACGATCTGATGCACGTCGATCTGGGCGACTGGCACCCACGGCGCATCCCGAATACCGGCGCGCTGCGCGAGCAAAAAGCGCGGTCAATGAGTCTGCAAGAGTCGTGGTGGGAAAGCTTGTTGCAGGAAGGCATCATTCCCGCGGCCTCCAAAGACACGCCGGACATTGCCATGGCGCAATATTTGATGAACCATGCTCGCGAGTTCGCTCCGCGGTTGAAAGATTTAACTCCGGCAGCGTTAGGCCGTTTTCTCGCCGAACATGGTTGCATCAAATTGCACAAAGCGAATGGCAATGCTTGGCGTTTTCCCGCTTTGAGCGAGGCCCGAGGTGCCTGGGAACGCCGTTACCAAGGGTGGGATTGGGAGCAAGCAATCAATAAGTGGCTTATGAGAAGCTAATGAGATAATCCTTTCGATTGTGGAGCGCGGCGCCGGCAGCTTTGTCAGCCTCGTGCCGGAGTAGCGTGAACAGAAGGGCCAAGATTACGCCGTTATCTCGTGCCGTACCCGCCTGCAACGCCTGCTGAGCGTCGGTAACGGCCTTTTCAAGTTCGTAGGCAGTCATGTCGGGGCTAATCCTCTAACTGAATGAGTTGGCCGGGGTGGATGACATTCGGATCGCGCAGTCGGTTGAGACGGGCCAGCCAGCGCCAAGACAGCCCGAGCCGCAGGCCGATCTCGGAGAGTGTGTCGCCACGCTGGACAACGTAGAAGCGGACGGTGCGGTTGAGTAATCGCATCGGGCCTAATCCTTCAAAGTTAGAGGGCAGTTCTCGGCGTGCAACTCTGGCTCGTTGCGGTCCCACTCGACCTTGCAAATTTTGCACGACCCGCCATTCGGAACGAACGTACCGTTGTAGCCCGGTCGCTCATGGCGGACCAATGCCAGCCGGCGCAGATCGGCGCGCTCGATTGTTACCGGATCGTCCATCGGCGGAGCCTTGGCGTTGTCCGGGTCGCGCGACGTATGGCGGCCAAGTTCGTGCATCGGCGGGGTAATCCTCTAGGCTGAGAGTTGCTTGTCGCGTTCATAGGCGAACGCGGAAATCATGCACTTGCCGCACCATGACGAGGAACACTTCGGGCTGTCCTGAAAGGCATGGACCCAAACGTTATCGCACGTCAGTTG
>JBAZYB010000003.1:0-56944 GCA_041659545.1 Hyphomicrobium sp.
CGCGCCATCCGGCGTCTTCTGGAGATACGGATTCAGTTGCGAGTAACCCTGCGCCAGGGCGTGCAGCCGGTTGACGTTGTTCAGGGTCTGGAGCATGTTCTCCAGCACCACGGGCGGTGTCAGGTTGCCGTTTGTCAGGCCAGCGGTGAGCACGTCCGCCTCGGACACCGGCATGTTACCCATCTTCATGCCGCGCAACTGCGCCTCAAGCGCGGCGGATTGCGCAATGCCCTGCACCACGACGTTCGCCATTCCTTGTTCCTGTGGTGGGATATATTTGGCGACCAGAGCCTCCAGATTCCCCTGCGCGCCGACGCCGCCGACGTGCGCGCCCACCGTGGGCACCGCGTGCAGGATCGCCTGCATGAGTGCGGGTTTGCGGGCGACAAGGCCCACCACATCATTGAACTGCGCCATCGCTGTCGGGCTTTTCTGAATATCGTCCAGCACGTTCGTGATGCTGTTCGTCTTGCCCGCGAGCGTGGCTGGATTACCGAAGGCCGCGAGCTGCGTCATGGTGTCCTGGTTCGCTTGCTCCTGCGGGAAAGCTGTCCCCGCCGGGGTGTTGTAGGAAGCCCCGGTGTACGACGCGCCCTGAAGCAACTGCGGCACCATGGCCGTGAGCTGCTGGGGCGGAAGTGCCGATAGATCCGTCGGCATCGCAGCCGGTGTGGCGGGGGCTTGGCTGGTAGTCTGCACTGACCCGGCAGAAGGGGCCGCGCCAACAGCCGCAGGCGTGACATCCCCGATCGGGTTGGGTTTCCCTTGAACAATCGCTTGCTCCACCGGTACCGCGATGCCGGGGGCGAGAGATCCCCTTTTCAGCATGTCTTGGACGATGCTTGCGCCCTGCTGCGGTGTCATGTTGCCTGCCGCCATCTGTTTGTAGATACTGCCGATCGCCTCCGTGGCCGCAGAAATGTCCCCTGGGGCCGCCCCCGCAATATGAAAAGTCCCCGGCGCAGCGGTCAAATCCGGCGGTGTGCCCATCGGCTGCGGAGTACCCATCGGCGGAGTGCTTCTCGGTTGCTGGGCGCCCATCGGTGGTGTGACGGGCGTGGGCGCCGAACCGAACGTCTGCCCGGTCTGTGCTGCGGCTTTGCCGGTGCCCATCGCGGTTTGAGCGGCCTGAGACGCTTCACCCGGGATAGCGGCGGGATTGGAGGGAAAAGCGGTAGTGCCGGTCCATGCGTTCTGAGTGGTCGTATTGGCGACCGCGCTTGGGTTTGCCGGGTTCGTACTTGCTGTCCGGGCGAGCGCATCCTGCGCCTTGTTTTGCGCGAGCCGGTTGATCGCCATCTGAATCTTCAATCGGGCGATCGGGATCTGCATCTGACGTTGCTGTTCCTGCCACTGCGCCATAGCCTGCGCTGCGTGGCCAAGTTCACCGAAAAAGCCCCCAGGCCCCGGCGTCAGAAAACCTGCGGCCACGTTGTACATGTTGGGCGCATTCGCACGCTGCTGGAGAGACGTGAGCGCACTTTGGAGTCCGGCTTCATACTGTTGCGCGGCACTGTCGCTCGCGCCCAGCGGGTTCACCCCGGTGACGTCGGGGAGGGCACCTGGGGCTACGGGGTCTTGTTGTACCGTGATCGGCCCGGAAAGTCCGCCTGCATTCGCCATTCTGTTCTCCTGTTACCGGCGCGCAGGAAGCGCCCCGCGATGGACGGCGGACGCGCAACCGGCAGCACCGCAAACCAATCCGCCTCGTGCGTAGGTCAATCCAGCCCCCATACAAGTCGCGCACGGTACGCTGCTGTAGACGCAAGTGATCTGGCCGTATTGACACGGTGAGTAGGTGCATACCACCCCCGCGCTGTTATTTCCGAAATAGCACTTCGCGGCGTTGAAAGCACACTTGGCATAACCCAAAAGGGTACTGCCGACAGTACCTCCGTTCCCGGTCGAGCCGGTGAGCAAGGACGCCAGCCCGGAAGCAGCCCCGAGCGGTGAAACCGTTGCGGTCTGCACCTGTGTGGTGGGTACCTGCTTGCCGTTCAACAGCCCGGATGCTTTCGTTAATTCCGTCAGCGGGAAGCATTGCTGGTTCTGCAGGATGGTCTGCTGGTTCGTGCCCATCTTGTTGATCGCACAGACCCCTTGTATCCCGAGCTGCTGCGTGGTGGCCGCAATGCACGCCCCGACCTTGGCGAGATTGCCCAGGTTCTGTGCGCCCTGACTGGCTGCGCCGGCAGCGGTTGCACCGGCCTGCTGGCAGATCGCACCCTGCTTGAGTGCACCACAGAGCGCGGTCTTGTAGCCGCACATCAGCGCGTTCGCCTGCTGACTGAGAATCTGCTGGTTCGCGTTGGCGACCGTCTGCCCGAGCACCTGCGCCCCCCGCTGTGAACCGAATTGGCCGGAACCGACGGCACCAGCGGTGGCTTGGGGTGCCAAGTTCTGCTGAATGTTCTGTTGCCCCAGCGTGTTGATCTGGTTCACCACGCAGTGTACATAAGGGTTCATCAACTGCGAGGTGCGTGCCCCCAGGCACGCGGTCGCGCCCTGCAGGTAGGGCTGCGCAGACGCCAGCGGAGACTGGCCGGTCGCCATCTGGTTTGCCGCACCAAGGGTGCCTTCTGCGCTCTGCAGCCCCGGCTTATAGGAATCCGCTGCGCCCGCGACTGTACCAAACGCCTGTTGCTGGAGCGGTGTCGCACCAACGAACTGCGCGCCCTTGGCCGCACCGACGCCGCACGACGCCAGCGTGTTCAGGTACTGGTTGTAGTAACCCGGTGCTTGGGTCTGTGTTTGGCTGCAAGACTGCAACAGATTTGCCATTTTTATCCTCGCGCCCTTCTCAGGTATTCCATCGGGGGTTTCGCCTTCGGCGGGATTTTATCATCCGGTGCCGACCGTTTGTGGGCGCGCAATTCCTCGCGCATTTTGTTCAGCAATTCCGCACCGCGCTTGTTGTCGTTGCCGCCAAGCCGGGTCACGAAAGCTGCGGGCAGCACGTACTCACCGTCCGCGATCTTCGCGGGGAGCGCAGCCCCACCCTCGGCCTTGCGCACCGGCAGCGACTGGCGAAACTGTTCGAGACGTTCTGCCCCGGCTTTGCTCGATCCGTCACCGAAGGCTGACACCGTATCGGCATCCATCACGAAATCGCCCTGGTGGAGCATTGCCGGAATGTCGTCGCTCTGGCCCGTACCTTTGCCTCGGGCGTAGAAACCGGTCTTGCCGGTGATGAACTCGGGGTTGTGACCCTCGGGCGCGTCCGGGTGATGCTGTGCAGGAAGGCCCCCGTGGGCCAGCCCACCGATGCCGGTAATGACGCCCCCGTCGGCCATGTGCGCCATGTGGACACCCTGCGATCCTGTGATGGGTGCGTAGGGCGAGCACGGGGGAATCGCCGTCGTAGGCGCTGCAGGGGGCGTGTAGATCGCCTGCAGAGGCGCGAGGCCGGTTTGCGGGGCCGCTGGGTAGCAACCCCTCGTCGCGGACAAACCCGCCGTCTGTGGCGCCATCCCAGCGGTGCTGCCGCCATATACGGATTGCGGCAGCGTGTTGAGCTGGGCCATAGGGTTCAGCGGCTGGCATCCGACGTAGCCACCAGAAGGGATCGTCGATTGGTACGGCGACTGCGCGGCCTGGGTGGGCTTGCCCACCAGATCCTGACCGACTTGCGAGCCGAGATAGCTGCCTGCTTTCGACCCCAATGTACCCATGAGACGTGAACCGGTGCTTGAACCCAGCGCGCCGCCTTCACCACCGAGGCCACCGGACAGTCCCCCAACCACTGCGCCTTTCAGCGCGGAACAGAGATTGCCACCATTGATGCCTCCTTCGACGCCACCGATCGTCGCCCCGGTGAGCGCCCCTGCGGCCAGCGCGGAGCCGCCGACCATCGGGGCGTAGAACGCGGCCAACTCCGGCGCGACGACCATTGCGGCGGCAGCGAGCAGCAGTTTGGGGTTGTGTTTGACCGCGCATACCGTATCGGTGATGCCGTGCCAGCCGCACGACAAAGTGCCAATACTGCCGTTGTACGCGTCTTTAAGGGTGCAGGTGATGCGCCCGTGGATCGCGTCGCAGACGCCGCTGCTCAGTGCGTGCCCGACGTTGCTGATCGCGTTCTTTGCGTCACAGATTGCGTGGCCCATTATCGAGATCCCGAAGGTGCGAGGAGGAAAAGTGTGTCGTGGGGCTTGCCGTGGACGCGCCGCGACTGCAGGTGCAGCCCCGGCATCCCCGAGCGATCCACCATCATCTGCGCCAGCGTGTGGATCGTGGGGTTGTCATAGCTGAAAGTGATCTCGTGCAGACCCAAGGTGCGAAACACCCAATGCGTGGCCGCGATGCAGTTCTGCACCAGATTGTGGTGCGTGTCCACGTTGTACATGGACAGAACGCCTTTGCCGGGCGACGGTTCAAGCACCAGAAACACCGAATTGCCGAACTGGTGCAGATGCACGTTCGGTTCGTGGAGGATCGCACCAATGGTGCGAATGTCATCTTCGGGGGGACGCGGGTTGCCGGTTTCGTGAAGCGATTGCAGCATCACCTCATAGGTTCGCATCTGGTGTTGGCGGCTGTCGATCATGGTCGTTCTTGCATTATTCCCGTGTAGCGTTGCGCCCACTCCTGCCAAGACCTGAATCCGCGAGAATCGGGCACCCCTTCCTTGACGAAGTTTCCGATAGATACCATTCCATCGACAAAATCGCGCCACTGACTCTCTGGAACCTGCGTGAGCTGTTGCTTCGCAAACTGCTCCACGAGCAGGGCGCTATATTGCGCCCAGGTCATCCCACGCGGATCATAGATCATCATGGGTTGCCCGTCGAGCGAACATCGCCCACATTCAGAGTCAGCAGGATGCGGCCCATGTAATAGTCGCCGCCCTGGGTGTTGGAATCGAACCGCAAGCGCAGTTCCCGGCGCTGCTCGCGCATGTTGACCTTCAGCGTGGTTGGCCCGAACGAGTAGAGGGGGCTGTCCACGCTGACATCGTTCGCGTAGCCGCGCCCACGCACTTGCACCGTCATGTCCCCGACCTGCTGGAAGTCCGGCTCCATCTGGTCGATTGTCGTCCAGTTATTGCTGTCGGGAGGCATGATCTGCATCCACGGCTCTTGGAGCTGCTGGGTCGAACCGATCAACCCCATCAGGTTGCCGATGCCCGGCGTCTCGAAATAGGACTGGATGGCGTTGACCGTGGGGCCGTAGATCATGTCCTTGCCGATCTCGTGCTGCCACAGCGAGTACTTGCCGTCGGTGTTGACTTCCGTACCACCCCACACCGGGAAGCGGAACACTTCGGAGAATGTGCCCGCAGAACGCGCAGCGCCAGGGGCCGACCCGGCGTCGTACCATATCTGCTCGCGCACGTTGTAGATGATCGCGTCGGTGCATTCGGTCGCGTTCCCGCGCGGGTAGAAGAACCAGATCTCGCCCCAGCGCGGGACTTTGGATGCCCACACCTTCTGCCGCTGTTCATAGTTCAGGTTGTCGAAGAACCAGTTGAGGTTCATCGAATTTGGAACTTCTTGAACCACGCCGTTGTACATCAGGAAACGATCTACCCCGCACCAGTAGATGATGCCGTCATACTCAATCACACAAGAAGAAGACAGGATGGACGACTGGCTGGCGATGATGTCGTAAGTCCAGTAGTACGTCAATCCGCCTACGGTCGTCGGGGTGTACGTCACCCGGATCACGGAATCCAGTGAAAAGAACAGGCCAGCCGGAGAGGATGAACCGCCGCGCAAGGGGATGCCCTTGACGATCTTCGTACTGGCGACATTGTTCGCGTTTGAATCCGAGGACACCCAATCATTGAAGTTGCCTGCGGAACTGTTCTGGATCAGGCCGTAGTTGCCGTAGACGAACAGATAGGGGTAGAGCATCACCGCGCCGCCCGACACCGAGATGTTGGCGTCGAAGGTCAACGACTGCGCGCCGCTGGCCGTGGTGTTCGCGGAAAGAGTTGCCGTGTAGACCCCTGAGACGTTCGCCACCGAGAGAACGGTGGTGCCCGCAGGGATGCCTGTACCGGAAACGGCGACACCTGCCCCTACCGCAGCAACCGTCGTGGCGAATGTGATCTTATTAGTTCCACTTGTCAGTGTTGCGGTTTCTGTGAAAACACCTACGGCGGTCGCGTCTGTGCCTGTGAAAGTGCCGACCAGTGGCCGCGTGTTGACGAGGCTGCTGATGTCCGCCAAGTTTTGGCCTGGGTGGGCGATGATCTGGTAGTTGCCCGACCCGTAGGGATCGTAGGCGGTGTCCATCTGCCATAAGGTGTTGGCATCGGGGGTGAAGTACGCGGTCTGCGTGACGGTCACTACCAGCCCCGAACCAGTACCGCCGATACTCACATTGGTCACACTTAAGACATCCCCGGTGGCGTAGCCCACACCGGGTTTTGTTACCACGAAACCGGTCACGTTTCCGCTGGAATCCACCGAAACCGTCGCCTGGGCGCCCGTTCCGCTGCCACCCGTCACCGGCACACTGGTGTAGGTGCCAGCGGTGTAGGATGTTCCTGCGTCCGTGATCGTGGTCTGCGCAATCGGGCCGATGAAATTGACCGTGAAGGGGCCGGTGCCCACTCCGGCGTCCGCATTCGTGCGCCACTGCTGCAGCCCGGCGTCGTAGCCAGAGATGATGTAGTTCAGCCCCCCGGTAGTGGTCATCAGCATCCCGCGCGAGATCCCCGCCGCGTTCAGGAAGATCGCACGATAGCCACCGATTTTGCGAGGGCGCCCGGTTTGGAACCTGCACCACTCGCCTTCGGTGTAGTAAGGCGAGCGAAACGAAGTTCCGTCGCGCTGGATGCCCCCGCGCACCTGAAGATGGACGACCTTCGTAGCCACGTTAGAACGTTCCTCCGCTGATGCCTACAGGAGCCAGGATACCGGTAGCGGTGAACGTTGCGACAAGAACACCCCCCGCCACGATACTGAGCTGTCCGGTGGACGACAGGAACATACCGGTGGTCAAATCCCCCACGAAATTAAGCGGGAGCGCAGACTGCGCGCCGTGGGGCAGTGTGATGGCGCCTGTAGATGGGCCAGACGACGACGATCCGCTCGCTATGTGCAGATTCGTTCCATCGGAAACGACAATTGCGGTCTGCCCGGTCGCCACGGTGACGGAAGCACCTCCCACGGCCCCGGTCGTAAACGCCAGGGCGAAGGCGCCGGTCGTGTTGTTTGTGATCCCGTAGAGCTGCACCGTCTGCGGCAGCGTGACCGTGGCGTTGCTCGTAAGCGCACCCTGGTATTCCTGCAGCACATTCGCGGCTTCAGCGGCTGTTAGAGTAACGGCGCCCCCGGTGATGTTTTTGACGAGTTGCGTGAAAAAGAAGGTGTTTGATCGCCCATAGCCGAAGGTGTTGAACCCACTGCCGTTCGCTACCAGCACCAAGGATTCAGTGATCTGGAGTTGCGCACTGGCCGCGCCATCTACGGTGTCGGTGCCTCGAGGCGCCAATGTGAGGATGCCTGTGCCGTTGTTGCGGATCATCACGAACCAGTTGTTCGGAACTATCGATGACGAGGGCAGCGTAAGCGTGCCAGCACCGCTTTCCCACACAAAGAAAGTTGACCGATCCGAAAGCGCGAATGCGTAGTTGCTGAACAAATTTGTCACCGGGTACGATTGATTCAGTGTCGAACCAACGGCAACAAGACCCTCTCCGGCCAGATCCGCAGCATTCGCCGCCGAGGTGCCAGCGCCAAGTGTCACCGACGCCCACAAACCCTGAATCGTGGTGTTATCCGTCAAGTAGATGTACTGCGAGACGCCCGGTACTAAAGCAACAATTGGGTTGCCAATGTTGTCGGTGACGTTGAAGGTAATGGCCCCGGTATTGCGCACCAGAACCGTCTGCCCAGGGGAGACCTGTGTCGCAGGTGGCAACGCCAAGGACAACGACGTAAGCGTCGCCGTGACCTCTATGATGCTTGCCGCTGGTGTGGAGTTGTTACCGTTGATGGGCCACTCCAACGCGGTATTCGCGCCGATCGACAGTTTCTCGTAACTGACGCTGGATGGCTGGATCGTTTGACCCGTGAATGGGTTGACGTAAGCTGTCATTTCAGGAATCCACTGCGACGGCGGAGCGATCACCGACGCGCAAAGTATCTTCGGTCTTGAGCGTTGACATCGCCTCGTCAAACATGCCCTTGAACACCGCCAGCCGCTGATCGTCCTTCAGGAACAACATCATCTGCTTGAGCGCACCGAATAGCATTGCGTTGGGTGCGTTCTGCGTCAACCAATTGGTCTGGTTGCTCGATGACAGGGGTTCCAGCCGCGTGTACACCAACGCCTCGATCGCATAGGCATTATCGGGAGTAGGGGCGAACATCCAGTGGTCGTAGTCATAGTCCGCGTAGAACAGCGGCGTGCCCGGCGCGGAGACGCTCTGCGCGTATGCACTCAGGTACTCCAGTTTACGCAGCAGCACCGGCTGTTTCATGCCGTTCGACACCAAAGTCATTGACACCGTTTTGCGCCAGCGCGCGGGTTTGGCAAGAATCGGGTTTGAAGGGGAGAGCGTTGTGTCCGCGACTTCAAGCTGCCCGAGCGTCTTGATCTGCTGGGCAATCTCGAATTCCGCCATGGTGATAGCCGTCGGGACGTAGTTCTGCGTGGAAGGATCGCTGCGTTCCAGACTCTGAAGCACGGCTTGTGTCAGCGAGTCATAAGTCATCACCCAGGACGGGGTGGTTGTGCTCATCGTTGCTCCTGATCCCGCTGCAAAGACGGTCAAAATCGCGCGGGCCGAAGCCTCTGCGCTGGAAATACCAGATGTACCAAGCAGAATAGACAGTGCGGCATACGCGCTTTGCACGGCACTCGAAACGCCTTGCATCGTTACGCTGCGCTGCCCGTATGCTACCTGAGATTGTGCGGAAACCCCAACAAGCGCATTCAGGCCGCTCAGCGGGCCAAAGGCGCTATTTCGCGCGAAAGATACCCCGGTTAGCGCAACGACTATACCCGCCGTTACCGTCAGGTTCGCGCTTGCTGTCGGCCCTGCTTGGGTGATCCCTGAAAACCCCTTGGCGACTAAAAGCGACGCCAAGGCCGCGCTTTGGGCGCCAGACACCCCTGAGAGCGGGTTCCCGATGCTGAGTGCCGCGAATGCCACGGCCTCTTGCGCACTGATCGCGGTCAGCGAAAGGGTATCCGTGAGCACGCCGAAAGCACTCGCGGCCTGCTGGCTCGTTCCCGCAAGCAGCACTTGCGACACCAATGTACCAAGAGCACTCGCGGCCTGCTGGCTCGTCCCGGTGAGTGGCACCTGCACCGCCAGTGTGCCGGTCGCGGCACCAACCGCCTGCGAGGTGCCGGTTAGCGCAAGCAGCCCTTGCGATGCCAAGGTACCAAGAGCACTCGCGGCCTGCTGGCTTGTTCCCGCAAGAAGCGCCTGCGAGGCCAATGCGCCGAAAGCACTCGCGGCCTGCTGGCTTGTTCCCGCAAGAAGCGCCTGCGATGCCAAGGTACCAAGAGCACTCGCGGCCTGCTGGCTCGTCCCCGCAAGAAGCGCCTGCGACACCAATGCGCCGAGAGCGGATGCCTGCTGTTGCGAGGTACTGGAGAGAAGAACACCGCGCGAGAGTGATGCGGTGTTCGCCGCCTGTTGCCGTGAAATTCCGGTCAGGTTAACGGGGGTTGGCCCTCCCCCGGTGGGCGCAAACGCCACGGCAACAGCGGCCCATCCAGCGCCGCCGCCTGCGTTTAGCCCCGTCCAAGACGGCGAAACCGGGGCCGCCGTAGTCTGAATCTCGTAGGCCGCCGCACCCATCTGGTTCGACGCGCCCGCCATTTCTGACCAAAGCGACGTGTAGCCGCTGGGCGTTGTGGCCGCCCCGGTACTGCTCGCAGCATTCCCGTCAACTGCCAGCACCGAGAAGATGATGCAGCCGTTTTGCGCTGGCGTGCCCCCAGAGAGCGCGAGTGTTGCGCCTGTGGTTGTTCCGCTGACAGTAACACTAGGCTGCGTGGTGCCGAGGCCAGAGACCTCGTGCACCATCACATCAAAATAGCAGCTTGTATTCGCCGTTGTTGGCTGAACGGTGATCGTGTGCGACCCCGCCGCGACGTTCAGTTCCCACGCGACAATCGCGCTGCCGTAATTCCCGCCTGGCGTGTACTCCTGAAAAACAGACAGCGCCGTCGCGCCGTCTGTCGCCTTCATGGGGTTGTTGGTCGATCCGCCCGCCCACACCGATCCGGTGATGACGATGGCATTGCCAGCCGTCACGCCTGCCAGCGTGACCGCAGCGCTTGCATCGCCGTTGTGAACGACGAGCGCAGAGGATTGGACAACTAGAGCAGCCACGGCTTAATCCCTAAGCCGGGGACACTTAACGGGCGTCCGTCTTGATCGTCAGCGCACCCGTAGCGAAACTCACAGCATTTCCGGTCGAAACCGTTTGATCCGCGCCCAAGCCCCCAAAACGCAGGGTATTGCCTGCCGTCGCGGCATCCGCCAGGAAGAAGCCCCAAATAGTCTGTGGGGCCGTTTGCCAATTGCCTGTCGGAGTGGGGTAGGTGACAGCGGCGTTATTGCTGATTGCCGCCGAGGTGCCGCTCGACGCAGCCGTGGTGCCTGCGCCTTGAGTGCCCGACCAGTTGGCGAGGCTCGAAGCCACGCTGACGCGGGCATAGGAACCGCCTGAAACTTCCACGAAGGACGCGCCATTCGCGGCCAGAACGTCACCCTGTTCGGTGAAAACTGCGGTGCCATCGGTGATGACTTCAGCCGTCTTGCCTGGGTACGCAGGTGCGGTCGCTGCGGTCGTACCCGCCGTGGTGCAACTGTAGAGATGGTTGAGCGCGTCCGCGCCCACCATGCTCACGGTTTGGCCGGTGGTGTACGCAGTGGATCGGGCCAGTGCACCGTTGGAGGTGAGCAGCAGACCCACATACGTCGTGGTAGGCGGCACGAACGTCTGCCCGCGCAACTCCCAATCCACTTCCTTGTTGATGAGGTAATTCGATACACCGGCCATGTTCAGTCTCCTTAATCAAAGCCACGAAGGGTTTTCGCCAGCCGTGCGCGCTTGCCTTCGACGCCGGGTTTCTTGGCCGCAGCCTCAAGTTTCTTCGCGGGAATTTTCTTGTCAGCAGGAACGCCGAGTTCTTTGTGCAAAGCGCCCTTGTGCTTGATCGCACCCGCGATCCAATTCTTCTTACCTTCTGCCATGATCTTCTCCTTCAGGACTTCATGATGTTGGTGATTTTCTCACCAGAACGCCCCACGATGTAGCCGCCCACCCCGATCTTGAGCAAATCCCACATATCGGGAGGAAGAACAAGAGGGACAAGATGCGGCCCGAACCAACTCACCACAGGAAGGATAAGCCAGTTCATCGCCACAATGGCGGTAAATGTGAGCATCAGGATGGGACGCCAGTTCGACGCCATCCATGAATCGGACTTCGCTTCGGCTTGGATCACTTCGCCACGCTGGGTATCCAAGTTGGTCTGGTAGTCCGTCTGCATCTTCACCAGAGCTTCTTCGTGCTCGTTCTGCACTTGAAGAATCTTGGCCGCGCTCGCTGGATCGGCGGCGATGGCTGCGTTCACTGCATCAGGGGACGACGAGGTGCCGAGAGCAGACGCCACCAAAGAGCCGACAACCGCGCCCGCAGGCCCACCAAGGGCCGTTCCGAGAATCGGGGCGACGCCTGCGATGGCTTTGCCCACGTCCGACCATGAAAGACTCATGCTGTTCTCCTCAGGGAGTGTCCTGCGCGCCGTAGCGCAGATCCGTGGCGATGCGTCGTGCCCAACCTTTGCCGAAGGAGGACCAGTTGGAAAGACCCGACATGAACATCAGCCGTTCGGCCAAGAACCGCATGATTGTATCCGCAGCGTCCTGAGCCTTCAGAGCGGCCAGCGACACCGGCCCGAACACACCATCGTCCGCGACGCCGACAGCCCGCTGGAGCGCCCGCAGCGCGGTGCCAACGCCACTGTTGACAGCAAAATCAAGGCACTGGTAGCCGACACCGGGCGGCAACGTATCGCCGTCAATCTTGCTCCAGAAGTCCCGCTCATAGATGGCGATGGCATCATCCCGTGTCAGGGACGCGATGTCGAGATTCGGATAGCTGCGTTTGCTGATCCCCCAATTCGTTTCACCGCCTGGGTCAGCCGGATCGTTGACGTAGCCGCCCTCAATCCCGAGGACGCGGTTGATGGCTGTCAGGAAAGCGGTGCTCACACCACAGCCCCGGTATCGACCTTGGGTGCCACAACCGGCACGACAGGATCAGGGGCAACGACGGGCGCGGGGGGCGCTTCAACCGGTTTGACCAGATCAGCGGCAACGGGCGCTTCGGGCGCGAGGGCTACCGCCGACGGAACCGGCGCACCGGGTTCAACGAACTTGCTCTTGAGGTATTCGATGAACCGTGCGATTTCCTCGCGGGAATCCGTCTCGAAATTCGACAGATGGTGCTCGATTTGGGCCAGAAAATGCATTTTGTTTCCTTTCAGTTGGCACGGCCAACTACGACGCGACGAATCAGCATTTGAAGCCCTGAAGTGCCAAGACTCGCCATCACCGCTGCCAGGGCAAACTCAGCGGTGCGTGGCATCGTCGGGAGCCACAAGAGCGCCACCGGGGCCATGGAGGCCAGCCCCGCAGACACCAACGCCCGCCCGACGATGACGCGCCATGATAACTTTTCAGCGGAGTCGAGAATCTGTCCGAGGCCGATAAGTGCGCCGAGTACCGTAGACCAGCCAAAGAAGGAAATATCAACGCCGTTGTTGTGTTCCATACTTGCGAAAGAGTTTTTTAACACACAGTTCCGCACACACGGCAATCGCTGCGATGCTTAGAACAAGGAAGGCACTATGGAGCATTGTACCTGTCCCCCGAATTTCAGACCACCGGGTCTGCTTCCTGTTCGGCAGGACACACCTCAACAGGAGGGACATTCAGTGCTTGCGCCGCCGTGATTTGCTTCTGCGCTTCCTGCGCGATGTGGTCGATTAGCGCCCGCACCTGATTGTGCGGGAGCGCGCCAAGGGCGTTGAGCACGAGGTTTGCGTCGTCGATGCTCAGGGAAATTTGAAGGTTTTTGTTCATGGGTGAATCTCCTGAAAATTAGGGCAGCAATGGGCCTTCTAGGAACAGATTGTTCCACGCGTTTACGCCCGCTTCCGTCACAACAGAACCCCCCGCCGTAGACAACGCGGATAGGTAGATGGTGTCTCCCGCCGCGAGTTTCACCAGGGCGGTTCCGCTAAAACCCGCACGGGCGGATATCGCCATATACTGCCGCCCCACATTAGCGATGTTGTTGGTGCTACTGTTCAACGATACCACAACCGCTACCGTCCCCGCGCCGTTACTTTGGATCAACGCGTTAGCGGATACCCGATACCAACCCGGAAAGGCAACACGTAGACCACCGCCCGAAAGAGTAATTGCACCTACCGATGAAGACCCGGTAATCGTCGCCATTGGGATGGTTGTTTCCGAAGACCCTAAACTGATGGTAGAAGTGGTATTCGCAGCTGCCCAGCCGCCACTAAGCATCGGCTGTGAAGCAACACCCGTGACCGTTACTACTGCTCTTACGGAGCAATCGTAGTAGGTGCCTACTTGTTGAACGAATTCGACGTTGTAGTTCCCGGCAACTGCAAATTCAGCCCCGCGCACCAAGTAAGAATAGTCCCCGGTTTCTTGTGTAGCGTTTAGCTGCGAAGTTCCGGGGCTTCCAAGCGCCGGTTTTGTGCTTCCTACGAGCCACCAACGCAACCATATTGTTTGTTGCGGGAGCGCGTTTCGTACTGTGAGCAAGATAAAATCGTTTTCGCTTAGTTGAACGACGTTCTTTCCTTGCACCACCAGACCCATGTGGGTCTGGTTGAACCAAGTATTCGCAAATACGTACAAATCGTGCCAGATCGCGTTGTAAAAAGGAACGGCAAAAGAATTGGGTGCCGTTGCGTATGTAAGAGCCCAATGTGTGCCGGTATCCGAGTACAAATTAGCCCATAGGCTAGTCAAATCCCAATACTGCCAATTCTGGCTGTTGGTACGCATGTGCGCGAAAATACCCAATGCCGAAAAGGTATCAATGACCTCCGATGCAAACAGCCGCGCACCCATGGCGTTCATGTGCAGGCCGTCAATCATCAACCCGAGACGACCGATTTTGTAGTAGTCCAGTGAGAATACGGTTGTGACCTGTGACAGGGTGGTGATGTAGGACTGCAGCGCCGCCAGTGTTGTCAAGACGGTGTTGCCGAGTGTAGATGTACTCCCCAACTCGTCTTGCGAGATGATATTGGCGTCCGCACCCGTGGTGGGGACTTGAAACAGCCGAGGAAGAACCTGTTCGTTGGTAAGTGTGCCGATCGTTCCGTGCGTCGTGTCGTAGGCGATCTGTTGGCCGTAGTAGATGGGGGTACTTGGAAGTGCGGCTTTCAGTTGCGTGAAAAAGGAAAGCGCGTCCCCTTCGATCTGCGATAGCGTGCGTCCGTCAAGACCCTCCGCGTCATTGAAGCCCAAGATCGTCACTACATAATCCGGTGCCAGCGCGATCGCGGTGGCAAGTGCCGTCTGACCACCCATGTCGGTGTTGTTCAGTGCTCGATAGAACGTGCTCCCGGGCTGCGCAACCGTGATGATCTCGACATCAGCCACGCTCCAGAGTTTGAGTAAGTCAGAAAATTGTGCCGGCCAGTCGCCGCCCTGTACCGTTGCGTTTGCGCCGGAATCGGTGACGACTACCACCCGCTTGAGAGGATTCGCGGTTGAGGTACCACCCAGCGCGGATACGGAACCTGCTGGGTTTTTGTAGTAGAGCTTGCCATCCGCAGAATTCAACGCCATTTCGCCATCGGTCAGATTCGCAGCCGACGGCACCCCTCCTGCGGATGTCGAGTGGTACAACACAATGGGGGTGTAGCCGGGCTGTGCCATGTTACTTTTCCAGGTTCTGATCGGTGGCCGTCATGGCCCGGTCGCAGTGTCCGGGGTCAAGTTTATCAAGAAGTTTGCAGAGAAGACAGGCCCATCGTCGCGGACGGTCGTGCGCTGCCCGGCTGGAGATGGACTCACCGAGACGCCCATTCGTCGCCACGTTGCCGAGGTCGTCAAACGACAGAGCGATTAGCCACGCCCGCTGTGGGTTTGTGAAGATTGCCCACGCCATGCGAATCAATGCCAGCGGTGCGACGATCCAGAGGCCAAACAAGATCAGGATAAGGGGGTACTTTTTCATATCAGTAGCTGTCGTATTCCGGATAGCTGTCGCGCATCGGGAACAGGCGGAAGATCAGAACGCGGATCATTAGACTGCATAATAAGGAAGTTTGTAAGTTCCGCCATCCACTTGAAATTCTAAGTATCCAACCGGAACCGATGGAAGGGCAGAAGCTGCGCCCGCCGTTGCCGTTGTAGCAGTTGTCGCATTAGCGAAATTTATTAATCCGCCAGCGCCTGCAATCTGAAGTCTGCTTACACCCGCGTAATCCTGGAAATCCATGTAAGCGGCTGCACTCAGTGGGCGCAAAACCAATGTGTTAAGGCTTGTCCCGATAATCGCAGGACGGGATACACCGCTAGAATCCTTGAAATATACCGATTGGTTGTTGGCGACATACAGGGACTGTTGAAAACTGACGCCCGTACCGAAAGATGCCTGATCGGTTTGGATGAAGTCGAACAGCGGAACAAGGTTAGGAGCGACCGAGTACGTCTGACTAACCCCATCAAAGGTATTACCGATCCCACTAAGGTTAGCCAAGTTAGCGGTTCCTTGACAACCGATTCCCTGCGCATTGTTATTGTTGAACACACACCCCGTCATGGCTATATCTTTGATCTGATCGCCATTGGTGGATGCGGTGGCATCGAAAAATAGACCAGCCCCCCCAACCGTTGCATTTCCGTTTGATTCAAACTTTACACCCAGGAAAGATATTTTCTGCGCCGGGTATCCAACGCTGCTGAATGAGCCGCCATTTGTGTAATAAATGTATGCGCCAAAACCTTGAACTGTAGAAGAGCCTGGGTTTCCTTCAAACGCTCCGCCGACAAAAGTGATATTTTGTCCTGTCGAAATTGCAGTTCCTGTCGCAAAATTCGTGGCATAGCACCCGATAAAATTAACATTGTCTGTCTGAGTAAAACTGATACCGGTATTGTTATTAGCCGCGTTGGGGCCGTCATAGATGATCGAAAATCCCTTGGTCCCAATCGACCCAGAACCACTTGCTCCATTGGTATCCGCGCCATAGGCCCGCACGTTTGAAAAAGAAATATTTTTGAGGAATGCAACATCTGCAGCGATGCCGACCGCATCCATGCGGATATCGTCAAAGGCCCCATCGACAAGCCAATCTCCGGCGATACCAGCGCCGTCGCCACCGAAGTTTCCGGCGATGCGCATGCCGCAGACCCAGAAGTTAACGCACGACGATAGAGTGATAGCGACGTTTTCTTGCCCGGATGTGAGGCCGGTTCGGTTGCCTTCGACTTTGCCGCCACGAACAACAAAATCTGAGCACTGGTCAAACTGGAAAGCGCTGCTGAGCGCCACCGATGAATCAACGGTAATCGTCGCTCCATACATCTCCAACGAAAAGTTGGAGAGCCCTTGTGCCAACACGCAAGCCGGATCGAAATTGGACGGAGGCGCGGTTTGCGTAGACTTGAACAAATAGGTGCCAGGCGGCACAATGACGCGCCGATTTGAGGCAAGCGTCAATCGAAAAGCCGGCGCACTATCCGTCGCGCCAGTCGGGTCGGCGCCGAAGTCCTGAACACTGACTGATTCTTGATTCTTGCTGGCCTGCGTGCGAAGCACAGAACCGGATGCACCCTGCGTGTAGCCAACAAGTGTAGCTCCCCCGGACGCCGCGAGGGCCGCAGAGGAAGTGTAGACGGTGCTACCGCTGATGGGGGCGTACAGCGTGTCCGCCTGTGAGCGCGGTACAGCCTGGGCGGTTCCTGATGTCGATGCGGCGACGCTGAACACCTGCGTTGAAAGCCCGGCGAGCGCCGCGTAGCGGCCATCGGCCCCCGATTGCGTGACGAAGCCGCTGGTCGTGTTTGTGTTCAGCCCAAGCGCAGCGGCCACACCAGTTCCAAGGCCACTGATACCGGTGCTCACCGGCAGTCCCGTGGCGTTCGTCAACGTCGCGCTGGAAGGCGTGCCCAGCGCAGGCGTCACCAGCGTGGGGGAATTCGCTAGAACGATGCCTCCCGTGCCGGTGGTATCCGCGAGCTGCGCGCTCGTGATTTGCCCGGAGAGGGCCGTCGTCGGGATCGTTGTGCTGGCCGTCGCAGGGGACGCGCCGTTGCCATAGATGTAACCGGTCAGGGACGCCGCGCCCGTTCCGCCGCTGGCAGCGTTCAGGACGCCGCCAAGGGTGACAGCACCCGTACTCGCGGTGTTCGGGGTCAAGCCGGTAGCGCCCGCGCTGAACGACAACAGGGTTGCACCACCGACCGAAAAGGGTCGCCATGTCGCCCCGTCGTAGCCCTCGAAATACCCGGTTGTGGTATTGAACCTGAACATCGCGGCGGTGGGTACCGCTACGCGCTGCGCGGTCGTCCCTGTCGGTACCGTGATGCTCGCGGTTCCAGGCACCACAGGATTGTCTGCAAGGCCCACAGCAGGGACACCAGCCGCCGCCGCAGCGTCATATACCACGGTCTGGTTTGCGACCGGCTGCAGGCTCACAGGCGTGACCGTCGCGCCATTCACTGCGAGGAAGCCGGTACCGGTTGTCGCTGCGAGGTTGGACATGATGCCAGCCGCGAGGGAGATCGTCGGGTTGCCGGTGATACCGTCAGGG
This sequence comes from Hyphomicrobium sp., assembly GCA_041659545.1. Taxonomy (GTDB): domain Bacteria; phylum Pseudomonadota; class Alphaproteobacteria; order Rhizobiales; family Hyphomicrobiaceae; genus Hyphomicrobium_A. The sequence goes on from JBAZYB010000003.1 coordinate 17,794, forward strand.
TTGGTGATACCTAAACCCGCGCCCACGGCGATCTGCACAGCCCCCACGGTATTCGGCCCGGTCTTGACCTGCAAACCGTTTGGCGAGGTCAGGAGCGACAGCCCCGCGCCCGTCAGGGCGATTTGGTACGTCGATTGCGCGCCTCCATCCGCCAAACCCAACCCCGTGCCGACGCTCAGGTATCGGCTGTTCGGTAACGTGGTTTCTTGATTCAGCGTCAAGAAGGTCTGCGATTGCGCAGGCGCAGCCGCAATGGCCCCGGTCGTTGTCTGAACGGTCACGCCGTTTTGTACCACGGGCACAAGTTCACTTCCGGTGATCGGAGCCGCTTGCGGCAGTTGGGTAATGGTGACGTTCGCCATTTAGTTTCCTGTCGCGGTGCTCAAATCATCAAGATTGCCGTTGTTCTCCGGCGTTGCGGTGTTCTGCTCAGGCGATATTGTCCACTGATCCTGTCCTGTGGTCTGGATCGCGTTGGGGTTCGCGTCGATGTTCGCATCGGGCCGGGGGAAGCGCAGGGTGATGCGCTCCGTCTGCCGGGCCGGGAGCCGGTACGGGTCGAGTTCGTCCGCGCAGCCGTGCGTGCACACCTTCAGGCCCGGGAAGTTGTGATCCGGGATCTGTTCGGTGATCGGGCGCTTCATCTTGCACCGCGCGCAGATGAAAATCGCAAGCGATGCGTTCCCGGTAGTGTTGAGGAATCGCGGCATGTCTATGCGGTGTAGACACCGATTCCAGGTACGAGGTAAATCGGGCTGCGGTCGCGCTCCTCCAGCTCCGCCATCGCAAAGTATTTTTCAGCCTGCTGTTCGAGATACATGATCCGCTTCATATCGACACCCGGCATCGTCTGCGACATCTGGTGCGCGAGCATGTTCTGGATCGCCATCAGCCAGCGATCGGGGACGGCAAGTTGCCCACTCAAAGCGCCCACATCTTCTACCTGTGCAGAATACCATACGGTCATTTGGTAAAATGCGCTGTCGGGAGTAGGCCATAGCACCATGGTGGGCTGAGGCGCAGTTCGGTTGAACCAGAACTGAAACGGCTGGTTCGCGGTGAAATTCTTATTCGGAAGGTTTGTGTAGTCATCGCGGTTGAGCCGCGCCATGGTGATTTCGGTCGAATTGGTGCCGAAATACAGCTCGCGCAGGGCCAGCGTCGTGCCCCCCGACGCAACCATCCGGTAGAACTCAGTGCTCGCGCCAGGGTCGATGTCCTGCCACACCCACTGGCCGTCGGTGACGGCCTGATTCACGGCGGTGTAGAGGGTCTTCCAGTTCACCCCATCGCTGGAAGACTGGAAGCTGTAGTTCCATGCCGCCGAACCGCCGCCCACGATGTAAGGCATGATGCCGATCGAGCCGATGTACTGCGGGTTCGTAGGGCCGTAATCGACCGCGAAGGAGCCATTCGGGGCCGTCTGCGCGCAGTACGTCGATGTGTCGTGATCGGTCAGATTGGCGACCGTACCGCCCGCTGACGAGGTATATGCGCCCGACGGCTGCGTCATCCAGCGGTAAAGGGCATTCAGCACGTCATTCGCACCGATAGGCAACACGTACTCGAACTTGTTGGGCTGCAGGCCGATCACCTGCTTCTTGATGGCGAAATACTGGATGCCCTGGTTGATGAGGTTGCTCAGGAGCAGAAACAGCGACTGCCGGGCCGACGCGACCTGTTCGACCGTCAGTTCCTCGGCCAGTTTCCCCGCGCGGCGTGCGCCGTCGTCGATGAGGTTCTGGACCGTAACGACGGTCTGCCCGACTGTCCCGGAAGTCGCCATTGCTCAGATACCCGCTTGTGCAACGGTCAGCGCGACGGTGCCGGTGCCTGCAGAGATCGCCACACGCACCCCGGTGACAGGGAACAGGCAGCTATCGAAAGCCGATGCGGTCTTGGCCGCGAGCGTGGCGCTGGTGTACCAGTTCGTGAAACCCACGCCTGGATCGTCGAAGCAGTACTCCACCGAATACGTCACGGTGCCGGTCGCATACGCGCCGAGGCCCAAAGCAACAGGTGAGACGTTGGTGTTGATGACGACGGGGTTGCTGTTTCCCACCCCGGTGACTGAAACAACTTGAGGCTTCATGGCCGGTGTCCTTTGTGAGAGCGGGGGCCGAAACCCCCGCTGTTTACTGCCCGCCCATCAAGGCGTTTTTGATGCGCTGCAAAAGGCCCGGATCGGACTCGATGGCCCGCGCGGCTTGCTGCAACTGAGGCGATTGCGTCGCGGCTGCGTATCCGGCGTTGTTCGCCATGTCCTGCTGGTGCGCAAGCATGTCGTAGTACGTCGCCAGATCCGCTTGACCTTGCGGGGCCGGGACGTTGCCGACAGCCGGGGGCAAGCCCCCTGCGGCCAGCTTCGGCACTTTCCCGCCTTTGCGGAACGCTCCAGATTGCATGGTATTTGCCACGGGCGGCGAAATGAAGTGATGTGGCATCTTGACGGCTTTGCCGTCATCAACCACGTTGCCCCCCGTGGCATAGGCTTTTTTTGCCTTACCACCCTTCTTGTAGCCCCCAGCGCCCGGCTTGACTTCACCGGTGCCGCGTGCCGGGTCGTGGCGATCACCATCTGTCACGTTGTTGTTGGTGAACTTGTCCTCGTTGCCTTCGATGGCGTTTCCGACACCCGGCTCCTTGGCGCTGCCGCCTTTGGCGTACTTCTTGGCCCGACCACCGCGCTTGTAGCCGCCGTCACCCAGGGTGACACCGCCTGTTCCGCGCGCCGGGTCGTGGTGGCCGCCATCGACGATCTTGTTCACGAACTTGTCAGCATTACCCTCAATCGTGCCACCATCGGCCTTCTTGTGGATCTTGCCGCCGCGCCGGTAGCCGCCCGGCTTGCCGTTGCTGACTTCACCGGTTCCTTTGGCCGGGTCGTGGCGATCCGCCGACACAACCTTGCCTTTGACGAACTGGTCGATACGTCCGCCCTCGGCCTTCTTGTGCACTTTGCCGCCCTTTTTCAGGCCGTCATGCGCAACAGAAGCCGGTTTGCTCGCGTGGCGTTTGAGGTCAACTTCCACCTCGATCGCCGTGGGTTTGGCCTTCCCGCCGCCCTTGTACTGGTTCGGGTTCATGGCCCGACGCCGATCGGCCATGGACGGCTTCTTCGGTGCGCAACCATCTTCCGCGCCCATGAAATCGGACGTGGGGCGCGTTTCCAGACCAGACATCGGCTTGTGACCGTGCTCGCCCTTAGCGTCTTTCTTTGACGCGACGTGACCGCCTTTTTTCAGCTTCAAGATCACGGACGGTTCATCCGTCATCATCTTGACCATTGGTTTGAACTGTCCCATGATCTGGCTCCTTAGCCTGCGGCGCTGATGAACGTCACACCCACGCGCGCGCTGCCCGACGTGCTGCTGCTCGTGGTGGGGGTTGCGTAGATCGGGGTATCCGCGTTCGGGTTGGGGGTTGACCACGATGCGTTCCACGGAGGCGAAATGCGGCCCACGGAGGTCACGGCAACGCCCGAGGCGATGGAACCAGAGGCTGCGGATGTCCCGACAGCGATCGCGGTGCCCGAAGTGGAGAATGGCGTCAGCGTAGATACGTTCAGGGTGTGAACGACCGCGCCAGCGGGCAGAATGCCCACCAAAACCGGGGATGGACTGTTGAAGTTAACGGTGGCGTTAATCTCCGACAGCATCCCCGCAATACTTGTTGCACTTGACATGGTTGCTCCTTGTTGGGGAGTTCAGGGGCCGAAGCCCCTGAACCGTCAGGACGATCAGACGCCGGGCGTGCCGTAAGCAGCGCGCCAGTCGGTCCAGCCGGTCTCGTAACGCTCGGTCGCCTTGTAGCGCATCGAGTCAGTCTCGAAGTCACCTTCCATCGTCTTTTCCAGACGACGACGCATCAGCAGCTTCAGACCTTCGGGAGCGTCGGTCTGCACCCACCATGCAGTGGGGCTGGTCAGACGGGAAAGGACAGCAGCGCCTTCGTCCAGCAAACCGATGGACTTCACCGGGTTGATGTCGTTGTTGGCGTTGCCAGTCCGCAGAACCGACTTGAGCAGAACCTCGGCCTGGAAGATGTTGCCGGGAGCCACGACGAGTTGACGCGGTACCAAGCGGATGCGCTTGCCGTTGTTGTCCGCCGACTGACGCACCTGGATCAGCATCTGTTCCAGGGAAGTCTGAGAGAGGACAGCAGCGGTGGCGAGCTGGTTGCTCTGCGTGCCGTTGACGATCGGGTGCGCGGTGCTGATGAGCGACACGCCGTCGCCGCCCGGGTAGGCGGAGTTGAACGCGGTGTTCAGCACGTTCGCGGCCTTCAGTTCCTTGGTTTCCACCAGAGACTGTGCCAAGTGGCGGGCGTAAACCTGCCCCAGGCGGATGTGGTCGCCGTCTTCGACCAGAACCTTCGTCAGCGCGAAGGCGAGGCCATAGACCTTGTACACATACCGCTTCAGGAACATCACGCCGCCTTCTTGGTACGTCACCGGAGTGCCTTCAGGCAACTGCGGCGCCGCGCCGAAGCCGTACAGGACGGGTTCTTCGTGGTAGTTGCGGGGAATGCCGTCTTCTTCGCGGAACACTCGGCTCCACTCGTCGGCACGTTGGTCGTAGACTCCATCAAACGATTCGTTGAGGATAGGTTCAACAATCGACCTGAAGTCCGTACTGCGCATTGGTGCGGCCATTTATCGCTCCCTTGTGTTAGGCAATTGCGGTTTCAGCACCGAAGAATTGCGAGTTGGCGACCACGACGCGCACGATGGTGTACGCGTCCCCCCAGGCATTGTCTACGTACGGGGCGATGTCCACCACCCGCAGTTGACCCTGCACACCGTTGCCGACGCCGGTTGCCGCGCCCAGCGTGGCTTGTGACAGCCCGGTGGTCGTCGAACCTGCGGTGACGTTGGTGAAGTTGTACTCATTGCCGATGGTGGTTTGCGCCATCGAGCCATCGGCCTGAATTTCGTAAACGATATTTTGGTCGTTGTAGAAATAGGCGATGCACGAACCGGCTTGGTACGCGGTGTTCGCGGGCCAGTAGTTCGAGATGCGTTCGCGGCCAGTGGTATCGACCCACTGAACACCCGCGAAAGCGCCAGCGATAGCGCCAGTTGTGCCTGCAGGAATCAGGGTGCCAAGGGTACCGCCGTTGGCGGTGGTTCCATACTGAACGGGTTGCCCCTTCAGAATAGCGTTGGCGTAGCCGGAGGCGATACCGCCTGCCAACGCCTGCGCGCGGTCAAGGCCCGAAGGATGAAATGCCGGGCGAAGACCAAAAGGTGCGAGAGTTGCACTCATTTGATTTCCTTTCTTTGCGATGTTTCAATCCGCGCCCGTAACCGAGCGAAACAGATTGATCTGTTTTAACCCTGTCACGTTGTGTGAAAACGCATCAACAAAGGCCGACGTTTCACCCTGTTTTACCTCTCGGGTGCCGAGGTCGCGACCGCTGACGCATTTTGCGAAAAATGCTGGGTCGCAGGTATTTTAGCCAGAAAACACGGGTGTCCGCGAAGGCTGTTGGTCGATCGACCCCAAACCATCCCCTTCCAGATTCACGAGAGACTTGCCGTTGCTGTCACGCTGGCCCTGAAGGTCGTCCACGCGCACACGCAGTTTGTCTGCTTCTTGACGGGGCAGCTCGTGGTGCATGTGCAGCATCACATCTTGGTAGACATCCATGGGGAGTTTAAACAGGAGCATCTCGTTGCAGGAGATGAAACCAACGTGCTCACCTTCCTTGACACGGAAACTTTCGTAGCCGGGCAACTCATCCGCTTTCACAGGAACGTAGCCTAGCCGCATCCGTTTGTCGATGGAATCGTAGCTGTTGGTTGAAGAAAGCCAGCACAAGTGCCAGCCGTCCATGTTCGGCAGATCCGGGAGGGCCGATTGTGTCCATTCGTTGCTCCACATCTTGCGACGTTCTTGCGCGGAAACGAACTTTTCTTCGGGAGCCTCGCGGGCTTGGTCTTCGGTCGCGCGGTCAGCACGCCCACCAGCGTTCAGAGATCTTTTCAAGCGGGAATCAGTCATTTTCAGCTCCGGTGAGTACGGTCGTATTCCATGAACTTCTGGATCATGTGCTTGCGACGCTCGGGATTGTCCCACGCGCCAGCATCCTTCATCGCCCGCACCCGTTCAGGTGAAAGCGTGAAAGAGTTTCTGCTTGAACCACCAGCAGAGGCTGCTGCTTCACGGCCAGAACTGCCCACGACGTTCCTCGGTCTGTTTGTCTGTTGCCCACTATCTGCCGCGCCAGTATAGCGATGCGGCAGATACTTCTGCAAGCGGTTGTCCAATTCGTCCCAATAATCGGGAGAAGCCGGATCAAAACCTTCGGACGCCAGGGCCTCGTCGAGCTGCTTGGCGATCTTGCTGTCCACATCGCGCGAGTTGGGGTCGTACCACTGGTTGCGGCCCATCCACTCCTGCGCGTGGCGTTGCACGTTCGGGTTGGGCGCTGGTGCGCGTTGCTGTTGCGGGGGCGCAGCCTGCGCCTGCCGTTTCATGTTGGCGATCGCATCAAGCTGCTGCCGGGCCTCGTACCACTGGCCCTGCGCCTCGGCCACGGCCTCACCATCACCAGCCTGTGTCGCCTCGGCCAGTCGCATTTTCGCGTACTCGAAGCGCACGTTGGCATCTTCCAGCGAACGGTCAATGCGGTCGATGTCGTACTGCGCACCGCGCTGTTCCATCCGCGACAGACGCTCATTCAGTTCGCGGTTTGCGCGTTGCAGTTCTTGCAAGCGCGCGTCTTTTTCCTCGACACTGCGGCGCGCCAAGTCTTTCTTGGCACGACGGCGAGCACGGCGTGCGGCCCGTACTGCTTCGGTGTCATCCGGGTGATCCGCGTCCTCGCCGTCCGCGTCGCCTTCCGGTTTGGCGGCTTGCTGGCCGTCATTCGGGTCATCCCCCGCAGGGATGAAATTGTCGGGCACCTGTACCACGGCTGCGCCGTCAGCGGTTTCCTCGACCTGAATCTGTTGTTCGTCTTTTTCGGCCATGTCAGTCTCCTTAGACGTAGGCTTTGTACGAGAGGGGATCATCGGTCACGCGGGTGATGACTTCGTGATCGTTGAGCGTCATGAACAGCACCGGGTCTTCGGTTTCATCCTCGCCCGGCACATCGCGTTCCCAGCGGTCGCCGCCCCATTTGGGCACGCGAACGAAGTCCCCGATCGACACCCAAACGCCTTCAGGCCACGGCTGCATCGTCTCCCGGTTGCGGAATGCCAACGGCCCCAGCGCGACCACGCGCCCGATCATGTTCTGCCACTTCTCGTTTTCCTTCGTCTCGCTGACGAGGATCAGGCCGCTCGCGTGTTTCTTCTTGATGCGGCGCAGTTGCACGATCACGCGGCCACCCAGCGGCTCTTGCCCACAACTGATGTCGGGGAATGCCCAGGCCAGTTCCTCCGGGTCAGGGCGACCGGGAGCACCCGAAATCTTCGGGATTTTCAACTTCTCACTCATCAACTTCTCCTAAAAACACCGTGTCAGGGTGCGTCGTAAAGCGCATGTTTCAGCGCGGCCTACCCGTAGGAACGGGATTATTCGTCGCGGTCGGCTTCCCGCAGTAGATTCTCAAGTATCGTTTGTGCCTCTTGGATACCTTCGTATCGGCCCACCAAGCGCTGATAAGACTCCCAGGTTGTCGGTGTCCCTTGCGCCAGAGACAGCCGTAGCTCGCCCTGGCGGTCAATCAGCAGCTTGAGTAGATGTTCCAGCATTACTTCTTGCTTTTGACGTGCGATAGGCCGCCAGCGGGCTTACTGGCTTTGGCAGCGCTATCGCCGCCCTTCGCACCGTAGCTCGTACCGTTCAGCTTCTCGCCCATCGCCAGCCGCTTGTGCTGAGGGACGTTCACGCTGCGTTGCTCTTGGTCAGACGTTGCCATTCGCGGCTCCTTGTTGCGGCGGTGCCGCTGGGGGTTCACCGCCCATCGGCGGCAGGGGTTGGGAAAGCACGGCCTGCACCGTGCTGTGCGTGATCTTAGCGTTTTCGATAGCCTCGCGCGACTGAATCTCGGCTTGCCGTCCTTGCGCCTCTGCTGCCAACTTGGCCTGCTCCCGCTGCATCTCCTCCTGCAGCTTGGCCTGGGCCAGCTTCGCATCCATCTGATCCTTGGCCGTCTTGCGCTGGGTTTCAGCCATCGCCGTCTCTTGTACGACCTTGGCGTCAGGCGGCAACTGCTGCGCGGCCTGCTGCTGGCGTTGCTGGGCCTGCTGCATGATCTGCGCGAATCCCGGCTGGAACTGCGCGAACGTGTGCTCGGTGTCCAGTTGAATGTGTGCACCGACCACGGTGTAAATCTTGTCGATCGTGGCCGTGTACCGCGCGTCTTCGTAGTTACTGATCGGCTTCCCGGCGTTCGACTGCGCCGCGTAGGCGTTTGAACGGTTGACATACCAGAGCGTCATGTGTTGTTTGACGTGCTCGATCAGACTGTTCAGGTAATTCGGGTCTGCAACTGGCGATTGCCCGAACATCGGGTTCAAAGCGAACTGCATGTGGTCTTGAATGTGGGCGATGTGATCCTGAGGCATGTACGCGTAGGCCGCTTGGCCGATGAACATCGCCGCATTTTCATCCGCCGACGTGCGCTGCTCAGGCGCAGGCACGTTTTTCATAATCTCGTTGATGTCCGGGATTTTCATCTGCTTGAGCGAGCGCGCAAGCACTTTTTTCATGTCGAAAAACTCGGGATTCGCTTGCGCGAGCTGCAAAACCGATTGCATCTGCGCCATCCGCTGCGTTTCCGAGAAAATATGCGGATCCGACACCGGAACCACGTCGGTGTTACGCGCAAAATCGTCCCGGGTGATCGGCAAATCGGCAACCATGTCGCTTTTTCGCTGGTCTTCGAGATACCACCGGTTGATTCGGCACAGAATGCGCAAAACTCGCGCTTGTGAAGCGTGCAAACGGGCATGAATGGCCGAAAACACCGCCGCGCCCTGCTCGATCAGGGCCTGCGTGGTGCCGACGGGTGCCTGTGCGTTCACATCCGCGATCTTTTCTTCGCTGGAGGTAACAACACCCTTGGCTGCTTGGTCGAGCCAGCCCAAAAGCTGGAACAAAATCGGGCTGGGCGGGTTGAAGGGCATCGGCATGGCGATCTGCCGGATGTCGTTGACCCCCGGGGCGCCTTCAACCTCGGTCACCTGGGTGACTTCGACGTGCTGCGACTGCCCGGAAATTTTCGCGCTCTTGAGCTTGAGCATCGTGGGCGCGTTGTTGATGTGTGCGGAGTCCAACAGGGCGCGCAGAGCGCCCGTCAGCGCCGCTGAAAGGCCCCCGATGAGGTGCGGCAGCCCGATGGCATACGCGCCGCGCCACGGGATGAATTTGAACTCCACGATCCAGTCCAGCTTGACGCGGGTTTCGTCTTCCGAATCCCAATTCCGGTACAGACCCAACACCTCGCGGTTCAACTCGTCGATCATCAGGATGTACGGGGCCATTTCGCCCTTGCTTTCCTTGTCGTCTTCAAGTTCCAGGTAGGTGTAGATGTGGTAGACCCGGCGCAGACCGTCTTCGTTGTCGTCGTACTGACGACCTTCAATCTTGTTGTTGGCCTGCTGCGCCTTGGTCTGCTCGGGTTCCATCGTCGCCCGCACCACTTCGACATCGCGGTACATGCCCACGCGGATGCGGCGGTTGAACTCCCACTGCGTGATCTCGTGCATCTCGGCGGCACGCTCTGCGGTGTAGAAATTGCTGGCCGCGAACGGCAGAATCACCCGGTCAATGGGCAGGAACTCGACGCAGGGGCGCTTTTGCTGCTCGTCAAACCAGATTTTGAAATACTGCGAGCCGCCCAGCGGGAGTTGCGTGAGCAGTTGTTCCTGCTCGTCGCGGAATTCCTCGATCTGCTCGGTCATCTGCCAGTTGAGGTAGTCGCGCTTGCGCTCCGCAACGTCCAGTTTGGCGTCATCTGACTGCCCGAGGATCTTGGTTTTCACCGGCCCATCGGGCGGAAATAGCTCCTTGATCGCGCGGGCGGCAAAATCCACGCAGCCCTCGGCCATGACCGGGTGCACCACCTTGGACGCACCGCTGAACGTCGCACCACCGGGTGCGTCCTTGCCCATGCCGGTGCGCCGGATGCCTTCTTCGTACTGCTTGTCCCGCAGTGCACGGGCTTCCTTGTCCTTCTCGATCAGTTCAAGGTACCGCGTCGCCAAGGGATCAAGGTCATAGGGACTGAATTCGTCGGCCAGATTCGCGTAGAACGCCGGGTCGCTGCTCGGGCCGCCCGTGGGCACCTCGACAACGGCAGAGCCGTCAGGCATCTCGGTGATGTCGTCCAGACTCTCGGGCAGCGTTACTTCTGCAGAGCCGTCTTCGTTTTCCTGGATGTCGTCTTCGGTCACTTGGCTGTCCTTTTTCTCGCTTCGAGTGCGCGCCGCATGTCAGCAGTGCGCATCTTGACCCCACCACCTTTCGCCATCGCGGGCATTCCCGGGCGCTGTGGCGGCTGCTGCGGCACGGGAGGGCGCATGGCCTGCAGAGCCTGCCCCGGACGCGTCAGCGCGAGCATATTACCTTGTCCCGGCTGCTGGCCGGGCTGGGGCGCACCCGCTGGGCCTTGGTGCAGCATCGAAGCGATCGCCGCGAGGGGCGCGCCGCCCTGCACTTGGCCGGGAATGCCGGTCTGCGATTGCGCGGCCTGTGCCTGCTGTTGCGGGCCGATGGGGAAAGGCGCGCCGTTTGGCATCTGCACCCCGCCTTCCGGGATCATCGAATGGCCCGGATCCGTAAACTCCTTGATCGGCAGATCAGGGGCTTCCTCCGCGCCGACGTTCGACAGCCGCAGAAGGTCGCTCAAGGAGAGCCTGCCGTCCTTTTTCTTCTTGCGCTTCTTGTCGGGCTGACCGCCCTCGGCCAAGCCCTGCGGCTGCTGCTGTTGGATGGCCTGCATCACCTGCGCGGGCGTCATGCCCAGGCGCTGGGCCAGCGTCGTAATCATGTTGTTCTGTGTTTGCACGGTGCCTCCTTGTGCTTTGGTGACGGGGGTGTCCGGGTAGTAACCCCATTCATGGATCGAATCCCCGTTGGTGTAGAGGTGCGAAGCCGGGACGAGTTTTCGCGCGATCTTGTAGTCCCCTTTGAGCGCGCCTTCACCGTGCTCTTTCGCGTATTCACGAGACGACGTTACCCAATCCCCGTGACGAATCATGTGGCTGAGGGGGTCTTCCTGTTTCATGGCCTCTTTGTAGACGGTAGAAGGAATCGCGCGGAAGGCCCATACTTTTGCGTCCGGCTTCCCTTTGACCCGCATGATGGTGTGGAATGAATCCCGGTCGCGGGGTTCGCCCTGATCTGCGTAATATCGAAACCCGTTGGCGCCATAGAAATCGTCGGGATAGACGCCTCGCGTCACATCGTGCATGGGCGCTCCGCTATCAGGACCGGGGGCCGTATGCTCACCTCGATAGTCCACATCACCTCCATCGGCAAAAGACGCGCGCTTCGGTTTCTTGCGCAGGGCGAGCGCGGCCCGCATGGTGTCCGTGTCTACTTCGCCGCCTTTGGCGAACAACGGCAGTCCATTGGCCTTCACGTCCTCGCGCATCTTGTCGGTGATGGGCAGCGCGTGCAGGTTGACCGTCGGCACCGGTTGCGCGCCACGCTCATCCTCCATCAGACGCTGGTGCGCGGCCAGATCGGCTGCCCGCATGTTGTTGATCTGCTCCTGCGAGTGCCCGCGTCGCGCCAAGTCGTCGAGGACATGGCCGGTCGTCAGAGGCGCAGGTTCTTGCCGCAGGGCCATCGTCCCGACCTGCGCGCCGTAGGGCTTGCCCAGCTTGTTCATGGCGATGGGCACCATGCGGTCGTAAAAGCCCTTCATGCCCTCGCCGCCGACGCGCACGTCTTGTCCCCTCAGCGTTCGGATGCCGTCCCTGTCGGGGGGCACAGCCATGAGTTTCTTCGCCAGTTCTTCCCCGATGTGCGCCCCTAGTTCATGCGGTTCTAGGCGGCTTTTATCCATCACCCTATCTTGCTTGTGGTTGTAGGCGAGGAGGCGTTCTTGGCCGGGGTAATACTCGACACTCGCAATGTGTTTGCTCAGGTCGTACCGCTTGGCTTGCTCTTCACCCGGCGTGACGGCCAGGGCGTCGTAGTCGTTGTCCACGGCGTGCTTGAGCAGATGCCGCAGCACCATCTCGTGCCAGTCCTTTTTCCACGGAGCGTCCGGTACGCGCTTCTTGTTGTCGCGCATCACGTCATCGAGTTGTGCCTGCGTGCGCAGTGCCGGGCCTGTCAGCTCGGCCACGCGGTTCGCGGCAGCGTTGCGTGCTTGCTCGTCCCCACGCTGCTCGGCGCGGATCACTTCGTCCTTTGCGGCCTGCAATTCGCGTTTCGCGGCATGGGCGTCCTTCACGACCTGTCCAAACATCTTCGTGGTTTCAGGCGTGCGGTAGCCGTGCTTGCGGCCCTGCTGGTGCCAGTCAGACTGGATCTCCTCGACGTGCAGCACCTTTTCGCCGTTCGGCCCGGTGCGGTACACCAGCCGTGCGTGGGCGAGAACATCCGGCGTGCTGTAGTGCTGCCCGATGAACGGTGCGCCTTCCTTGTGCGGGTGTTGGAACAGCATCTCGCGGTAGTCTTCGCCACCGGGTAGCGTCCACTGGCGGAAGCCTTCAGAGTCTGCGTCTTCGGTTTCAGGATCACCGGCATGGTTGATCGTGACGTGCGGTGCTGCGTGCGGATGCGTGCCCAGCAACCTATTGAAGTCCTGCCGATTGATCGGCTGCTTCGGAAGCACGTTCGGGTCGTTCAGCCCTCGCGCCTCCAGTTCGGTCTTCTTCACACCGGGTGTCGCGGCAAGCTCGGACAGAAACTCCTGCGGCGTCCCTTTCATCCTGCGCAGGTTCGCTGCAGCCTGATCGACGCGGGACACCAAACCGCCGTGCGCGTAGCTCTGCACATCCTGCGGATCAAACACGGACGCCACCTTGCGGGCGTGGTTGACGACACCCTTGTAGCCGTACTCGTGCGCCATGCGCTCGAACTCGTTGGTGGCGCGGTCTTCGTCAACAATTCCCTGGTTGTACTTGGCCGTGTAGGGTGTGCGGTTCGTTTCCCGCGCAAGCTGGAGCAGGTGCTCCGGGTCTTGCTCAATGTCGTACAGCCGATCCACCGTGGCCTTGTACTTGTGCGGCCCGAGGCCCGTCTCGCGCTGTCGGGGTTCACCGACGTAGTAGTAGGTGCGCGGGATGCCTCCGGGCGCGTCCTTGAGGCGTCGTGACTCCGCGCCACGGATACCGGTGCCATACATGCGCGGATCCGTCTGCGTAAGGCTGGGCTTGTGGCTGTAATGCACGAGATCCGCACTGACCCCGTGCTCGGGCACCACCAGATGCTTCAGGTACGTCGGCACGCCGCCCTTGAAGGTGCCCTGCAGAAACTCAGGCGGCAGCAGCACGGCGGCTTGCGGTGCGAACTCGAAGCTGTCCATCAGTTGCTTCTTGAGCGCGCTCAGGTCGCCGTAGGACTGCGTGTCTCCGCGTCGGCGCGCGTCAACCATCGCCTCGGACAGTTTGGCCGCGCGAGACTTCAGGAGCACGTTGAGGGGCGAGTAATTGACCATGCTGTTCTGGCCGCGCGTCTCGCTTGTGAGCGCGGCGTGGGCCAGTGGCGTGAACATCGCGCTGTGCGCGGCCCAGGCTTTCTCTTCGCCGTGCGGCCCGAAGCTCGCTCCGTGAACCGCGTGCCCATAGAAATCGTGCACCGCCCGGAACATCTCGTTGGTGTTCAGGCCTGTGCGCGGATCGACTTCGTGCAGGAACTCGTGCGGGTCGCCGCCTTGATAGACGTACAGGTGTCGGTTTTTCGCAACATCGTTGAGCATGTCCTGGCTCGATCCGTAGTTGCCTTCGCCGTTGCGGTGGAACGACATGCGAACCGGGAGCGTGTCAAACTGTTTCTTGGTTTCGTGAGCGAGCTGCATGTACGCGCGCTGCCGCAGATCGTCGTAGTCCTTGGCGTCGCCGGCGATGTCCGGGCGTTGCGCTTTGTAGGCGTCGAACACGGCCTGCTTGTACTCGGGGTGGTGCGTCGCCGCCAGCTTGAAGATGCGGCCAATGGCACCCTGCTTGCGCAGCGAGCTGGAGGTGTTCTCGATCGGTGCGTAGGGCTTGCCCAGGTGCTTGCGGCTGTACTCGTCAGCCGCCCGGTGCGCGAAATCTACTGCGACCGGCTGCGACCCCGCAGATGGTTGCGCGTCGCCGTGTCGTGCAGATCCTGCGGCAGTTCCGGTGTCGGGGTTCCCGTCTTGCGCTCGTAGGCTTGAATCGCCTTGTCCACTTTCGCCAGCAGTGCGCGGGTTGACGCGCCAGTACGGGCCTTCTTGTTGCGTGTCATATTGCCGCTCCTGTTCGTTCATACCCTGCGCCCTCGTTCGACTTGGGCGGATTCTAGCGCCTCATCAGCGGGAACAGTACCGCCAATCCGCGTCGCGTATCGCGTCCCCGGATTTTGCACCGAGGACGTAGGCCGGGAAGATGGCGACCGCGAACCGGAACACGCTCAGGAAAACGAGTCTACGCATCACCCCCCTGTTACCCTTTGTCCGGTATTGTGGCGATCACGGTGCGCACCATTGTGCCGGATTCTTTGAACGCACCATCAGGAAGCGTCTCGATGTCGCCGCCGCGTTCACGAATCAGATCGCGGAAACCCTGTGTCAATTTGTTGTCTCGAAAGACCACACTCGCCGCCATCACGGATACCAGCAACGCGCCCGGCTTGAGGAATCGCAGCGCGTGAAGCACATGTTGAATATCGGCCTGTTTGGCGAATGGTGGATTCATGACTACGCGGTCGTAGCTTGGATCAGGAGTCTGCGCCAAGAAATCCATGTGACGCACCGATCCGAGTCGCGCATCTTTAACCAGGGCCGTGAAATTGGCTTCCATTAGCTCGTAACAATCCACGGTCGCTCCAGCTTCGGAGCACGCATACGCGATCGCGCCTCTCCCGGCGCTCGGTTCCAGCACTCGCATTCCGTGTTGTACGTCCGCAAGCGCCATCAGCCGCGCGACTATATCCGGGGGTGATGGGAAGAAATTGAATTCGTCCTTCGGGACTTCGACCTCACCGGAAAGGATGATCTGATCTACTCTGGTAGAGGCTTCGTACTCAAATAAATGGGCCTTAGCTTTTTTGTTCCACTTGCCGCCAGCGGCCACAAGTACTTTGTTCGTGCGTTCGTACATCTTCCTGTCGAGCTGTCCCACCAACATCAACGCGTTTCCGTTTGTCTCAGCGCGGCTCAGGACCGCCAGCACATCATTATCGACTCGCAATTCAATTCTCCTCTTTTCGTGGGTAAAAGTTGTGAGTGGCCCGGTGCTGATCTCGGGCATTAGTTCGCTGTTTCTGTCAGGCGTATCCCACGGCTTTCACGCGATCCCCGCACATCGTGCGGCCTGAACACCGTCTTAGCGCATCAGCCTACGCATTCACTCACACGGCTGGCGACTGTTTGCGGCAGCTATCCGCGAATAGTCCCGGGATGAAGCCCTATACCGCGATGCCTGCAGGACAGAGCGCGGGGGTTCTAGGCCATGACCGGAGCGTGCATTCCAATCGCCATGCGTGTGAGTGCCGGTCTTTCCCGGCTGTCAGCGCTAAAGACTTTCGAACAGTCACCGGAAACCCCCGGCGCGCAACCAAAGATTAATCTAACTTCCCGTTGCCGTCAATCCCCTACGCGGAGTACGGATTGTCGCGGTACTTCTTGTTTGCTTCCTCGGCGTCAAAATAGTCATCATCGTCGAAATACTCCGCACGCGGAACGTCAATGCTGATCCATCCGGCATCGCGCAGGTAGCGCAGGGCCTGGCTGATCGCGTCCACGAAATCGTCGTGCTCGACGCCCTCCGGGAAACCGCAGACCTGACTCACCATCCCCTCGGCCCAATCGCGCACGAAGCCTGCGCGCGCGGTGCTCTCAGGCACCCACACCCGGCCTGCCTTGATGATGTTCGCCACAATCGAGAGCCGCTGGATCTTGTCCGCGCGGCCCGGGTTGTAGGCGTGCACCGGCAAGTGCGCCTGCTGCAAGTCCTGGATCAGACTGATGCCCGCGCTCTTGTCCTCGACCAGAATCAGATCGACGCGCTTCTTGGTCTTGCCGTCGCCGTAGACGGTCTCGTACTCCGCGATGACCTTGGGCCGCAGATCCGGGTACTGCAGATGATCCTGCCAGCAGTCCACGATCAGCACGCACATGCCGCCGTCCTCTGGCTTGAACACGCCGAACGTGATGGCCGCTGTCGGATCGTTGTGGGTCTTGTCGGTGTTGGCGCAGTCATACGACTGCAGCACGAACTCGAACTTGGGCAGTTCGCGCCCAGCAGGCCAGAGCCTGAACCATTCGCGTTTGACGATGCCGCCTTCCTCGGGGTCGATGATCTCGGCGTGAATCTCCTGCCGTCCCAGCTTCGTACCCTCGTACTGCAGGATCTGTTTCTGGAAGCTCGGGGCCAAGTTGGCGATGTTCGCGTAGGTGCTGGCCCGCGTTACCACCACGTCGTCGCCGTCCCGCGCAATCAGGTCGAGGATGACGCCCTTGGGCTTCGGGGTGGTGGACGCCAGGATGCGGGTGCGCTTGCCCAGTCGCACACCGAACTGGATCATGTCCCACGAATCCTGCAGGTAGTCCCAAGCGGCGAGTTCATCGAGCCAACCCCCGTGAAATTGTGGCCCACGAAAGCGTTCGGGTTCGCTGGCCGGAATCCCCTTGAGCAACGAGCCGTTGACGAGCAGCAGTTCGTGCAGAGACTTGTTGTAGTCCGCGATCAACGGCTTCGGGATGACGTTGAGCAGCCCGGAGTCGCCCTCGAAGCACGTCCCTCTCACATCCCCGCTCGTTGGCGCGGAAACCAGCCAGCGGCTCTCAGGCATCTCCCACGCCCACCAGCCCAGGGTCTCAGCCGCAGTTCGAGTTTTCCCCGCGCCGCGCCCACCCAATAGCAGCCAGATCGACCAAGCGCCCAGCGGCTCTAGCTGGTGCTCAAGCGCCTGCAGCCCGAGCCAGCGGGCGCGCCACTCGAAGGCGATGCGCTGCTCAGGTGTCAGCGCCGCGAATTGCTGCCGAACCTGCGGGTCTGTCAGGGCGCGTTTGAGGGCACTCACTCACCCTTCGCCTTGTTGTGCCGCTCCAGCGCCATCGCTTTCAGCAGCTCGTCGAACACCCCGAAGCTGGTTTCCGTCTTCAGGGGATTCTCCGGGTCGCCCGAGATGATCTGTTTCGTGCCGTATTTCTTCGGGTTCCAGCACGCCAGAATCTTCAGGCGGGTTTCGATCTGCAGCTTGCGGTGCCCAAGCATGTCCGCTTTCTTCACCGTGCGCCCGGTTTCGCTGTCGGTAATTTCCTGACCCATGAGCGGAGTGTTGGCGATGATGACGGTTTCATCGGCGAGCACTTCGAATCCGGTATCCCGCGCCTGCGCGACCTCGGCGGCGAAGCGCGGGTCTTCGGCCATCCAGTCATAAATCACGCGGTACTTAGGCTTCCCCTCCTGCCTGCAATACTCGGTCAGGACTTTGCCCTCACTCAGCCACTCCACGACCTCACCCTGCAGCTCATCACGGTTCGCGTAGACGGGGATCGGGGCGCGAGGCGCGAGGACGGCTTTGGGCCGTCCTGTTGGCTTATAGTCTTTGGGGTCTTTTCGCTTGGTCATGAGGGTGAGTGTACGCCAATACTCGAACTTTCAGGTGTTCGCATTCAGCTTTTCGTCGCCGCCGTAGACCCGCGCGTTGCCGGAGACCCGCGCGTCGCCATAGACCCGCGCGTTGCCATAGACCCACGCATCGCCGTAGACCCACGCATCGCCGTAGACCCACGCGTTGCCGGAGACCCGCGCGCTGTCGTAGACCCACGCGTTGTCGGAGACCCGCGCGTTGCCATAGACCCACGCGTCGTCTTCCGTGCTCAGGTTATTTTCGCTCTCAATGAAGCCGCCTTCTTCGCCAGCTTTGACACTTCCAAAATCACGAAGCGCACGAATTCGGAATAGTTTGTGGCCCTGTACCTCAATCGTTTGGTCGAGTAACAGTTCGTACTTGTCGTTTGCCATGATGCTTCTCCTTGTGGTTTCAGGTGCCGCACTCGATCGCCAGCAGTTTGCTGATCTGCGCTTCGATCTGGTTGACTTCCATTTGCGTCTTGGCAAGCAGATCGTGCTTTTGCTGCTGGAGGGTCTTGACCTTCCCTGCCACAAGATCCGCGTGCGTCGGCGCATCAATCTCCAGTTCCACTTCACGGATCGCCACCAGTACACCCCATGTACCTGGGGAAGATTCAAAGCCTATCGTGGTGTACTCGATCTTCTCCATCCACGATTCCTTGCGGGCGTAGACGTACAGTGTTTGCTTGAGTTTCATGGCCGTTCTCCTTAGTTCACCAGCGCGGCGATCTTGAACGTATTGACCAAGCTCGCGCTGGTGTACTTCGCCACGATGTCCGCAGGTGCCTGGATCTCGGCGGCGACTTTCGCCCAGCTTGTGCTCCGACGCTCGCACTGGCTGAACGTCAGCGTGAAATTGTTGCCCCGGTAGGTGCCGGTGCCGTTCTCCGCAATCTCGGCCTTCAGAGCGTCTTGCTGCTCTTTGAGCGCGTCGATCTGCGCTTGGAGCGCACCGATCTGGTCGATGACGGTGATGATCTTGCGGCTGCTGAGTTGGGTGGTTGCCATGGTGATTCTCCTTGAGGTGGTGTGGTGAAGAAGCGATGACTGAATATTAATACAAAGTTAAAGTTGACGCAAGTGTAGGGTTATTTGTTGTCCAACAGTTCGCGCAATTCCTTGCTGGTGGGGCAGCCGTAGTCCGCCAACAGCGTTTGCAATTCCGCCTGATCGTCCACCGCGTTGTTGATGTCCAGCGGCGTGTCAAGGTTGTTGAACGCCAGCGCCCGCAACAATGGTGCCTGTTCTTCGGCTTCGTCCTGCAGCGCACGAAACCGCGCCAACAGTTCCTCGACCGCACCAGGGGTGTTCGGCTCCGCATAAAGCCGAACTTCAAGTTCTTCGTCGGTCATGCTGCTCATAATCGTGTTCATGTTTGCTGCTCCTTGTCGTTACGCGCCGTGCACTGCTGGATTGCAAGTGCCCGCGCCCTTGAATCATCGTCGGAAAACTGCACCGTCCCATACCGCACCGATGCCGTGACCCCGGCCTTGTAAATCTCGTAATGCCCGCTCTTGACGCGTCGCACCCAGAACTTGCCCGCTTCAAGAACGATGTCCTGTTCTTTCATTTTTTAGTCCCTCGTCACATACCGACCATTGCCGCCCGGATACTGCTCACGCTGTAGCGCGCACCGTCTGGCGTCTTCGTTATGCCGCAGCTCGCCAGAGACTCAAGCAGGCGTTTGGCTGCGGCATCCTTGCTGCTTGTGGCTTTGAGGGCTTGCTGCGCCATCCAATACAAGCCTTCGTCGTTGTTAATCCACAGGCTGACATCCCAAGCATTCCAGCTGCGGTGTCCGTTGAATGTTGCCATGATGTTTTCTCCTTGAGGTGTTGTGGTGATCATGTTTGTTCTCCTATGTGCCAATGCGTTACTTGCGATACGTCATAACGACGCCCTTGAAATTCGAGTCGGCAAGGTGCACCAGCGCAGCCCTTGTGGGGCCGTTCTGCTGAAGATCGATCACCCCCGGATACTTCGCACCGAGCAGCTTGTTGACCTCGACGAACAGATACAGTAGTTCGACGTCGTAGTTGCCCGCAGTTCCATCGACCTCTTTTGGCACAACGCGCTGATAGTCAGGAAAGACGCCATCAATGGGCTTAAACCCGATGTCCTGCTCGCTTGCCGGGTTCAGGATGCGCGCCGTTTCATCGTCGTTCAGCACCAGCGAACCGAACACCATCTTTTTGTTCGGCTTCAGTTGTTTGACGACATCTCGCGGGATGATGATTCGGGTCGTCTCCGATGTGTCGTTTTCACGCGATTCGTCGTAAATCCCCATCACATGGCCTGTCGTTGCGACATACCGGGTTTGCGTTTGGTGGACTTCGACCATGACGCCGTTCAGGTAAAAACGAACATCTCTATCCCCGGCAAGCGGGAGCAGGGCACGCAGGGCTTTGATATTGATTTCGTAGGTCTTCATGAGGTTTTCTCCGGTTGACGTGTTGCGATGACTGAATACTAACTCGAAGTTAAAGTTGACGCAAGTGTAGGGGCTTTCCATCCGCACCCCAGCGTTCCTCACCCCCAAGACGAACAACGCCTGGGCGATCCAACACTGCCACGGCGGAGCCCAACGGAGACGTGGCGCACGTTCGGTACCACTCTGTTTCAAGTCCACATCTTACAAACACTTGCTTGTATCTTGTTAGAGCAAAAACATTAGGGTAAACCCTTACCACATTTTCCACAAATTAGATTTTGAGAATTTGTGGGTTGTTTTTTAGCAACACTAATTAACTTACGGTTCGATTTAGTGTTGTTTTACACACGAATGTTTGTGAAAAAACCGCTTGCAGACCTAAAAATTTTACGGTACACGCGCGCACGGTTTTTAGTTTTTAAGATAAGTAATAGATATTAGGTAGTAAGGGTCAAACATTGCTTCGCCTCCCTTTGGGGGAGGCTACGTTGTTGCCTACTAGTAACCCCTGATCCTTGTGAATGGGGAGTCCACGCGCGCGGAGGCGATAAACACAATCTTGAGGGTGCAGACGGGAAACCCCATAGGGGAGGGTGCTCGGGTGGCTTAACCCCCGCCAGAATCGACCAGAACGGCGCGTAGCGGGCTTTCATGGGTCAGGTAAGGGGGTTGTAGCCAGTGGGTGTTTTCAGGCCGCTGTAGGGCCGCAAATCGGCGGGGGTTGTAGCCAGTGGGTGTTTTACGGGCGCTGTATGGCCTGTAAAGGCGCGGGGGTTTAGAGAAGGGTACGAGGACGCCGGAGAGCGTTACGAGGGCGCTGCACAAAGGATTGTTTGTTAAACCTAGCCCGCAAATTAAAAATTTAATTTGCGGGCTAGGTTTAACAAACAAAAGTTTGTATTTCTGTTGTATTTTTACAACCCACAAATTAAAAATTTAATTTGCGGGCTAGGTTTAACAAACGAAAGTTTGTAGGGTAGGGACGCAAAAAAGCCGCCCGAAGGCGGCTAGTGTCAGAGGGTTTCGGCGGGCGGCGGTTTGGAACTACACCATAGAAACCACACCATCTGGGTCAATGCGGAGTTGGCCGCTCTCCACCATCGTCTTGAGGGCGCGCATCGCTGACTCGGCCCTGCGGTCGCGGGGGTGTTCATCGCGCGGCAGCTTGGGGGCAGTGCTACCGATCAGGGCGTTGCTGGTCGGCCACTGGCCGTCAATCTCGAACAAGGTCTGCAGGGTCTCGGCCAGCACCCGCTGCACGTTGCCTGCGGGGTGCAGAGCGCGAGGCATTGAGATGTCGCTCACGGCCACGACGCACGAGGTGATGTCGTCGCCATCCTCATCCTGCTCCAGCACCACGGGCACGAGGTGGAACGCGAACTGCGCTCCGTCCTGGCCGCCCTTGAGTTTCGTCAGTTCGGCAACGCGGTCGTGCCCGTCACGTAGCACCTCGATCTCCACATCCGCAGCCGCGCGCAGGCCCGACCATCCCCGCGCGCCCTTAGCCGCGTCCTTGCCGCTGTGGTGGATCAGCAGCACCAGCGCGCCGGTCGCTTTATGGATGCGGGTGCAGTGGCCCAGCACCTTGCCGACATCCTCCCCGCTGTTCTCGTTGCCGCCTACCATCGACTGTGCGAGGGTGTCGATCACGATGATGTCGGGTGCGCCGCCGGGGCACGCCAGTATCTGCTTGAGCAGTGCCTGTGTGTCAGGCTCCGACATCAGGTTCGGGGCCTCATCGATGTAGTGCATGTCCATGCCGCCGTTCGGCTCACCGTCAATGCCTTTGTGCTCGGCGTAGGCACGCACCCGGCGGCGGAAATCCTCTTGTCCCTCGGCGCAGACGTACACCACACGGGAGCGCGTCACCTTCTGGTCACGCCACTGCACGCCACGCGCTACGGAGGCAACGAGGTCGAGCACAAAGAAGGACTTGCCCGAACCGCTCTCACCGTACACCACGCCCAATGCGGCCCGTGGTAGCACCTTCTTGATGAACCAGATCGCCTTGCGCGCCTGGGTGAATTCTTCGTAGGCTTGAACCTGAAATCGGGCACGCTTCTTTTCAGGTTCTTGTTGCTTTTTTGCAACAGACGGTTCCTCGGGTTCGGAGCAGTCCTCGAAATCATCCAGAATGCTTTGCGGGGTGATGGCTTTTGCTTTGGCCTTTTGGCAGTGCTCCACCCATAGATACTGCAAGGCGCGGTCATAGTCGTCGTGCCGGTGGTGCAGGGCGATGCCCATCGCGGCCTCGGAGTTCGCCAGTACACTCAGCACTTCCTGGTCAGAGAGACCCAGCGCATACAGTTCGACGCCCGCAGTATGCAGCGCCAGGCTCTGATCGCCGTCGGAACCATGCTCCAGAAAACCGATCAGGAAGGCGCTGGCACCTTGCGACCACAGGTCGGGCAGCATCACATCGGGCAGCACCTCGGGGGCGTCCAGCCGCAGGATTTGGGCGGCCTGCGTGCGCGGGCTGCGACGGTAGGTCTGCGTAATCCACTCCAGCACGGGCGCATCGAACGTGCCGAACGGCGTCCCCATGCTGTCGCCGGTCACGGTGAGGAACCGTGGCGTGTGGCCGTTGTAGACCTCAATCCCGCGCTCGTGATTCGTGAAGTCGGAATCCGTGGAACCTAGACCGAGGATGCGGATGCCGTTGCCCGATGGCGACACCTCGGTATAAGCGCAGGCGCGGTCAATAATGTCTTGCGCCCACGGCGCGACCACGTTGTTCCGGATGCAGTCGTCAAGGTCGATTCCCACCAGCGTGTGCAGGCCGGTCAGAACAAGGCCCACGCCTGCATAACGCTCGCTGGATGTGTGGGCCTGCAGGGCCGTGTCGAAGTCGAACCATGCGTCGGGCGTCTTTGTGGATAACCCGACGTGGGTAACAGGGTTGTAGGGGATCTTGTCGTACTTGCCGCGCTTCTCGTTCCAGACTGCGCGCCACACCGCCCAGCGGCGTAGGGCTTTGAGAGCGTCGGGGACCGCCGTGGCGTTGACCGTGCCGCCGATGTTGGGGAGATGTGTGGGCATGCGCGTGAACCTTGTGCGTGAACCGAGAGGGGGAAGCAGCGGCAAGCCGGAGGTTCAGCCCGGCGTCAGGAGCGACCCTAGCCGCTGCGAAGAGGCATCCTAGACTTGAGGATAAGGCGCGTCAATGGGAAGGCTTTATGCTTGTCTCCATCGCCTGCGCCACACTTGGCTGCAGAACGGTCTTTGCGTGCTTGCGCACGGCTTCAGTCAGTTGTTCAGGGGTCATTACTCCTTTATTTAGAGAGAGCACACACGGCAGGTAGAAGTCCGTTTGTAGGGCCTTAATGGTCTGTTTTTGTCGAATTCTTTAGCTAGAGACTCAAGATCAGCGGGCCAAGTATCACGACCGGGGCTGCGAAAGGTGGCACCGATTTGCTTTTCTTGTCCGGCGGCGTGCATGTATATAGTCGGGTATTTTTGGTATAAGTCTCTCCATTCCCCAAGGCGTTGGTAGGGACATCTGGCGCAATCTGTTCTGGCGGGGATACATACATTCCTGCGATCTAAATAACTTACGACCTTATCTAGCCCCCATCCCCATTCTCGGAGAGGAAAACGGGTATGTATATCTTCCCCGTATAGGCCGCGCCGCAATTCTTCATCCGCCCGCAGTCCAACGTACAGAGTAGAGTTGGTCGGCAACGTCTCCATGTAGGTAATTGTTGGTTCAATCTTCAAAATGCGGGTGCACCACCGCGCGAACACGCTCGGCAGCATGTTTTGAAATTCAATTTCTTGATTCAAGTCGCGCTCGTGTCTCACCCGAACGATAGGACTCCCAAGCAAAGTTTCTAAGTGCGCCCAATGTTCTTGCATTTCCGGTAGCTCATCGCCCGTTTCATTGCATATAAAAGTGTAATCACGAGGTTCTACCTCTACCAGCCGTAACGCCAGTGCTGTTGAATCTTTACCACCGGATAAACCGACCACATGTGCCATTTGTCATTACTCCTTTGGGATGTCAACGAAGAATTCCGAGAGCGTCTGCAGTCGGCGGTCGATGCCCAATAACTTCTGTGCCGCTTCAGTTTCAACGACATGACGCAGCGCCGCCAGTGCTTTAGCTTGAGTGCTGTATAAATGGCGCGAATTTTGGGACGCACTGACGCCCCTGCGGTCGTCCTTCGGCGCGGGTCCGCTTCCATGCGCTGTAGAAGTGCTCCAGCCTTTTTCAACACGCAGACTGAAGGCGTTGAACGTCCACCCTTCGCTGTACGTCCCGAAAGCAGGAGGTGGAATATCAGGGGCCAGAGGCGCAGTCCAGCGCAATGCGGACAGTAGCTCTGCGCGATGGATAGCTTCGGCCATCGCCGCTTTTTCTTTCTTGGTCATTGCCATTTGTCATTACTCCTTTGGGATGTCAACGCGAGGCCGCGTGCGCAGGTAGGCGAACTTCAGGGTCACGGAGTCCGCGCCATCGGGGCCGTAACGCAGGGTGTAGCTGTCAAAGTACCGGCTGACAATCTTGGCGTTGCCGAAAGCTGCGAGGTTGAACACGGTGCCTATGGGGAATTCGGTGATGGTTTTCATAGGTCAAGCAGAATAGTGAGGCACAGACCGGCGAGCAAGACCGTGGCGATGAAGATCAAAGCCCCGAGAACAGAGGCAGGGAGTACGCAGAGCGTGGCGTACATCGCCAGAGCATCCGCGCACAGGATTAGCAGGACGAAAAGTTTCAAGTCAAATCTCCTTGCCGAAATCGAGCGGCTCGAACATCTCCGCTAGTTTGGGGTTCACCAGATCGGTGCGGCGCACTCCGGTCAGGTTCTCGATCGCCACAAGGTACGACACCGGGGCGTAGCCCAGGCGGCACCAGTGCGACACGTTCTGCTGGGTGACACCCAGCTCCTGGGCCAGCTTGGACTGCCCCCCGGCCAGCGCCACCGCGCGTTCAATTCCAGTCGTTACGATTGCCATTTGGTTTAGTACTCACAGAGGTTGAAGGAAAGAGGATTCAGTCGTCGAGGTCATCGTCGTCCTCGCGCTCCCAAATCCCGGACAGGTAGAAGAAGGCGATGCTGCCCACCAGAATGCCGTAGATGCCCCATGCGCGGTGCAGCCAGTCCGTGGCACTCCCGACATACCCAAAGCAAAACAGGATGCCGCAGAGGGCCACAAACGCCCCAATGCGGGCGATCAGATCAACCTTGTCCATCGTCGTTCTCCGCGAGTTTGAAGAAATTCCAAGTCACCGTAGTGCCGCACGATGGCCATGAAGTACATCCTCCGACCCAAAAATGTAAAAGGCCATTTTCATATTTAGCAAAATATCGTCGGTTCCATTCATCAGCTTCGCTATTCCGCGCCAAAATCTTCGTATCCACCGGCCAGCTCTCGGCGGGGTGGGGTTCGGGCTTGATGCGGTGCTTATTAGGCGTTGCTGTGAAATCTGGACAATCAAGATCACTCCAATTATTTTCATAGCCTGCGAGTTGAATCGTTTTCCCATCCGCCAGGGCCTGCACCAGCGGCAGATAATCCTTCGCGTTTTGCTTATTCATTTCTCACCTCAGAATGTGTAAGTAACCATCGCCACCGTCTGCGATGACCACAGCGGCGCCCATCCATCAGAACCGTGGCCGCTGAACCCGTGGCCGTCCTGATACATGCGCAGCGACAGCGCCCACGCACCACGACGCAGAGTTGCCCCCACGACGTATCCGATCTTCCAGTGGGATTGCGAGTAGCTAATAGGCCGTGCGGGGCCAGACTGCTGAAACACAAAAGGCCGAACCTCTACGCTCGGGTACCAGTCCGGCACCCGCAGATCCCACGTCGCGTGATACAGGAACGGCCCAGCCTCAATGCCTGCCTGCCACGCGCCTGATGTGTGCGCTTCGAGCGTCGCGGCGATTCCGTACACCGAGCCAGAGCCGATGTAATTCGCAAGCGGCAAAGCATTTCCGCGATAACCGTGGCCGGAATAGTTGGCGTCGTTCGGCGTGTCCCAGCTATTGACGCTGTAGCGGCCCAAATCAACGGCGTCGATGTGCCAGCCAATATGCGGGGAAATCGCGCCTGTAAGTCCGACCATGAACGCCGGTGCGCGTGTTTTCAGAGAGTGCGCAAAGCCGTTCTGATACCAGAGGCCGTTTGTCGTCTGCGCCTGGGCAACACCTGCGCCAACTTCAATCTGCGCAGCGTGGGCCGTGAGGGTGGGAAATGCGAGGATTGCAGCAAGTATGAATTTCATGGTTTCTCCTCAGAACGGCGCGTGAACGCCGATGTAAAAGTTGTGGGCGACGATGCTCCCCTCGACGCCGATGGTCAGCCACTGCCAATACCGCCGATCCTTCTCCGGCAACATGCGGCTGATGACGTAGTGTCCGACAGCGCAGCCGAGCATATAGCGATTGACGGCGGCATTGCTTGGGTGCGGACCAAGGATCGGATTTTCCTCTTGGTAGGTGGGTACGTGCGAGATGTTGTGCGTCTGCAACGTATCCAGCAGCAGCAGGCCGGTGAATGCCAGTTCACGATGGGTATCCGCAGGCGTCCACTCTGCGGCGTGCGCGGTGCTGGCGACGAGCAGGAGGGCTAGAAGAAAGGCTTTCATTTCTCGATCCTTTCCGGGCACCATGTGGCCGCGACGATGTTGGCAAATCCGAGGTATTGCAGCGACTTGAGTCTGTCATCGTCCCTGCGCACTTTCGCGCGGAACGCATCCAGCGTTCCGACGAAGCACCCGGCGCGCACAAGGGGGCCGTTTTCCACGTTGAAGGCGTAGACCGTGCGATTGACTGAGCCGCCCCCACCAAACGAGAGGATCGGATATCCCGCAAGCGCTTTGTGATCGCCCTCGAAGCTGCACCACGCGCCGAAATTCATGATCTGCGTGTAGTCGCCAGTTGGGCACTGACGCACCCCATCAACAAGCGGGAGGGCGTCAAATTCCTCTTGTGTGTATTTTTTCATCTCAGTTCTCCTTCAGTGGTTGGTTGGTGCCTACATATTAAACTAAAAGTTTGAGGATTGCAAGCGCAATCAGAAGTGTCCGAACCGGGGCGCCAACACCAGCAGCCCAATCACTTCGGCGGCTACCAAAAGTCTAAAGAGCAAACGCGCGATGTTCTCGTCTTGTAAGCCCTGATCGTCGGTGGGTGACATCTCTACTCTCCTTGGTCAACAAAAGTTGTTTGTGGGCACTGTAGCACCAAAAATTAAAGTTGCAACAAAGAAATTTTGGTGTAGGATTTGATCCACGGTCGATTTACAAACCGTTCTTTTTATCTCGTTACAGAAGGAGTCCACAATGTCTCTCGAAGATGCTCTCAAGGAAAACACCGAAGCGGTGCGCGATCTGGCCGCTGCCATGAACGCTCTGTTGGAAAAATCCAACACACCCGAGAAGGAAACCAAAGCCCCAAAGTCTGCCCCGACGGCGGAGGATGCCCCTTCCCCGCCTACTGCAACAGCACCCGTTGCGCCCGAGCCCAAGGCCGAGAACTCAGACACAGGTGCACAATCTGCGGCGACCGAACAGCCGGACTCGACTGCTGCTGATGTCACATACCAACAAGTGGCCGACACCTTCCTGTCGGTGTTCAAGGCCGACCGCGAGAAGGGACTTGCCGCGCTGAAGACCTTTGGCGTCAAGAAGGCCCCCGAACTGAAGCCCGAGCAGTACGCGGACTTTATAGCGGAGCTACGTAAATGAGCACGCACGCCGTTTTTTCTCCCAGCAGCGCTCACCGCTGGATGGCTTGTCCGGGTTCTATCGCGGCAAACGAGGGGATCGAGGACAAAGGCTCTCCAGCCGCGTTCGAGGGCACCGTAGCGCACGACATCGCAGAGCGCGCTCTCACCCGAGGCTTGCCGGTGTCAACGTTCGTCGGGTTAGAGTTCTTCGACGACGACACGCTTACACTGGTCACCGTCAATGAGGAGATGGCCGCGTTCGTGCAGCGCTATGTCGATTTCGTGGAGGCTGA
Organism: Hyphomicrobium sp.; assembly: GCA_041659545.1. GTDB lineage: Bacteria > Pseudomonadota > Alphaproteobacteria > Rhizobiales > Hyphomicrobiaceae > Hyphomicrobium_A. The sequence continues at coordinate 45,872 of JBAZYB010000003.1, forward strand.
GTACGCGGCGATGCCCGATCCGAAGTTTCTTGGCGTCGAGTGCAAACTCCCCTTGGGCTTCATGACCGGCGAGTCAGACGCGACGGGCACCGCCGATACGGTGTTGCTGTCCATCAACACCCTGCACGTCGTTGACCTGAAGTTCGGGCGCGGGGAACGTGTGGATGCCGTAGGCAATCCGCAACTGCTGATGTACGCAGCGGCGGCGCTCGAAGAGTATGGCGTCCTGTTCGACAACATTCGGACCATCAAGGCGACGATCCATCAGCCGCGCCTGAACCACGTCAGCACCGCCGAATACTCGACCGCGCACCTGCAAAATTTCTTACGGAATATACGGGTTGCTGTCAAGAACGCCGAATCCTCAAACCCCCCTCGCCACGCGGGGGAGAAACAATGCCGGTGGTGTCGCGCGCAAGCAACGTGCCCTGAGTTTCAGGCGACCGTGGCGGAGGAAGTCGGTTTCGATGCCGCTGACCCTTCGGAGTTCGACGACGTGAGCGGCGTGGCCGAAAAACCGGATGACGTGCTCGGCAAGTCAATGCAGGCGGTCCCGCTCGTCGAACTATGGTGCAAGGCCGTCCGTGCGGAGACTGAGCGCCGCCTGCTTGCAGGCACACCGGTTGCCGGGTTCAAACTCGTGCAGGGTAAACGCGGCAACCGTGCCTGGGCCGACGCCAAGGACGCCGAGCAGATGCTCAAGTCGTTCCGGCTGAAGGTCGAGGAGATGTACGACCTGAAACTCATCAGCCCCACCAAAGCCGAATCGCTGCTGAAGACCGAGCACATCGGCCCGCGTCAGTGGAAAAAGCTGACCGAGTTGATTACCCAATCCGACGGGCAACCGTCTGTAGCACCCGAAGCTGATCCGCGCCCAGCACTCTCGCTGACCGGTGCCGCAAAGGATTTTTCTGATCTTACCAAGGAGTAAACCCATGAAAGTCATGCTCAAAAATGTCCGTCTTTCCTTCCCAGATCTGTTCGAGGCCGTTGAATTCAAGACCGGTGACGACAAGCCGCGCTTCAACGCTACGTTCCTGATTGACCCCAAGAGCGAAAATCACACCAAAATCGAGGCCGCGATCGTGGAAGCCGCGAAGGATCAGTTCGGTGCCAAGTACGAAAAGCTCGTGGCCGGGATACGCGGCAATGTCAACAAGTTCTGTTACCTCGACGGCGATCTGAAGGAGTACGACGGCTACAAGGGGATGAACTACCTCGCTGCGCACTCAAAGATCCGCCCCACGGTGATCGACGCGGACAAGACCCCTCTCACGGCGCAGGACGGCAAGCCCTACGCGGGGTGCTATGTCAACGCCAGCGTGGATATTTGGGCGCAGAAGGGCGAGAATTCCGGCGTCCGTGCCTCGATTTTGGGGGTGCAGTTCTTCCGCGACGGCGACCCGTTCGCGGGTGGCACCCCGGCAGACCCGGACGAATTCGACGACGTGAGCGCCGAAGATCTGGTGTAAAGCCCCAAGGGGCTTCGGCCCCTCTCTCTTCTCTCTTTTTCAGGCACACGACATACCATGGAAAACGAACACGAAGACCGCGAAGTCGCGGCCATGGCCCTTCTCCGCGCGACCGAGCGCATCATCGATGACGCTTTCGAGGGCGGCTATGCGATCCGCAATCCGGCGCTTGTGGGCGTCGTTTTCACGGCGTTGATGCGGGACTACACCAAAGTGCACGAGATGCACATCATGGCCGCTCTTGCCCGTCAGAACATGGGTCTTGTCGCCATGGCGAACATTTCCAACGGGGCGCAGCAGTGAACAAGACCATTTTCGGAGACGCACACGAAACGCTTCGCCAGCTTGCCGCCGATGGCATCCGCGCTCAGATGTGCGTGACGAGTCCGCCTTACTATGGCCTGCGTGACTATGGACACGATGGGCAATTGGGGCTAGAGAAAACGCCCGTCGAATACATCGCCAAATTGGTCGAAGTGTTTCGCGCCGTGCGCGACGTGCTGGCCGACGACGGCACCCTCTGGCTGAACATCGGGGATAGTTACGCCAGCGGCAACCGAAAGACGCGAGACAACGATGGAAAGTTGCAGCAACGAGGCATGAGCACACGGCCAGCAGACCCCGCTGGCGTCAAACCGAAAGACCTGATCGGAATTCCGTGGATGCTCGCCTTCGCGTTGCGTGCTGACGGCTGGTATCTCCGCCAAGACATCATCTGGCACAAGCCGAACCCCATGCCGGAAAGCGTGACTGACCGCTGCACGAAGGCGCACGAGTACATGTTCCTGCTTAGCAAGTCGGAGCGGTATTACTTCGATTCTGACGCGATTCGAGAGCCGTGGGAGGGAGAAGCAGCAAAAGCTGTCGCCCAGGGACGTAAAGAAGTAGGGCAACGCGGTATCAGTAGTTCGGTGCGGCGGGGCTTGACTGAAGGGCAGGCCACTCAATTCAAGAAACAGGGTCACAGCGGATATTTCGGAGCGGATGGGAAATGCCTTTTGAACCCAAAGGGCGCAAATAAACGCAGCGTGTGGAAAGTTGCCACACGCTCCTACAGAGGAGCGCACTTTGCCACGTTCCCTCCCGCGCTGATCGAGCCGTGCATCCTGGCCGGCTCACGACCTGGCGATGTCGTGCTTGACCCCTTCATGGGCAGCGGAACCACCGCACAGGTTGCACAACAACTCGGGCGTCAGTGGATCGGCTGCGAGCTGAATGAGGCCAACAGCGTGCTTCAGGAAGCCCGTTTAAGGGGCCTCAAATGAGCACGGTGCTCTACCTCGACACCGAAACCTTCTCCGACATCCCGATCAAGCACGGCACGCACCGCTACGCGGAGCACGTCGAGGTGATGCTTGTCGCCTGGGCGATTGACGAGGAGTTGTCTGCGGTGTGGGACCGGACCGCAGACGAGCCGATCCCTGCGCGTCTGGAAGCGGCGCTCGCGGACCCCGAGGTGCAGGTGGTGATGCACAACAGCCACTTCGACCGTACCGTGCTGCGGCACGGGATGGCCGTCACGCTGCCCACCACCCGCATCCACGACACGATGGTGCAGGCACTGGCGCACGGCTTGCCGGGCAGTCTGGATGACCTGTGCACGATCCTGCGGGTGCCTGTGGATAAGGCGAAGGATAAGGCAGGCAAGCGTCTGATCCAGTTGTTCTGCAAGCCGCAGCCGGCCACCTACAAGGTGCGTCGCGCGACCCGGCTTACGCACCCCGAGCAGTGGGAGGCGTTCAAGGAGTACGCGAGGCTGGACATCGACGCCATGCGCGAGGTGCGCAAGCGACTACCGATGGTCAACTTCACGCCCACCGAGCGCGCCATGTGGGTGCTGGACCAGAAGATCAACGACCGGGGCGTCGCAGTGGACATGGGGCTGGTGCACGCCGCGATCAGTGCGGTGGACGAGGAGCAGAAGCGGCTGGCCGTTCGCACCGCCGAGATGACCGATGGGGTCGTCGCGTCTACGACGCAGCGCGACGCGCTCCTGCGCTACATCCTGGAAGAACACGGCGTGGTGATGGACAACCTGCGCGGCGCGACGGTCACGCGGATGCTGGAGGACGAAAGCCTGTCGCCAGAATTGCGCGCGCTGCTGCGGGTGCGCGAGCAGGCCAGCACCACCAGCACCAGCAAGTACAAGGCGCTGCTGCGTGGCACCAGCTCCGATGGACGGCTGCGCGGCACCCTGCAGTACGCGGGTGCCATGCGCACCTTGCGCTGGGCCGGGCGACTGTTCCAGCCGCAGAATTTACCAAGGCCAACGCTCAAACAATGGCAGATTGATGCCGGGATTGAGGCATTGAAACTCGGGTGCGCGCCCCTGCTGTTCCCGGACGTGATGGAGTTGCTATCGAGTTCCATACGCGGGGCGATTATTGCGCCGAAGGGCCGCAAGATGGTGGTGTCCGATCTGTCCAACATCGAGGGCCGCGTGCAGGCGTGGCTCGCGGGCGAGGACTGGAAGCTGCAGGCGTTCCGGGATTTCGACGCGGGCATCGGTCCTGACCTGTACAAGCTGGCCTACGCCAAGAGTTTCCGGGTTGACCCGGCGTCCGTGGACAAGGAGCAACGGCAAGTCGGCAAGGTGCAGGAGCTTGCTTTGGGGTACGCGGGCGGCGTAGGCGCTTTCGTGACCTTCGCGGCCGCTTACGGGATCGACCTGGAGGAACTGCCCAACAAGGTGTTGCCTCACGCCCCCGAGAGCGTTGTGACCGAATCGGATTCATTTTACACCTGGGTGCTCAAGCAGAAGATGCCGACGTTCGGTCTGAGTCCTGACGCCTACATTGCCTGCGACGTGCTCAAGCGCGGCTGGCGCTACGGGCACCCGGCCATTGCCAGTTACTGGCCCGAACTGGAAGACGCAGCGATTCGTGCGTTGTTGCACCGAGGTGAACGGTTCCGCGCCCGCAAAGTAGCGTTCGTCGCCAGCAAGAATTGGCTATTCATGGAGTTGCCCAGCGGGCGCTCGATCTGCTACCCGGCTGCACGCATCTTGAATGGCGCGGTGACGTACATGGGGATCAACCAGTACACCCGGAAATGGGAGCGCATCAAGACCACAGGCGGAAAATTGTTTGAAAATCTGTGTCAAGCACTGGCGCGCGATGTGATGGCACACAACATGCCTGCGATTGACGCGCAGGGGTACGAGATTGTCTTGTCGGTGCACGACGAACTGATTACCGAAACCCCCGACAGCGACGAATTCCGCGCCGAGGAACTGAGCCAGATGTTGGCGGCGAACCCTCCCTGGGCACCCGACATGCCACTGGCGGCTGCGGGATTTGAAACCTACAGGTACCGGAAGGACTGATGATGGCGATACTCAAGGAAAGCGACATCGAAGGCTACCTCGCGCAACGCGTCCACGCGATGGGTGGCGAGATGCGCAAGGTCAAATGGACCGGGCGCAAGAGCGCGCCTGATCGGGTGGTGATGCGGTGTTGTAAAAACCCAACAGTGTGGGTTGAACTGAAACGCCCGGGCGGCAAAGCCACGTTTCCTAAAAACGCGCACGAAGAAGCACAGGCGCGGGAGCATGACCGGATGCGCCGCGCAGGCCAGTACGTCGTGGTGATCGATTCTTTCGAGGGCGTAGACGCGCTACTGGTATGAGAAAAACCTACGTCCCCCGTGCCTACCAAACCCCGATGACCGAATACATCATGGGTAACAACCGGTGCGCGGTCTGGTCGTTCATGGGCAGCGGCAAGACCGTGGCAACGCTCACAGCGGTAGAAGCCCTCCAATACGTCGAAGACGGCCTCGTGCTGGTCGTTGCGCCTCTGCGGGTAGCGACGACCACATGGCCCGAGGAAGTGCTGAAGTGGGATCACCTGCGCGGCCTGAATGTCGTACCGATTACCGGTACTGAGAAACAGCGGCTTGCGGCCATCCGCACCCCAGCCCGCGTCTACACCACTAATTTCGAGCAGTTGCCGTGGCTCATCGGGCATTGGGGCGACAAGTGGCCCTACACCACCGTCGTGCTTGACGAGAGCACCAAGGTCAAGGGCTTTCGTACCCGGCAGGGCACGCAGCGCGCGAAAGCGCTGGCGCGGGTGGCGCACACAAAGATCAAGCGCCTAGTGGAGTTGACGGGCACGCCGTCACCGAACGGTCTGAAAGACCTATGGGGGCAGATTTGGTTTCTGGACGCGGGCGCGCGCTTGGGCAAGTCCTTCACCGCCTTCTCGGAGCGATGGTTTCGCACGGGGTACGACGGTTTCGGGATCGAACCCCTGGAGCATGCGCAGCGCGAGATTCAGGCGCGCTTGCAAGATGTGTGCCTGACGATAGACGCCAAGGACTACTTCGATCTGGCCGAACCCATCCGGTCTAACCGCTTCGTGGATCTCCCGATCCGGGCACGCAAGCATTACCGCGACATGGAGAAGGAATTTTTCATTGAACTGGATAGCGGGCATCAGATCGAGGCGTTCAACGCTGCGGCGCGCAGCCAGAAGCTCCTACAGATGGCGAACGGTGCGATGTACGTCGATGAGGGGGCCAAGGAGTGGAGCACTCTGCACGACGCCAAGATCGAGGCGCTGGACGAGATCGTCGAGGAAGCCAACGGAGCCCCAATCCTCGTGGCCTACAACTTCAAGAGCGATCTGGCGCGCATTCTCAAAGCGTTCCCGAAGGCGCGGGCACTGGACAAGAATCCGGCCACGATCCGGGCATGGAACGCTGGCAAAATTCCGATGCTAGTTGCGCACCCCGCATCAGCGGGGCACGGCTTGAACCTGCAGGATGGCGGTAATATCCTGGTGTACTTCGGGCACAACTGGAACCTCGAAGAACGACTCCAGATCGCGGAACGCATCGGCCCGGCGCGACAGTTTCAGGCAGGCTACAACCGCCCGGTATTCGAGTACAACATCCTCACCCGCGACACGATCGACGAGGTGATGCTGGAACGCCTACGCACCAAAAAGGACGTGCAAGACCTATTGCTTGCCGCCATGAAACGGAGAAAAGAGAATGGCCGACTTTCGGAGCTGGAATAAAGAAAACCTTGCCCAACTTGCGGAGCAGCTGATGGCAGAGAACAACGCCCTGCACGCGGACCGCAAGATGCTTTTAGAGCGGATCCGAGAACAGATCCGGGCGCAACTCCCGACGAGTGACGAGGCCCTGCGTGGCCCGCTCAAGGGCGGCAGCTAGTTTGGCCGACGGCACGCGCTTGCCGGACAGCAGCAACGACATCCAGGTCGTGGTGATGCCCAAGTATTTCGCCATTTCCTGCTTGGCGCCGTGAGGCTCCGTTGCGAAGTATTCAGTCAGGGTCATAGAGTTCTCCAAAAGTCAATGGTAGTATTCTACCGTAACTTTTCATTAGAGAGATAGCGATGGAAAATCAGTTGACACAAAGCGCGTATTTCGGGAGTGGGGTCTACACCGTCAAGGCCCCGCAGTTCCTCGAATCCGTGCGCGCGGTTTCCAAGGAGGCACTGGCGGTTTCCCGACCTCCGAAGAAAAACAAGATCTACCCGAGCGTGATGACGGTGCCCTACGGCAACGATCCTCGCATCGCAGATTTCGCGGCGTATGTCTCGCAGACCGCCTGGAACATCCTGCAGTCGCAGGGCTACGCGATGGAACCCCTGGTGACCGTGCTGGGTGAGATGTGGACACAGGAGCATCTGAAAGCCGGTGGCATGGAACAGCATGTTCACGGTCAAGGCGCGCAGATGTGTGCGTTCTACTTTCTGGATTGCCCCCCGGACTGCGGGCGGCTGGTGGTGCACGATCCACGCCCAGGCCGACTCGCAACGATGCTCCCGCAGCAGGACATGAACGCCCTGACCGACGCAAGCGACGCGGTGTACTTCGCGCCCGAGGATGGGCTGCTGGTATTCGCCAATGCGTGGCTCCCGCATTCCATCACGCGCAACGCGTCCGACAAGCCGTTCCACTTCACCCACATGAATATCACCACGATGCCCGCTGTACTGGCAGGCGTCAAGCCCGAAACTGCGGATGTGGAGGTCGTATGATTTACAGGATCAGGTTCAACAAGACCCGAGGCAATCCGGGGCGCGGCACGGTCGATCACGTGTGGCGCATTTTCGACGAGACCGGCAAGGAAACGCTCGTCAAGCACATCGAACTGCACGGCATCACGCGCGGAGCGAAAGACCCCAGCGGTGTGGACTGGAACATGGTCTGCGAAGGCGAAATGTCGCTGGATCGCAACACCTCGACCGCCACCATAAAAACGGTTGACACGATCTAATTTTCAGTTAAGATTTAGGTCATCAACCAACCCTCATAGGAGAACAGAAGTGAGCAAAGCACCTAGCAGACGTGACCTTCACCGCGCAGCTGTCGCCGCCAAGAAGCCCATCGCCCCTGGCCCGAAATTCAAACGCGAGCGCAAAGCCGCCACGTTCAAGCGCATCGAACCGACTTGGCCCGCGACGAAGGACCAGAAGCGCCAAAGCCGCCCGGTGATTTACCTGCATCCAATCCGCGCGCTTACCGCTGCGCTCATTCAGACGGCGCGCGCTGAAACCGGGCGCGCCGCGCTTTCTTCGGCTGATCGCGCCCTCATTCGGACGTACCGGCACGCACCGAAGCATCTGATCGCTGTACGCTGAAGGAGAACACCATGTATCGCGTGATCTACAACTTTTTCTTCCCACCCCCACCCCCTCCGCCTGATGTTGAGCAGATCAACCGACAGGCGTTGATCGAAGCCGAGCGCGAGCTGGCCCGGTGCGAACTGATGGCCGAGCACTACCTGTGGGAGACGCGCAAGCTAGAATCGCGTATCCAGCGTTTGCACCGCGTGCTGGAGGTCTGACATGGATGCCAATCAGACTTTGAAACGCGCAGCGGAATTACTGCGGGATTTTGCCTATGTGATTCCGCTTGGACCATCGCATGACCATATCGGGAAAATCGCATCCGACATCGACGCGCTGGCCGCACAAGAGCCACACGAAAAGCTGTACGAAACAATCATCGCGTGGGACGAAGGGGGCGGCAAACGAAGTCGCCGTGATTTGGCGCGTCGAATCGAAAAACTCTATACCGCGCACATTGCAAAACTGGAAGTCGAACTGGCCGAGGCGCTAAAGGATGCAGAGCGATGGCGCGATGAGTCCAACCGCTTCCCGCGAGCGGAGATGGAACTATGAGTCCCGATACTCACTACGAAACCAAAGGAACCTGACATGGCATCGACCCTCCTACCGAAAAAGAACGCACAGGCGGCTTGGGCCAGCGGGTGCATCCAGCAGACCCCGAAGCCCAAGCAAGAGGCTTGGCGCGAGCACTGGACGCCCTTGGAAACACCAAAGCCCGTGTACCGGACCGGTGCCTGGGACTTCATGCAACACCCGAGTCTCTACGGCTCGAAGCAAGGAGAATCGAAATGATCGGAAACCTACTCAAAGCCGCCGTCGCTGTTGCCGTTACACCGGTGGCCCTGGTTGTTGATTTTGTTACCCTCCCGGCAAGCGCCGATGATCCGAGTAGGGGGCCATTCGACCGTACTGCAAAAATGTTGGAGGCTGTTGGTGAAAACGTCACAGAAGCCATCGCCAAGGACCAAAAATGACACTCGACGACAAAACCATCAAGCAGATCTACCTGAGCTGTGGCATGAAGAACAAGGACGGTCTATACGCGGATGAGGTCGATCTGCTGGAGTTCAGCGCCGCGTTGCTGCGGCACGTCACCCCGGCGATCGTGCACGCGGAGCGCAAGGCTTGCGTCGATTTCATCGAAGGCCGCAACAAGGATCTGGCACGGGCGCTGGTGGACAAGCGCAAGGGCGCGTAACCAAAAAGAGGGGCACCAAACGGTGCCCCAAGACCCTCATAGGAGATTGCACCAGGAACCAACCTGTTGCGCGAAGGAGAATACCATGAAACAGGTCAAACCATTCCGCAATTCGTTCTGGAGCTACGCCACGGTGATCGCCATCAGCGAGGCGATCGACGAACTGTTTTTCGTCGGGCTGATCTTGATTCTGTTACTGATTTTCGTGCTCTAGGGCTGGTGAACACCCTGATATACCGTGGGGACACCGGGCTGGTTCTGGTAGTTGTACATTGCCTTCAGAGCACCCAGGCCACCGGCCCCGAGGCCCAGCGCCGTGATGATCGGGCCATCGAAGGCCATGCTGCCCAGCCCACCCGCTGCGGCCAGCGCGTCGATTGCTGCCTGCCCGTAGTGTTTGTTCTCGATGTCACCCGGCAGGTTCGCCGCCGACAGGCCACCGAGAGCCCCGCCCACCACCGGGGTGATGAAGCGCGGAATTGCGCTCCCTACGCGGGCAATACCGCGTACCAAGGGGTTCGGGTACATGCTCTCCAGCGCGCCCGCTGCGCGGCCCGCAGCGCCCGCAGGATCGGCCATATTGCGCCAGTGTGATGCGCTCGGCAATTCGTTCCAAGGTTCTGCGGCTGCTGTGGTGTACGCCTGTTTGGCGCGCAGCGCGTTCTGTCCGAAGGCCGACAAGGGTGCCGGCGCAGCCGATTCAACCGGCGCGGCGATCTCGGGCAGCGGGGCGCGTGCAGCGTTGTACGCCGCGATCTCGCGCAAAGCTGCAGGGCTTCCAGTCGTGGCGATCGGTGAACCATTGACGTCCACCACCCGGGCCGATGGCTCCGCGCTGCGCAGCCGGGACATATTGGTGCCGTACTCCGCGCTCAGTTGCTGCGCGTGCTGCATGTTGTCGGCTAGGGTCGCGGCATCAGGCGGCAGAAACTTCTTCGCGTAGTTGCTGATCGCCTCGGGTTGTGCCGTGTCCTGCACCGCAGGCAGCGGGGTTGGCGTCCCGAAGGACGGGAAATTGAAGTGCGGTTCACCCGCGCTCATGTCCGGCATCGCCGCATTGATCGCTACCTGACTCGGATCAAATGTCGGCTCGGTGAAGGGTGAAGGGATGCCTTTGCCGGTCGCCTGCATCTTCGCGTAAGGGGCCGCTGCCTTGAACGCGGCCCGGGTATTGAGCGTGGCCGAGTTGCGCGGAAGCAGCGCACGTTTCAGGGCCACTACACTACCAGCGGTCGCGCCCGCACCACCGGCCATCAGCGGTCCCATCTGATCCCACACATACGGATTCACTTGCGACGGTGGCGCGTCCGGCACATAGGTCTGCGCCATCTGGCCCATCAGATTCCCGTAGGGCACCGACGCATCAGGGGCTGGAGCGGCAGGTGCTGGAGCGGGGGTAGGTACCGTTGTCGGTGCAGACGGTGCGGAAGCGGCAGGCGCGGCCTCCGGTGCATAGGTCTGCTCCATCTGGCTCATCAGGTTCGCGTAGGGATCGGGCTGCATGGTGCCTTAGCTCAGGGATTCGCGGAAGGGAAACTCACACCGATGTCCGGGTTGAACTTCGGTGTCGGCGGTGCGTACCGGTAACTGGCTTGCCGTTTGTCGAATTCGTTGTTGATGTGTCGCGCGTAGGCCGACGTGAAAAAGGTCGTCGCGGGCGTCAGGTTTTTCGCGCCATCCGGCGTCTTCTGGAGATACGGATTCAGTTGCGAGTAACCCTGCGCCAGGGCGTGCAGCCGGTTGACGTTGTTCAGGGTCTGGAGCATGTTCTCCAGCACCACGGGCGGTGTCAGGT